>DAOTVD010000275.1:0-4518 GCA_034437075.1 Anaerolineae bacterium
GGCGGATACCGTCGGGATTGCCTTGCCGACACAGGTCTTTCATATGGTGGAACAACTCGTGCGGCTGACCCATTTAGATGTTGAATATCACGGCCACAACGACAGCGGTTGCGCTATTGCGAATGCCTGCGAAGCGTTGGAAGCCGGGGCAACCCATGTTGATACGACGATTTTGGGCATTGGCGAGCGCAACGGCATCACGCCGCTGGGCGGCCTCATCGCGCGCCTATATACGCTCGACCGGAATTTCGTCAGCAAATACGACCTCACATTGCTGCCCAAGCTGGATCGCCTGATCGGGGAATGGTGCGGTATCGGCATCCCGTTCAATAACTATATTACGGGGTCGAGCGCGTTCATTCATAAAGCGGGCATCCACGCCAAAGCTGTGCTGGCCGACCCCAGCACGTATGAGATTATCGACCCGGCGGACTTTGGCCTCTCGCGCGAGGTGGCCATTGGTCATCGCCTGACCGGTTGGAACGCCATCCGTGACCGGGCGCAAACGCTGGGCTTAGCGCTTTCGGACGACACACTGAAGCGCATTACGCAAGAAGTGAAGCGCAAAGCGGATATTCAACCCCTTGCCCTGCACGAAATTGACGAGTTATTGCACGAGGCGGCCCATGGCACGTAAAGAAATTTTGTATTCGCGCTACGAAATCCGCGACCGGATTCGCATCATGGCCAAAGATATTGCCTATGATTATCGCGGCCAGAAAATCCAGATGATCGCGGTGGTGAATGGCGCGGTGATGGTCGCCGCCGATTTGATGCGCACCTTGTGGGATTTAGGCTTTATGGACATCGAATTCGATACGGTCAAGGTATCGAGCTACGGCCAAAATTTTCAGAGTTCCGGCCAGCCCGACATCATTAAGGATATTCGCCTAGACATTCGCGACCAGCATGTGCTTATTGTGGAAGATATTGTGGATACGGGTTTGACGCTCAACGCCATGCGCGAGTATCTGCTGGAAAAAGGCCCGGCTTCGCTGGAAATCGTGGCCCTGGTGCGCAAGCCGCTTAGCGTGCGCAAAATCGACATCAACGTAAAATATCTGGGCTTCGAAATCGAGGATGTGTGGGTCGAGGGCTACGGCATCGACTCCGCCGAGCAGGGCCGCGCCAACCCCAACATCATGCAAGTCATCCAGGATGGCTAAGAATCACACGAGCCCGCGCGGTGGCGGGCTCGGCAGCGAGTAGTTTGGGTGTTGTCTTAAGTCGTGACGGGTCGGCCAGCGACCAGCGAGACCAGAAACAGAACCAAAAATACGACGAACAGAATCTGGGCGATACCACTGGCCGCGCCAGCCACACCACCGAAACCTAAGAAAGCTGCGATCAATGCGATGATAAAGAACAGTAAAGCGGCACCTAACATGGTGATCCTTTCATATGTTTATTGATCAATGGTTACAGTATATCGGCCTCAGCAGATTCTTTAATGCGCCAAGTCGCTGATCTTTGCCCCCGCGAGATGGGCATAATTCATGGCCAGTTTACCCATACTCGTTTTATATCCATCTATTCTTTATTGCTCGGGCCCAAGGATAGGGCTATACCATCAAAGGAGCATCGGACGCGGATTTAACGCGCTTTCGGGCCGAGGTGCATACCCCAGGTGCACTGGCACATCATACAAACGCCCTGGCGCGAACCGCCCCCAGAAATGCCGTAGTCCTGGCGCAAACACCTTGACCACCGGCAGTTGAATATCCTGGCGGATTTGGTTTAACACAAGGATATTGATCTGATGTGCCTGCGCAATGCTCAGGCAGTGTTCTACATCTTGGCGCAGTGTCCGATAACGCGCGTGGTTGTCACGCATCATCCCGATGACTTACACGCTGCGGATTATATCGTGCGTTTGTGACGCTCTCGGCCCGCAGATAGTCGTAAATCGACATACCCCGGCGGATTGCACCGAGCACAAAAGCTAGCCCTGCCCAGCGCGCACCTTTTGCGCACTACAAAAGATTAAAAATAGGCCAGTTGGCTCCCGAAAAGTGTTCGGATTTGCGCATAAAAGCATCTTGTGACGTGGTATGCTGCCCCAAATGAGACAGACAATAGAAAGATAAGCCCAGATGTTACGCTTTAAGACCATCGTTCTCCTGCTAATGGCGCTATTGTTTTTCGCCGCGTGTGATGCTGAAGACGATACGCCAGCTAGCACACCCGACCCAGGCGCCGAACTGGAAGATGCTGGGGAAGAACTTGACGATACCGGCGAAGAACTTGGTGAAGCCATTGAAGAAGCCGGACAGGCCGCCGATGCAGACGTTGAAGAAACCACCCAGGATGTTGAAGAAGACATCGAAGAAACCACCCAGGATGTTGAAGAAGAGGCCGAAGAAACCACCCAGGATGTTGAAGAAGGGGCCGAAGATGTCGAGCAGGCTGATATAGAGTCCGACCTGCAAGGCGTCGAAGAAGACATCGAAGAAACCACCCAGGATGTTGAAGAAGGGGCCGAAGAAACCACTCAGGATGTTGAAGAAGGGGTCGAAGAGGCCGATGAAAACATCGAAGAAACCACCCAGGACATCGAAGAATCTGCTGAGGAAGTTGGCGAAGATGTAGATGATATCGAAGGGCCAGACGTCGGCGGGGCAATCGAAGAAGCGGCTGATGAAGCCGAAGAAGCCACCGATGAATTGGAAGAAGAAACCGATGAACTAGACGACGCTGACGACCGCATCACGATTCACCTAGTCACTCCGGCGGATGAGGAACTCGATACCGAAGCCATCACCGAGCAGTTGATGGATGCGACTGACCTGATGCTTAACGTCGTCACAACGGATGATTATGATGAAGCGCTCGAAGAATTGTGTGATGACGAAGCCCAAGTCGCTTTGCTGGATGCCACAGGCTATGTCATCGCTCAGGAAAACGACTGCATCCAAAGTGGTTATAGCGGCGTGCGCAGCCAAACAACGACCACGAGCTTAATGGTGGTGGCCGCCGACGCCGATGATGAGACACGCTTCGCGGGGCCGGTTTGCCGTACACCCGCCGTCGCCAATACCAATTGGCGTGTTGTTCAGGCCGTTTGGGCTGATGCAAATGCCGACCTTGATGATATGGACATCATTGACGTCGCTACGAATGAAGCCGCGCTTGATAACCTGGAAGATGACACCTGCCGCACCGCCATACTCACGACAAATGGCTTTCCGCAGCACATCATCACCGAAATCGAGCCTTTCCCGAATCCGATTTTCGCCATGGCGGATGACCTGACCGAAAGCGAAGCATCAGCCCTGGGGGATGCGCTGACCGAACTCGCGGAAAACGAGCAGTTGCCGTGGGATACCCTGCGCCCAGTGGCAGCCGACACGCTGCGCGCGTTTACGAATCAACTGGAGAACTTCGCCGTGAATCGCGAACTAGAAGAATAAAGCCTGTCTTGTAGTGGGGCGCCCTGCTTCTCAGGATGCGGGGCGCTTACCCTATGCAGTTAGAAAGGCATCTATGAACATGGAACAAGGTTTTCAAATCGGCGTCATGATTACCCCGGTGGAAGGGGAAAACGATGAACTGCGCGCCATCGTTCAAGATGGCGTGAAACAGGCTGAAGCCACGCTTCAGAAGCGCATACCCAATTTACGGTTCGATGTTTTCGAGTTTGTTGGGCCGCATCTCACCCCAACCCATGGCAGCTATTCGGCCTTAGAACTGCTGCAACTGGGGGTTATCGAAAAAATTGAGCGTGTGCCCCATTTTTTGTTGGTCGTCACGGAAGTCGAGCTATCATCCCAACTCGTGAGTTATTCCATCGCCCTGCCCAGCCGCCTGACCAATGTCGGCGTGATCTCAATTAAACGCCTGGCGCCGCGTTTCTGGGGCGAAGCTGCGGATAATGGCGTGACCGTCCAGCGCTTCACCGGGCTGATGCTGAACACGCTGGGCTATTTGCTCAATCTGGCCGCGCACGACCAACCCCACAATATGATGTATGCATTTGAAGCACCGGACGAATTAGATGATATGCGCGAACTGACCGATGAACAGATCGCGCATATGAAACGGGCACTTCCCGCTGAGGCCCGTAATTTGACCGCTTCGACGCCCGCCTATGGTTTTTTCATTGGGCGCTTGCTGGCCAATGCGCGCAGTATCACCCGCACCATTCGCCGGAGTAACCCGTTTGCGTTAGCCGTTCGCATGACCACCATGATTACAGCCGCCCTTTCAACCATGGTGATTATCTTTTTCAGCACCGAAATTTGGGATATTGGCAGCACGGTGGAGCTTTAGGCTTTTCCAGAAAAATAATTACCCCTCCCCAGCCCCTCCCCGAATTCAGGGAGGGGCTATTATGCGCACGAGTAAGTTCTCCCCCCGAATTCGGGGGGAGCTAGAGGGGGGTAAAATCAAGCCGGTATCCTTTTCGACAAAAGCAAGCGGCATAGTTAAATACTTGGAAAAGCTTTACCAGTTCGCACTGTTTTCGTTCATCAGCTTGGCCATTGCAACGGTCGTCGTTTATCGCGCCTATCCATTGCG
>DAOTVD010000276.1:0-6718 GCA_034437075.1 Anaerolineae bacterium
GCAAGCATACTAAAGGCGATGACGTTTTGCCACTTGAATTCGAAGCCTAGCAACAACGGCCCCAACGCTTCGACAATCCCCAAAAAGAAGCCACCGAACATCGCGCCGGGGATATTGCCGATGCCGCCCAGCACCGCCGCCGTAAAGGCTTTAATGCCCGGCGTAAAGCCGAAGCGAAAGTCGATATTTTCGCCGCGTAGGCCCAGCATCACGCCCGCCGCGCCCGCTAGGCTGGCACCCAACATGAAGGTCAGCATAATCGTGCGGTTCACGTTGATGCCCATCAGCGCGGCGGTTTCTTTGTCCTCGCTGACCGCGCGCATGGCCCGCCCGAATTTCGTGCGCTGCACGATGAAAAAGAGCATCAGCATAAAAAAGATGCTCATGAAAACCACCAACAAACCGACCTTGCTAACCGGCAATACGCCCAGGGTGCCCAGGTCGATCATAAAATTGCGCGGCTCGTTCAGCAGGCTGGGCTCGGCGTAGCCCTTGCGATTGGGGCCGAACATGCGCAGCGCGACCTGCTGCAAAAAGAAGGATGCGCCAATCGCGCTAATCAGGGGCGCTAGGCGCGGCGCGTTGCGCAAAGGGCGATAGGCCACGCGCTCTAGCACGATGCTCACCAGGGTGCTGACCAGCATCCCGACGGCCATCACAAACAGGATGCCCACCACCGTAATCACCAGCAGATAGACCTGCGGGGCGTAACCGCCCAGGCCCACCAGCGCACCATAGCCGATGAGCACGCCAATGATGAAGCGCACGGGCAACGCGCCCCAGGTGCTTAGCGGGATGCGCTGCACTTCGCCGTCTTCTTCATTGCGGCGCAAGTCGCTGAAGGGCAGCAGGATAATTCCGACGATGAGCGGCACGATGAAGGTCGCCGCCAGGGCCGCGCCGCTCTCGAACGATTGATTGCCGCCATCCACGAGCAGCGCCATGGCCAGATACCCGGCATACGCGCCGAACATCATCACCTCGCCATGCGCAAAGTTGATCATAAACAAGATGCCATACACCAGCGTATAGCCCAGCGCGATAAGCGCATACACCCCGCCGCGTATGACGCCATTCACGCCCAACCCCGCCCAGGTGACGAAGGTTTGCGGGTCGGTTTCGCTGACGTATTCCACGCGCAGCACAAACGCGAAGGCCAAAATGAGCCCCATGGTATTCAACAGCAAAGGCGTAATCGGCTCGTTTTGTTCGCTGCGTTGGCGGCGGCGCACCTCCGCCAGATTCAGCAGACCCAGCGCGGTATACAAGCCCATCAGCACGACCAACGAGTCGGACACCGTGCCGATCCAGGCATCTGGGGGTTGGCCAAACAAGCCGGAGGACGCCCCCACCAGCCAGAACACGATAAACAAAGCGAATAAAACCCCACCCAGCAAATAGCGGTTGCTCAGCTTCAGGCGGTCAATCGTCATCAAACGCATCGGTAACGCAGTTGTGGTCATGGGGGCGTATCCTTCACTCCATCACGCTTATAGATTGCTTGCTATCTACCCATCATCAAGAAGATATATTTTACCTTTACCCCCCTCTAACTGCCCCCGAATTCGGGGGGAGAAATTCCGCCTGGTATAGCCCCTCCCCGAATTCGGGGGGAGAATACCAATTTCGCCTGGCATAGCCCCTCCCCGAATTCGGGGGGAGAATACCAATTCCGCCTGGTATAGCCCCTCCCCGAATTCGGGGGGAGAATACCAATTTCGCCTGGTATAGCCCCTCCCCGAATTCGGGGGGAGAATACCAATTTCGCCTGGTATAGCCCCTCCCCGAATTCGGGGGGAGAAATTCCGCCTGGTATAGCCCCTCCCTGAATTCGGGGAGGGGTTGGGGAGGGGTTTTATTTTGCTGGAATAGTACATGCACGAAAAAAAGCAGGAGGCAACGCGGCCCCCTGCTGAGTCTCATCTATAACATCAAGCGGCTTATTCGGCGGCTTCGGGGTCAAAGACCTGCAATTCGGCGGGCACTTCAACTTCTACCCATTCGCCATCTTCCGCAGCGAACACGGCGATGATGATCGAACCGCAGTCACCGTTTTCGGTGCAGGTAACCGTACCGCTCACACCCTGGTAGCCCGCGGTCATGCCGATGGCCTCGATCAGCGCTTCGCGATTGATGTTCAAGTTACCGTCGCCGTCCACTTCGGCCACTTCGGCGATGGCGTTCAGCAGCACGTTGGCGGCGTCATAGGCTTGGGCGTGGAAGGGGCCGAGTTCATCCGGCGCGACGCCAAATTCTTCTTCGTAGGCGGCGTCGAATTCAGCATCCAGGTCTTCGTCTTGGCCGAGGCCGCTACCGAAGGTCACGTGGGTGCCATCCGCGCTCTCACCAGCCAAATCCAGGAAGTCTTGGGTATAGACACCATCGGCGCTGAACAGAATGGCGTCTCCTAGGCCAACTTCTTGCATTTGCTCGACAATCCCCGCCGCTTGATTCTGGTAGCCACCAAAGTAGATCAGGTCGGGCGACTCGCCAGCCAAGACGGTCAACTGGCTGCGGTAATCCTGCTCTTCGGGGTCGATCACTTCAAACGCGGACACAGTCGTGCCAGCTTCTTCCAGGGTTTCTTGCACCACAGTGGCCAGGCCCAAGCCGTAGTCGCTGTTGTCGTGCAAAATGGCGACGTTCTCCGCGCCAACGACTTCCATAATGAAGCGGGCGGCGACCAAGCCTTGCACGCCGTCGTTAAACGCGGTGCGGAAGGTGATGTCCAGGCCCCGGTCGGTGAAAGCGCGCGCGGTGGAGCTCGGCGACACCATCGGGATACGCGCATCGACATAGATTTCCGACGCGGCAATCGAAGCACCCGAGCACATATGGCCCACCACACCGACGATTTCGGGGTCAGCGGCGAACAGGTTCGCAACCGAGGTGGCATCTTCCGGCGCGCAGCGGTCATCTTCCACCAATAATTCGACCTCGAAGCCCTCGATGAACGGGTCTTCGTTATATTCCATCACGGCCAGGTTCGCGGCGTTGGCCATGTCTTCACCGGGGGCGGGTAGCAAGTTGCTCAGGTCAACTGCCATACCGAGTTTGATGGTCTCGCCTGCGGGGACGACGACCACACCTTCGCCATCGTCCTGCGCCGCAGAGGGCACCACAACGGCGGCTAATACCAACAGAGCTACAATCAGCACGGAAAGACGTTTCATTTTTATCCCTCATTCTTCTCGAATTGTCATTAAAATCAAAACACGCAAAAAATACACGGTCGATAGCGCGGGATACTAGCACGAGATGCACGCCCTCGCAAGCGCATCATTTGGCAAAATGCATGAATCCCCGTTAAGTGTTGCGTTAACGCGCTTTCGTAATGAGTTAACTAATATAAAACATAAGATTTACTGTAGGTGTTTCCACTTACAAGTTTTTATGCATATTTTATGCTATTCTGAGCGAAGGTTAAAATCGCACACCGGTTAGCGATGTGCTTACAAATTTAGAAGGTCGTCTTTTTGTAGGATAGGGATTCATGCACCATACTATCTTGCTCGTTAGCGAGCCGGCGTATATTCAACATTGCGCGGCGCTGCTGTCTGCTGCTGTGCCGGATTGGCATATCTCGCCCTCATCTTCCTTAGACGATGCGCGCTTGCAACTCTACGCCCGGCAATTTGACGCGGTGATTGTGCATAGCAATTGTGCCGAGGCGACTGCGCTCTTGCGCCACGCCCGCCAGAGCCTACCCCGCGCGGTGTGCATCCTGTGCAGTGATGACTACGACCCCGCCTTGGACGATGCCGCCCGGGCTGCGGGCGCAGATGCCTATTTTGATATAAGCACTATCCGCCAGATCGAACTCGGCCAGCGTTTGCACCAGCTTTTGACCCGCACGGACGACGACGCCTCGGCGTTGCGCCTTTCTGCCGAGCGCCTGCCCCAATTTAAGGACGAAGTGCGCGCGATATTTCGCCAAGTGCCGGATGTCGTCGTCGGCTTGGTGGATCGGGATTATCGCGTCGTGTTGGTGGATGGCGGCGGCGTGCGCTTGTCCGGGGCAGATGCCGCCCAACTAGAAGGGCTGCGCATTCCCGATTTTATTCCGGCAGTGCCCTTTATGCCCATCAAAAACCGCCTGGATAAGGCCTTCAGTGGTCGCACAACGACCATCGCCCATGCCCATGCCGGGCGCCTATACCGGGGTCATATACAGCCCGTGATGAACGAGGCGGACGAGGTCGTGCTGGTGTTGGCGGTGCTCTACGATATTACGGATATGCAAGCGGAGGCCATCAGTTCGCCCGAACGCGCTCTGGATCGTCTGCTAGACCAAGCCTCGCATGAATTGATGACACCCCTGGCCGGGGCGCGCACCAGCTTATATTTGATGCAGCGCGCCGAGGTAGACGAATACCAGCAACACCAGATCGCCCGCCTAGGCACCCAAATCGACCGCCTAGAGGGGGTCATCCGCCGCTTGTTGACGCTTTCGCAATTGGAAAATAACCCCCATAAAGAGCTTCATTTAGAGCCCGTGAATCTGAACAACATCGCGAGCGCGGTCATCAGCGCCCACCACGCCCAAAACAGCACTCAACCGCGCAACCTGAGCCTGATGCTAGCCCCACGTATACCATTGTTGCTGGCCGACGTGGAATATGTGCGCATGGCGGTGGAAGAATTGCTGGCCAACGCGCTGAACTACACGCCCCACGAGGGGCACATCACCCTGAGCACCCACCCGACCCAAAACGGGGTCGCGCTGACCGTGTCGGATACGGGCATTGGCATCCCGCCGGAAGAACTGCCGCGCATTTTTGAGTATTTTTACCGCGCTGAAAACGCGCGCCGCCTAGTGCCCGAGCGGGCCGGTTTGGGCCTCTGCGTGGTGCAGCGCATCGTGCGGGGGCACGGCGGCACCGTGCAGATTAGCCCGCATGCCTCCGGGGGCACCCGCGCCTGCCTGACTTTCCCCCTCGCGACGTAAGCCTAATCCGTCCCGGCCCCACGTGGCAACATCACTGCGCCGGTGGGTGTGGCCTGGGCCGTGCGTTCGTGCGTAAATTGGCGCACCATCCCCACCCCCAAGAGTGTGAAGAAGGCCCCCAACCCTAGCCCCGGCGTCAGCGCTTCGCCCAACAGAAGCGCCGCGAACGCAGCGGTAATCAGCGGGTTAAAATTCTGATAGACCGCTGCGCGGGTCGCGCCGATTTTGTCTAGCGCGAAGTTATACATAAAGCGGCCCAACGCCGCCGCCAGAAACCCGCTATAGACCAGGGGCCAGATCGCCGCCGCTGAGAAATCCCCGGCGTTTAGGGTCAGCAGATCGGGCGCGGCGCCCAGCAGCAAACCCGCCGTGACGATGAGATGCGTCCAGATGGCAATCGGCGCGCTGCCATAGTCGCGCAAGAGGGGTTTAATGCGGATGGTAAACTGGGCCAGAAAGATAATGCCCAGCAGCAAAATCCCGCCGCCCAGCGCATCATTGGCGTTCAGGCGCAGCACCCCACCCGAGGAGAGCACCACCAGCGAGACGCCCAAGAGCGTCACGCCTACGCCGGCCATCAGCGCCCGCCGCGCGATGACACGCCCCATCAACATGCTTTCGACCGCCACCCAGGCGGGCAGGGTCGCTACGATGAGCGCCGCATTGGTAGCGGTGGTCAAGCCCAGGCCCACCGGAAAGACGAATTGCCACACCAATGGCCCGCTGGCCACCAAGAGCAACAGGTGCCGCGCATCGGCGTTGCTCATCCGCATGTGCATATGCCGCGCCCAGGCCACCAGCGCCAAAAAGGGCAAGGCCAACGCGAAACGCAGCGCGTTGTAAGTGACGGGTTCGAAATAATTTAGCCCTTCTTTGAGGACAATGAAATGGAAGCCCCAAATCAGGACGACATACATCATACCAAGGTCGGCAAGACCTAAGCGATTGGTTTCGGTTGTCATGGAGTGCTTTCTGTGTATAGGCGACAGCATGTATGCTAACAGGCTGGGCGCGAATTGCCCAGCGGGATTAATCCGCCACGCCGCCGCGCGCGACGATTTTTTCCGCATGGATACGGATGAGCAACTCGCCGGGTGCGGCGTTGCGTTTGCCGTAGGCTTCCGCCAGGCTCTCGCCCATGTAGCGGCGCGCGATGCGGGTTGACCAATCCAGCAGTTCTGCGGGGGTGGGGGTTAGCATTTCGGCGCGGCCTTGCACCAGCACAAAGGCATAGGGCGTTTTTTCCAGGTCAACGCTCAGCGCGACGCGCGGCTCATGCGCAATGTTCTTGGCCTTTACGGTGTTTTCATTGGTCATGAACATGGGGTCGTCGCCATCCAGAATAAACCAGATCGGCACGACATGCGGCGCGCCATCCGGCGAGATGGTAGCCAGCTTGCCCGTGCGGGTTTCGTGGCTCATGAAGGCCCGATATTGGGCGTTGTTCATTGGTTTCATGCGGGTTTCTTTCGTTCTCAGTGGCCGGGTGATATGCTCATCATTATACCCCGCCGCGCGCGGTTGGGGGGTTGACTATCGACGCCCTCGGTTCGCTGGGCCTTACGCGCGTTTCGCGCAGGTGCATGACCAAGTGCCTGTGGCGTCCGCGCCGATTTTGCGTACAATAGGCGCACTAACGAGCGAATGAAGGAAGCAAGAATGGAAACGAAGCGTGTAGTGGTCACGGGGATGGGTGTCGTATCGCCCTTGGGCAATAGCGTAGCAGAAGCCTGGGCCAACGCCAAAGCGGGCAAAAACGGCATCGGCCCC
>DAOTVD010000277.1:0-13917 GCA_034437075.1 Anaerolineae bacterium
GGGCAGCGCCCCAACCCATTGAAAGCCCATCCTTGCGCTTTTCAATTTTGGCCCAAGAACCCAGCCCGACCCCCGCACCTTAACGCGCGGCCAATAGATTCACAATTCGCAGCATTTCTAGCGTGGTTTCGGTTTCGGCTTCTGTGCTGCCAAAGATCAAGAAAATGGCGACCATACACAAGATGATTCCGGCCAAGATGCTGAAGAATAAGCAGCCAAAAAGGCACCCGGTTACATCGCCGACGAAATCAAAAATTTCGAAGATGTTAAGCAAGTTTTGCCTCCTTACGCTCTGTTCTGTTATGCGATTAGGTTAGGATAACGCGCTTCTTGGCCCAGGTACATCCCAATTCATCGGGGGGATGCGGCCAAGCGTTGCACGGCTGCGGTGACTAGCGTCAGCACGACCCCTGCACTGAGGGCCTGCCAGGGCGCTTGCGCAAAGGTGCCGCGTCCCGCCGCGAGCATAACGCCCCAGTCAGGCGTATCGGGCGCGCCGACAAACCCTAGAAAGCTCAGCGCCGCGCTATTGAGTAAATTCCAAGCGAAGACCACCCCCGCAAAGCTGAGTAAAACGCCCTGCGCATTGCGTAAAATGTATTGCCACAGGATATAACGCGGACGCGCGCCGATGCTCACTGCGCTCAAAATGTAAGGCGCGGCATACCCGGCGCGGATGGCGTCCGCCGCTGTGCGCGCGAAAGGGCCTATGCCGCCCAAGCCCACCGCCAGCGCGATACTCGCGCGGTTTGGCTCCAAAAGTGTGATTGTCATCAGGGCTACCAACAGCGAGGGCAGCGCGAGCAGGCTATCCGTCAGTGCCACGGCCCAGGGACGTAGCCCGTGCGGCCCCGTTTCGCTGGCCAAGCCCAGCGCCAGACCGCCCAAAACGCTAATTAATGTCGCGAACCCGGCTATACTCAGGCTATGCCGACCGCCATGCAGCAAACGGCTGAGGATGTCGCGGCCTAAGAGATCGGTCCCCAGGGGATGTTCCAGGCTCGGCGGCGCCAGATTATGCGCCAGGTTAACCGCCAGGGGATCGTAAGGGGCCAACCATGGCGCGGTCAGGCTCGTGACCAGCACGCCCACCAGGACAACCCAGGGCCAATGGCGCATTAGGCATCCGGGCGCAGGCGCGGGTCGGCCAACTGCATAAGGCTCTGCCCGGCCAGGCGCAGCAGCGCATAGACCAGGGCCGCGAGCAGCACCAAGCCCTGCACTACGGGATAATCCTGGTCGAGCACGGCTTGGTAGAGCAGGCTGCCCAGCCCGCGCCGGGTGAAAATGATCTCGATAATGACTGCACCGCTGAGCAAAAATCCGGCTTGCAAGGCTACAATGCTGATGATGGCCGGGGCGGCGGCGCGCAACCGATGCCCATACACACCTGTGATGGCGAGCCCCTTGGCGCGCGCGGTCTGGATGAACGCTTCGCGGGCTTGGGTTTGCAAAGCCCCGGCGGTTTGGCGCGCGATGCCCCCGCCGATGCTGAATCCTAGGGCTAGGGCGGGTAAAATGACGCTCGCGGCGCCGCGTGTGCCCCCGCTGGGCAATCCCCACCCGGCGAGCGGATGCGCGGCCAGGTAAATGAGTAGGGTTGCCGTCCAGTAGACGGGCGCGGCCAACCCCAGCGCGATTAGTCCTTCGGCGAGCATCCCCCAAGCGGAGCGACTGACTGCCATTGTGCCCAGGACTATCCCGCTCAGGGTGGCGATGATGAGTGCGCTTAGGCTCAGCGCCAAAGTCGGTCCTAGGCGCGCGAGGATCATCCTGGTCACAGGTTCGCGTGTGACGAGCGAAATGCCCAAGTCGCCACGCGGCAAGCCTACAAGATAATTGGCATATTGAACGGGCAGGGGGTCATCCAGCCCGAAGGCGGTGCGCCCGGCGGCCACTTGGGCCGGACTTGCGCCGGAGGCGCGTAAACGTGCCTCGATAGCATCGCTGGGCAGGGCGCGCAGCGCGCAGAAGGTTAGCGTCAGGGCCAACCAGGTGCTCAGCAAGAGCCCGGCTATTCCTCGGCCCATTGGAAGTTATTCAGCAAAGGCCACCAGCCATGCGCATCGAAGATGACGCCATCGAGCTCGTGTGTGGCCCCGTTCAGGTTGATGTATTCGCGCACGGGCAGAATCAGCGCTTCTTCCATGATTTGCATTTGCGCCTGGCCATAGAGCACGTTCCGCGCGTCGGTTTCGCGTTCGGCCAGGCCACGCAGCAGCAGATCATCCAGTTCTGGGTTTTGGTAGCCGCTGAAGTTATTGGTGCCGTTGCTCAGGAAGTAGCTATTCAAGATGCTGGGGTCTAGCCCAAAATCGTACATGGCGATCAGGTTATAGTCGCCTTCGTCCGCGCGGGCCAGCAATTCGGGGAAGTTGGGCACCTGCTCGATCTCCACGACGAAGCCTTGCGCGCGCCATTGCCCCGCGAGCGCTTGCGCGGTTTCGGGGATGAGGCCCCAGGGCGGCACCAGAATGGTTAGTTCCAGCGGCGCGCCTTGTAAATCCAGGATGCCATCATCGTCGGAATCGAAAATGT
This sequence comes from Anaerolineae bacterium, assembly GCA_034437075.1. GTDB lineage: Bacteria > Chloroflexota > Anaerolineae > Aggregatilineales > J027 > DAOTVD01. Next base: position 2,539 of record DAOTVD010000277.1, read on the forward strand.
TTTCGCGTTCCAGGATTTCAACGCTGCGGTCGGGGTCGGCCACGTATAACGACTCAACGTCTGGGTTGTACGTCGGCGTGATGCTGCTGAGCGGCCCAAACGCCACGGGGGATTGCCCGGCGAAGACTGCATCCACAATGGCCGCGCGGTTGGTGGCGTACAACAACGCTTGGCGGGTAGCGCGGCGGTCGGTCGGGAAACGTTGCGTGTTCATGATGAATTGCAAGGGCTGGCCGGGGATGGGCGTGGGGTATAGCGAGATTTCGCTATTGCCTAGCAGTAACTCTGCGTCGATGGGCAAGAGTTCGCCCAGCATGCCGACCTGGCCACTGACGAGCGCGTCATCGCGCGTGGGTGGGTCAGTGAAGAAGCGAAACTCGACTTCTTCGATCGGGTTGGGGTTGTCCACGGTATAAAACGGCGGCCCCCAGGTATAATCCGGGTTGCGTTCTAGGATGATGCGGTCGCCAGGCACGACCTCTTGTAGGCGATATGGCCCGGTGCCCACCTGATTCCATTGATACGTTCCGTCCTGATGATTGGCCAGTGCCAATGGGCTCGCGATGCCGAAGTAAACCTGGCTGAGCGCGTCCAGCAGTGGGTCATAGGGGGCCGTCAGGTTGATTTCAAACGTAAAATCATCCACGATAGTATAGCCGCTATAGTTGGGGCCGAGCAGCAGGGCGGCCTTTTGCGAGGCGGTGTCCTCGGCGGAGATGCGGTCGAAGTTGACGGCCACGGCGTTTGCCGTCAGGGGTTCGCCATCATGAAAGGTCACCCCTTGGCGCAAGTAAAACGTATAGCGCGTGCCGTCGTCCGAAATTTCCCAGCGTTCGGCCAGTCCGGGTTCGAAGGCTTGGGTTTCGGGGTGGCGATACACCAGCGTATCGTACACCGACATAAACGGAATGCCGAGTTCGAACGAGGCGTTGATATGTGGATCGAAGCCACTGGGCAAGAGCGTTAGCCCATAAATCAGGCGTCGCGTTGGGTCGTTATCGTCTTGTGTCGTGAGCGCCTCGCAGGCGGGCAAGGCGATGGTCATGACGGCCAGAACCAACCATGCGCCACGGCGAAAGGATGCAAGCATGAATACCTCTTTATCCAGCATTGTGTCGCGCGGTATTATAGCGCACATCCGTTGCCCAACCGTAGGCCCAGCGCGCACCAGCCCAAGCCTAGGTCGTATAGAATAGGTGCCCGAGGTAAATGCTGTGTTTGATAATGTTTCCGTAGGGCAGACGCGCATCGCCGAAAGCGCGCCCCGCCAAGTATATCCTTATCGCCGTGTCTGGCGCGCCCTGTTGTTCGATTTTGGGGCGATGCTGGCCATGGTGCTCATCGTCTTATTGGGGGTGGCCGTGGGTTTTTTGCGCGATGTGCCCTCTAATAACTGGGGCTTGCTCTTGATTTTGGTGCCTCTGGGCACGCATCTATGGTTTTCGGTGCGGGCCGAACAACGCGCCGAGGAACCGCGCCAGGGCCTCTTGACGATTTTGCTGTTCAGCGCCTTGCTGGCCAACGGAATCGGCGTGCCGCTGGTGGATGGCTTCTTCGCGCCGCGCGAATGGTTAGCGGAGGCGGGCTTTTTCTCGCGCGTTTTAGGCTATGCGTTCACGTTTGGCGTAACTGCCGAATTCCTAACATATATCGCGGTGCGTTATACCGTGTTTCCAAGTGGGTTCCGCACGCGCATTGATGGCATGGCTTACAGTGCATCTGCCGGGATGGGCTATGCGGCTGTCCTGAATGCACATGTGGTCTTTGCCGAGCAATCGACCGTTACAGCGGATGCGGTTATCATCGCGCTGAATTATTTCTCGCAGGTCAGTTTTGGGATGATTATGGGCTTCTTTTTGGCCGACTTGGCCGTCGCACCCCGCAAACCACCCTACTACCTGGCGTTGGGCTTGTTGCTGGGCGCGGTGCTGCAAGGGGTTTTTATCGGCTTTCGTGCGATTGCGGTGGGATCGGGGTTCGAAGTCTCACTGGTAAATGGGCTCATTCTGGGCATTGGTTTTGCGCTGGCCATGGCCTTGATTATCAACTTTTTAGTAGAGAGTGCCGAATCGCGGGATGCGGCCCGGCAGGGTAGGCGGCGCGTCCGATGAGTTTTGTGCAGATTGATGAAGTTCAGCAGGGGTTAACTCGCTCGCAGACGCTCAATAGTATCGTCATCCTGTTGGCCGTGGTCATGTTTATGGGCTACGGGCTCATTCAGCGCAATAGCGCGCAAGGAGCGACGCAATTTTTTGAAGATGACCAGAGCGGTATCCGCGCCCAATTGCCCGCGAATTGGCTTATCACCACCGAGACGGATGCGTTCGTCGTGCAGGCCGAAGACCCCGGCGGCGTACCCTTCAAGACGCTGTTGCGCATCACGCAGGTGCCCGTCGGCGCGGAGGCCACCTTGCGCAACGTCATCGACACGCTGACACTGCAACGCGCGGGGCGGCTTTCAACATATCGCGTGCTGTCCATCCAACCGACCAGCCTGGGTGAAGATGATGCGCTTGAAATGACTTACGCCTATGTGCAATCCGAGCCGAACCCTTTTTTGAATGCTGTGCCTGTGGTCGTGCAGGGGCGGGATGTCGTCATTATCCGGGGCGGGCAAGCCCTGGTGCTAACCTATCGTGAGGAGCAATCACGTTTTGATGAAAATGAATTCCTCTTTGACAACTTCCTGGATACGCTGGAATTCTAAGCGTCTGGTCGGGCTGGCGGTGCTGGCCCTTCTGGCGGGGGTGCTGCTGGCATGGCCGGGGAAGGTCGCCGCGCAAGATGGCCCGGCGCCTACCGAGACGCCCACACCGACGCCGACGCCGCTACCGCCGCCGCCTTTGGTCGAACTCAACACGACCAACATCCAGCGCGCCACCGTATTCTTGATGCCTGTGCGCGATACCCTACAAGGCCCGGTGATTACCTGCGTGGGCTCTGGCACACTCGTCAGCGTCGAGGGGCTTATTCTGACCAACGCGCATACGGTTGTGCCGGCGGGCGATACTTGCCGTTCGGATCGCATCGTCGTGGCCCTCACGACGCGCCTGGATGAACCGCCTGTGCCAACCTACGTCGCCGAAGTCGTAGATGCCAGCCAGGGCCTCGACCTAGCCGTGTTGCGCATTACGAATTTTCTGGATGGGCGTATCGTTGAGCCGGGCACGTTGCAATTGCCCTTTGTCGAACTCGGCAATTCTGAAACCGTGCGCTTGGACGATACGATCCTCATCGCGGGTTATGTGGATATTGAAAATACGCCCGTGCAGGCCATTCGAGGGACGATCAGCGGCTTCACTGCCGAAGCGCGCGTCGGCGACCGGGCTTGGCTGCGCACAAATGCGCCCGTGCCGGGCATGATGTCCGGCGGGGGGGCCTATGGGCCGGATGGGCGTTTGATCGGCATCCCGACCATTTCGCCCGCCATCGTAGGCGGCGAAGTGCTAGACTGTCGCAGCGTGCAAGACACCAACGCCGATGGTCAGGTCAACGCGGACGATAGCTGTATTCCGGTGGGCGGCTTCATCAGCGCCTTGCGCCCCGTGCGCCTGGCGCGTGGCTTGGTACGTGCGGCCACACTCGGCGTCCGTTTGGATGAAAATCGCGTACCTGTCGAACTCGCGCCACCCACCGAGGCAGCCAATTTTGAACGTCTTTTCGTGACCACGGGCGTGAATGCCGCTGGCCAACCCGTGAATGTCGTGGAGCGCGTCCCGGCGGGCACCACCAGCCTCTATTTATTCTTCGATTTCGAAAACATGGTCAATGGCATGACCTACGAATTGCGCACAACGGTCAATGGGCGTCCCAATCCGAATTTCAGTTTGCCGTCCGTCACCTGGAACGGCGGGCGACGCGGGATGTGGTATATTGGCGCGGCGGGGGTGCCCTGGCCGAATGGTCAGGTGGAGTTCGCCTTGTTCATCCAGGGGCGGCAGGTAGCCACCCATTCGATTGTCATCGGTGGCGCGGCGCCGCAACTGCCCGCTTTTTCGGATATTTCGTTCGGCCTGCAAGACAATCAGGGCGAGATCATGGGCGGCAATTTCGTCATTCCAGAGACGAACATCGTGCGTGCGCGCTTTAATTATCGCAATATGCAGCCCGGTATGCCTTGGACGCAAGTTTGGTATCTGGAAGATACGGTGTTGACGCGCACCACGCTCGACTGGGGCGCCGAGGCCCAAGGTGTGAATGCCGAACCAGCCATCCAGAGCCAGGAAGGGCTCGTCAGTGGGCGCTATCGTCTAGAACTTTATATCGAAGAACGCCTGGCTGCCACCAGTGATTTTGTCATCGCCGGGGGGGCAGAGGGCGCTCAGGCGGATATTTTCTCCGGATTCCGGTTTGCCAACCAACAGACCGGCGGCGTGCCCCAGCCGCCCATCGGCGACGAATTTGTGGCGGGTACCGAGCAGCTATATGTCTTTTTCAATTGGCGCCAGCTATTTGACCAAACCCCCTGGACGTGGCGCTGGCTTATTGATAACGATCCGCTCTTTGAGGTCAACACCCAATGGGCGGCGCCGCCCTCGGGCGAGAATTATTTCATTTCAATAGCCGGGCAGCCGAATCTGCCAGATGGCACCTACACCTTCCAGATTGAAATGGGCGGGATCATCCTAGCCGAACAGGAGGCGCGTATCGGCTTGGGGCAGTTGCCGCTGGATGCCTTCGCGAGCGCGGAAGGCGTTACACTGACCGGGCGCGTGGTGGATGCTCAAACGGGCCAGGGCATCCCCGGTGCATTGTTTATCATGTTGCAGCCGGAGTTCAGCGTTGAGGACTTCCTGTGGAATGATTCGCAAATTTTAGCCACCTCTTTAGCCGATACGGATGGTTTTTTTCAATTGCCCGCGTTGTTGCCCCGAGGTACTCGCGAGGAGCCTGTGCTCTATAGCTTGCTGGTTCGTGCGGATGGTTACCTGCCCATGTCGGCGGATGCCATCCCCGTGACGGATGAAACTGAGAGCCCCTTGAATCTGACTATTGAACTGGATCGAGATTAAATGATGCGCCGTGGGTTGCTATGCCTATTGGGGCTGCTGGCGTGCCTGGGGTTGGAGTCCGCCTGGGCTGCGCCAGGTGCGCAGGTCATCACGCCCCTAGAACGCGAGATTAACACCATCATAGACGATATGACCCCTCAGCAGCGCATTGGGCAACTGATGATGGTCACTTTTGAGGGAACATACCTGGGGCGCGATGCTGACATTGTGCGCCTGGTGCAAGATTACAATATCGGTGGTGTGTTGTTGTTGGCCGAAAATGACAACATTAACGGGCGGGGGGATACGCGCCAGCGTGTGCAGGCCCTAACCAGCGGCCTACAGCGCGTGAATCTTCAGGCCGCCGAGGTAGACGACGCGCCGTATATCCCGCTTTTTGTGGCCACGACCCATAATGGCAATGGCTTGCCTCATACCCAGGTGAGCACGGGCACTACGCCGCTGCCGAGTTATATGGCCCTGGGTGCGACTTGGCAACCGGAATTCGCGCGCCGGGCGGGTGCTATCGCAGGGGAAGAACTCAGCGCGATGGGGTTTAATTTGCTGTTGGGGCCGTCCTTAAACGTCACCGCGCCGCAACCCAGCGTCATCGACCGCCTGGGCGTGCAGTCTTTTGGCGGCGAGCCCTTTTGGGTCGGACGTATGGGGGCGGCTTATATCGAGGGCGTGCGCCAGGGTTCGGATAATCGCCTGGGGATTATCGCGCGGCAATGGCCCGGCACGGGCGCAATCGACCGTCAACTCGACCAAGAAGTGCCCGTCGTGCCCCGCTCGGCGGAGGAGCTACGCCGCTTCGATCTGGTGCCGTTTTTTGCTGTGATGAATGATGAAGCGCGCGTAGATGGCCTGCAATGCGCCAATATTCGCTATCAGGGCGAGAACATCCGCACAGAAACCCGGCCCATCTGCGTAGATGAAAGCGCGTTTCGCACGGTCATCAGCCTGGAAGGCTACGGCGATTGGCGCGCAAACGGGCTGGTGATTTCCGATGCGCTCGGTACGCGGGCGATGCGTCGTTGGTATAGCCTAGAACCGTTCCCCCACCGCCAGGTCGCGCGGGATGCCCTGCTGGCGGGGAATGATATTTTGCTGCTGGATGATTTTGGCCCCACAGCGAGCGAAGACCCGTTTAACAATATCGTGGATACGATCACCTTTTTCACAGAATTATACTCGAATGATCCGGTGTTTGCCGCGCGGGTGGATGCGGCCTTGCAGCGCATCTTGCGCCTAAAATTGCAACTTTATGATCTGGACCGCACGCCAGAGAATGTGATCCCCGCGCCGGAATTGCTCGAAGGCGTGGGCGAGCGTTCGCCAGCCTTGTTCGAACTCGCGCGAGATGCCGTCACGCTGATCGCCCCGCAAGCTGGGCAACTCTCACCACCGCCCGCCTTGGGGGATAACCTATTGATTTTCACGGATACGCGACGCATGCAACAGTGCAGCTATTGCAACCCAGAGCCGATTATTGCACAAACAGCGCTTGAACAAGCCATCATCCGGCTTTATGGCGAAGGCGCCAGCGGGCAAGTCAGCGCCGCGTCAGTCAGTAGCTATTCGCTGGCCGATTTGCAAAATTATCTGGCCAATGTGCCCACGGGCAGCCCGCCGCCATCTGATGATGACCTGGCGGAAGACCTGGCGCGTGCTGATTGGGTGATCTTCGCGATTTTGGATGATAGCGACAGTTACCCTTCGGTGGATGTGGTGCGCAACTTTTTGGAACGTGAAGGCGAGTTGATCGCCTCTCAGACCGAGTTGGTGGTGATGGCCTTCAACGCGCCCTACTATCTGACCCCCACAGACATCAGCAAGCTAACGGCCTATTTTGGCTTGTATAGCCATACGCGGCCTTTCATTGACGCTGCCGCGCGCGCGTTGTTCCAAGAAGTGCCGTTCCAGGCCGCGCTACCTGTGTCGTTACAAGCCATCAACTATGATATTCTGGATGCGACCTCGCCAGACCCCGACCAAACGCTCCGCTTGCAGGTCGAACGCGCCGCAGCCGAAGGCGATGATGCTCTGGATGTGGTGGAAGTCGGCGATACGCTTATCATCCGCACCGAGCCGATTCTAGACAAGAATGGGCGCGTGGTGCCGGACGGCACGACAGGTGTCTTTACGCTGCGGTTTGTCACCGAAGGCGTGCAGGCCCAACAAGACGCCAGCACGGTCGATGGCGTGGCCCAGGCCAGTTTTGTGCTCCAGCGCGCTGGGCAGATCGAGATTCGTGCCGCCAGCCAACCCGCTACGACCTCCGTCACGTTTGAGATTGTGGTGGGCGCCGAAGAAGATGCCGCTGTCTTGCAGACGATTGAACCCATTACCGCCACGCACACCCTCACGCTGACGGCGACACCCACCCAAACCCCTACCTATACGCCGACGCATACCGCCACCCCCACCGTAACGCTGACATATACGCCAACGCCAACAGTGACATCGACCCCTAGCCTAACCCCTACGGATGTACCGACGGATACGCCCACACCTACCCCGTCCCCCACGGAAACCGCCACCCCCAGCCCAACTTCTACGGATGTACCGACGGATACACCCACCCCGACCGATACACCGACGGCGACCCCCACGGCCACCCTCACCCCGACCCCCTTGCCCGAAGGTGCAAATGATATCGATCTTACACCTGAAACGCGCGCCCTAGTGTCGGTGAGCGATTTTCTATTGTCTCTGGCGGGGCTGATTCTGCTGATGATCCCTGCCTTTACGGCAGGTTGGGCGACCTCGCGCTCGCTGGATGGCACAGTGCGTATTGTGTTGGGGACGATTGTCGCGGGCTTGACCGGCTATGTGTACTACGGGGTCGGTGCGCCGGGGGCCTACATTCTGCGCGATGCGCTGGGCGATCTGACCGCCATGTTAGCGACCTTTATGGCGGGGCTTGCGGGGTTGATTTTCACCTGGTGGACGGTCTTTCAATTGAAGCGCAGCTAAGGCCGTTGCAACCCCGCGCCGCTCGCATAATCGCCCAAGGCTAAGGGTAATTGTCCCCGGATAGGGCGCACCCCAAAGAGGGCATCACACGCGGCAACTTGCCCCATCGGGTGATGGCTATAGAGTGCTAACGCGCCGCTTGTTTCTTCCCAGCGCAGCAGGTCGAAAGGCAAGCCGAGTGCCACCAGCGTTATATTGGCCGGGTCTAGCAGATTGACCAGTCGTGTATGCGCTTCGTTCAAATAGGCATCATGCGTGAACATAATCACGTGGTCGTAGGTGGCCGCTAAGTTGGCCACCGCGCCATATTCCCACCGAGCAGGATTCAGCGTATAGCCGTGCCAGGCTGCGCCCGGATGATGGCGTGCGCAGGTCTCGCGAATGGCTTCATCGTAAATCGGGTAAACAATCGCGAGGTTGTCATCCGCGCTAAAGGGGATATGTTCGCCCGCATCGCGCAGCAGGGTAGCGCCTTCGGCGTAGGCTTCATACAACGCCGTGCGACTGCCCGCTAAATCGATTTCGACTGTCGCCGGGTCAAGCGGCACCCAATCAAGCAAGTCGTAGTCGGCCTTGAGCAGCAGAATCCGCCGGACACTCTGGTTCAAGCGGTCTTCGCCCAGGGTGCCATCTTCAACCGCCGCCAGGATACGTTCGGCGATGCGGCGCTGGGTGTCCCAGTTGACGAACGGCCCCACGACGACCATATCGCCCCCGGCCAGCAGAAAGCGCAAGGCAGCATCGGGTAGGGTGTAGCGCTCGGCAATGGCGGCCATATCCAGGGCATCGGTCATAATGACGCCGTCAAATCCAACGTCATCACGCAGGATGCCGATCTGGGTGGGCGAAAGCGTCGCGGGTAAGTCGGGCATTGGCTCGATTTGCGCATAATACAAATGCCCGACCATCACGGCGCGCGCGCCCTGGTCGATGGCAGCGGTAAATGCGTGGCGCGCGAGGGCGGCATCTTCTGGCGAGGCGTCGATGCGGGGTAGGGTGGCGTGGCTGTCGGCGGCGCCGCCATGGCCGGGGTAATGTTTCAGCACGCCGATGACCCCCGCCGCCCGCATTCCATTAATATAAGCGGCGGTTTGCCAACCGACCCGCGCGGGATCATCGCCCCAAGTGCGCCGATGCATTACGCGCTCGATGTTGCGCAGATCGCCCTCGGTGGCCAGGTCGGCCACGGGCGCCAAGTTCATATTGATGCCCAAAGCGGCAAGTTCGGCCCCCGATGCAGCGCCGACCGCTTGCGCGGCGTCCGGTTGTGTGCTGGCGCCCAGCATCAGCGGATCGGGGAAGTGGGTCACGCCGTTGTACAATCGTCGGACGCGCCCGCCTTCTTGGTCAATGGCCACGATGAGCGGCGGGCCGCCCCCAGCTGTGATGGCTTGCTGTAAGCCATTGATAAACGCGGCGACCTCGCCAGGCGTGCGGGTTTGGGTATTACGTGCGAAAAGCGCCACCGCGCCGGGCTGAAACGTCCCGAAAAATTCCACTGTGCCGGGTGTTATCTGCCGTTCGCCGATGTTGGACATGAATAATTGACCGATTTTTTGCTCGGTGGTCATGCTCGCCAGCAGCAGATCAACTTGCTGGGCCGGGCTGAGCGATTCCTGCGCCGGGGCGCGGCTTGCGCCGGGCCACACGATGGCAACCAGTAGCAAGAGGAGCCCGGCGCGCCGCATCAGCCAGTCACCGTAGGGGAGAAAAAGGTTACAAAAATGGCCGCAATGAGCAGCAGCGTCGCCAAAATGGCCAGCACGACATTCCCGAGCGCCATGTCGGGGTCGTAAACGATGATCTCTGGCCCAGTTTGGGGCGATGCCTGGCGTAAGCCGGGGCGTATTTTGTAGGGAATGCTCTTGGTGGTGGTCAGCAGGGCATCACGCAGTTCTAACACGTTTTGCGGGCGCTGGTCTGGGTGCATGGCGATGGCCCACAGAATCGCCTGCGCGGTGCGGTCGGAGAGATGCGGGTTGAAGTCGCGCGGGTCTTGCAGCGCGCGCGGTGCCAGAAAGCGCTGCTTGGCCTCCAGCGGGGGTCGATTTGTGCACAGGTGATAGAGCGTTGCGCCGAAAGCATAGATGTCGCTGCGGATGTTCGTGTGGCCGCTGTCCCCGCCGTATTGCTCCAAAGGCGTATAGTGCACCGAGCCGCGCCCTTGCACCACCGTGATGGTGCGACTTTCGTCGGGATTCATTAGTTTCACCAGGCCAAAATCGACCAGCTTAATGCGGTTATCGGGCATTAACTTGATATTGGCGGGCTTGATGTCGCGATGCAGCACGGGCGGTTCTTGGTTATGCAGGTAGTGCAGTGCTTCGGCGATTTGCCCGGCCCAGCCCAGGATCGTTTCTTCGGCCAAAAAGTCCCCATCGCGGATGGCCTCCTCAATGAGTTGGCGCAGGTCGGCGCCTGGCACGTAGTCCATCACCAGAAAATCGCGGTCGTCGATCACGAAAAAGTCCGAGACCTTCGGCAAGCTGGGGTGATCCAAGCGCGCTAAGATACTGGCTTCGCGGTGAAATTGGCGTCGGTTTTCTTCTAGGTCTTCATCCGAGTCGTTGAGATTGAGCAGAATCTCTTTGATGGCATTCAGGCGGCCTTCCAGGCGAATATCTTCGGCTTTGTAGACGGTGCCCATGCCACCCCGCCCAATCGGCGCGACGATTTTGTAGCGTTCTTTGAGGATGTCACCGGGTTGTAGGGTGTTTTCCATGCGGTTTTCCACTGTTTTTTCGGCGGGGGTGGGGGATAAGTTGCTCTGAATGGATGCATCCCACTAGCAAAAATAGAGCGCTTGCCTTAGCATAGCAGGAGACAAGGAGGTCGTCTATGTCTGAAAGTGACGATAAACCCGTATTGATCATTTTAGAAGGCGAGCAAACCGGCCAACGCTGGACGATTGACGGCGATGAATTTCTCATTGGGCGGGGTGCCACATGCAATTTGGTCTTGCCCGAGCGCCAGGTCTCGCGCGAGCATATCCGTATTTACCACGAAAACGAGACCTATTACCTGACCGATTTGCGCAGCAAAAACGGCACCTGGGTCAATGGGGAGCAATTGAAAGATAGCACGGTCGAACTGCATGACGGGGATGAGGTTTCCATCGCCTTGGCGGTGCGCCTTACCTATGTGGCTAGCGAAGCCACCGCGCCATTGATGATTGAAGAGCAGCAAAATACAGCAGGTATCTTGCGCCTGGATCGCGAATCGCGCCGGGTGTTCATCCGCGAGGCAGAAATTGACCCGCCGCTGAGTTTGCCGCAATATCGTTTGCTAGAGTTACTTTACGATGGCAATGGGCGTGTCTGTACGCGCGACGAAGTTATCCATGCGGTTTGGCCGGATGCCGTTGGGGATGGTGTCAGCGAACAGGCCATTGATGCGCTTGTGCGTCGTT
>DAOTVD010000278.1:0-14123 GCA_034437075.1 Anaerolineae bacterium
TATGTCGATGCGTTCTGGAATGTAGTGAACTGGGATAAAGTGGCCGAACTCTACGCCGCTGCGAAATAGCGCGCGCCGTCGCAAGTCGCGCCACCCAGATGAACAAGCACAGGCCGCCGGGATCGGCGGCTTTTGTGTTGTAGGGCGCGCTGTATCATCCAATGATAGGATGATTCGCCGCAGAGCCCGCCAATTGTTGACCAGCCCTAGAATTTTGTTATAATGAGGACAAGAAAAAGTTAACACGAGTTAAGTTTGAATAATCCGTTGGTTAGCCAACGTCAGATCATACATAAGGAGTCATACCATGACACACATTATCACCAGTCTATGCCTGCGCGACGGCGCGTGTGTGGACGTTTGCCCCGTAGAATGCATCGTGGGCGGTAAGCCAGAAGCCGATTGGCCCTGGTTCTATATCGACCCCGACACATGCATCGACTGTGGGGCCTGCATCCCGGAATGCCCGTATGAAGCCATCTTCACGGAAGAAGATGTGCCCGAGGCGTACGAATTTGATGGTAATGTCGTCCGTGTGCCGCATGATAGCAAAGAGCAGATAACGCCGGAAGCCGGTACCGTGGTAGACCTGACCGAAGATATTCAGCCCAATTACGATTTCTTTTCGGTTGGCCCGGGCTACGACGCCCTGAATATGTAAGCCAAGCATTTTCTAAACTGGCTAAAAATGCGCGCGCGAAGCCCAACGGCTTCGCGCGTTGCTATTTGGCGCTTAGCGTTCGGCCAAGAGGGCAATCTCGCCAACATATACCTCGTACTCGTGCCCCGCTGCATAAAAGCGGATTTGCTGTAAACGCGACGGCTTGAAACCATCGGGCAGTTCAAATAAATTGGCGCTTTCGTAGGTGTGCCAATTGCCCGGCGGAATGCGGTCATGGGGAATAAGGCACGAGTTACACGTTAGCGGAATATCCAGATTGTTGTGCTGGTAACTCCAAAAGCCATGAATCCAGCGTTGCTGGATGCCAATCTCGTTGAGGTAAGTGAGTTCGAGCATTAGCGGGCACTCGCTGGCTAGGCTACCGCAGATGGACAGCGAATGCCACAGCACATTGACCGTCGCGCGAATGCGCAAGGTGCGATACTCCGAGACATCGAGCCCGTTGGCGTCCCCCAAAAACTGACGACAGCCCGTTTCGCCGTAGCCTGGATTGACACCCGCGCGGTGGATATGAAGCGCTCGGCGGCCTTCTAGCGTGGCGTGGATTTGGCCCCCGCGTGGCGCGTCGGCATTTTCCGAAAAGCTGTAACACCCCCACTCATCAGGCAAACCTGGCCCAGTTGCCTGCAAAAACAAAGGATTCTGGACGAGTTCATCCGTGGTTTGGCGGATCGTCACAGTGGCGGTGTCGGCATTGATAATGGCGGTCTGGCCACTCGGCACCGCCAACTGTCGGGCTTCGGCCTGGAAGGGTTCTAGCTGCGCCTGGCCACCACCGCGCGGCAATAAGGTCATCGAATCCGGAAATGACCAGACGTGATACAGGCCGCTTTCAGACAAGTAAATGCGCCCTAGCGAGCCCTCCACTACGACGTCGATGTCGCGGGGTAAATTGGGCGGGATTTCGAGTTCTAGGCGACCTTCGTGCTCGTTTAGCCGCAACGTATATTGGTTGTCGCCCAGGTTAAAACGCGGGCGCGAAGAACTCGCTAAGCGGATTTGCCCGCCGGGCAAGATCAAAGCATTGCCTACGACCCGGTTATTGTGGCTCGTATCCACGAATTGAATATAGCCCTGCGCGACTTCGTCAGTGGTGATCGTCTCGCGCTCGGCTAGCGCTCGGTTCATACGCACGGCTTCTTCGCCATTGCCCGTATCCTGACGAATCCCCATGGTGCCCTGGCCGACACGCAACTGCGTTTCGAGCGCCACGGTCGATTCCAGCACGAACCAGCGTAGCCCAACGCCAATGGATAGGACGGAAATGATAAATACGGCAAACGCGGCCAGAAGTGTCACCCAGGCCAGGCGTTCCGCCGAACGGGTTAGCATCATCAGGGTATTTCTCTCGTTATTTGTGTGGCCCTACGGTAGCACAAGCGCTCCGGTATTTTCAAGATGGCCTTATCCATTGGCCAAGGATGGACGCCAGCGGGGCCAATCTTCGGCGTAAATGCGCGCGTAAGTAACGACCCAATCCGGTTGAGGTAGCGTGCGTGTGGTGTAGCGCACCCATTGCGTGGCCCCATCATCCACATCCACGAATTGGCCCGTACCCACAGCCGCCAGTAGCGCGGCCCCCAGGGCGGTCGGTTCGGTATAAGGAGCATGGATAAGCGGTAGGTTCAACACGCTGGCGATGATCTCGCGCCAGAGTGCCGACCGACTACCCCCGCCGCCCAAAATCAGTTCTGCTGGTTCGGCGCCAATCTCGTGCAGAGCGCCCAAGGCATCTCGCAGCGCGAATGCGACGCCTTCGAGCACGGCGCGGGTTAGCGAACTGCTCTCGTGTGCGGCGTGCAAGTTCACAAAACTAGCGCGCAAATTAGGGTTCATATGGGGTGTGCGTTCGCCATTCAGGTATGGCAAAAAGAGAACCCCCCCGGCGCCGGGCGGCGCTTGTGCGGCATCTTCCAAAAGCGCATCCAGCATTTGACCACTATTGCGATGCCACCAATCCAGCGCGAAGCCGCCTGCCAGAAGCGCGCCCATGTGATACCAGCGCTGGGGCGCGGCGTGGCAAAACGTATTGAGCCGTCGGTCGTACATCGGGAAGCCGCTAACAACGCTGAGTTGCGCGCCTGTGCCCAGCGTAAGCGTTGCATCCCCCGGGGCTATCGCGCCACTGCCCAGGAGCATCGCGGCCTGGTCGGCAGCGCCCGCTACCACGGGAATCCCCTCCGGCAGGCCGACCAGGCGCGCGGCGGCGTTTGTCAACCGCCCGATGACGGCGCTCGAATCGTACAAGGGCGGCAATAGCGCATCTGACAACCCATAATGAGCCAGTAAAGCTTCGCTCCAGCCCCCATTCGGGATGTCCATCAGCAGCAGGCCGGAGCCGTCGCTGGGTTCGCTGGTCAGGCGTTCGGTCAGCATATGGGCGATGTAGTCTTTGGGTGCCAAGATGGTTCGGGTAGCGCGCAAAATAGCGGGTTCATGCTCGCGTAGCCAAACCAAACTAGCAGCGCCTATCCCAGTGCTGAGGGGGTTATAGGCCATTTGCCACCATTCAGGATGATCCTGAAGGGCAGTTTGGGCTGTGCTGCGGGTGTCCATCCAGATGATGGCGTTACGCAGGACTTCGCGACGACCGCTCAGCAACACGACCCCATGCATCTGCCCCGCCACCCCGATGCCGCGTACCGTATCGCCATGATGCCGCGCGACGGCCTGCACCGCCCGCGTGACGGCCAGCCACCATTCTAGCGGGCTTTGTTCCGCCCAACCTGTTTGGGGGCGATGAATCGGGTAGCGTTCGTGCGTTTGCCGGATGACTTCCCCATCCCGATTGACCAGCACCGCTTTGGCACCGCTCGTGCCCAGGTCAATGCCGATATACATGGCTATTTCCTTTTCTACAGCAACTGCTATCATGTTACGCGCACTACAGCCGAAATGCGAATACAGAATGCCACAAAATCAACCAGTACAAGTAAAAGCGGGAATGTCGTTAACACGCCGCCTGGTGTTGGTGGTGGCGGTGTTGCTATTCCTGGCCGCGCGCGTCATCCCCAGCCTAAACGATGAAAGCCTGTGGGGCGACGAGGGTTGGTCGGTGTATTTCACGAACGGGGATAACCTCTATGATGTGACCGCCGCCATGGTTGAGGATCGCCACCCCCCCTTATATTTTTGGGCGCTATTCGGCTGGCGCGGGTTGGCGGGTGATGATGAAGTCGCGATGCGTTTTTTGGCCAGTTTGGCTAGCTTGCTGGCGGGAGCGTTGTTGTTTCAACTCGCATACCGCCTTTTTGATGGGCGTGCGGCGCTCGGTGGTTTGTTTTTTTTTGCCCTGCTCGATTTACAACATGTGTTCAGCGTAGAGGTTCGCCATTATAGCCCATTTTTGCTGTGGGTGACCGCCTCTACCTTGCTGCTTATCGTCTGGATACGCGCTCCGCGTCGTGGGGTCGCGTTTGGGTTGGTGCTGGCCTTGGTGGGGGGACTATATACCCATGTCCTGATGGCGGGTGTGATGCTGTGGCAAGCCCTCATAGCGGCGGGGTGGCTGTTGCCTGCCGCGCCAGGCCGCTTGGCGCGTCTGGCGAGTTTGTACGCGCTGGCCAGTCTCGCATATATCCCCTGGATTGTAGTGGGATATTATCAGTTTTTGGTCAATGGCGGGCGCACCCCTAGCTTCCCGGTCACCTGGGACAGTGCCGCGCACTTCGCGCCGCAATTCTTAGGCTCGCCGCTTTGGCTTGGGGGCGGCCTGCTACTTGTGGGCATCCTGAGCGCGCTGCGGCCCAGGGGGCGCCATGACCGCGCGGGGGTGAATGTGGCGATTGTGGCGCTGCTGGTGCCGCTGGCGTTGGTGGTCGTGCTCGAAAGTGACCAGGTTAGCCTATTGAATGACCGTAACCTGTCGATGCTCATTCCGTTTATCAGTCTGCTGGTGGGTTTGGGCCTAGCCCGCTTGCCGCGTGCGCTGACGCCGCTAGTGGTGGCCTTCATGCTGGTACACGGCGCGCTGACCGTTGATGCCGATTTCGTGTCGCCGCCCTGGCGTCCGATTAGCGAATTCGTTGCGCCGCACCAGGTGCCCGGGGAACCCCTTTTGCGGGATGTAGGGGGCGCGGATGCGGCTCTAGATTATCATCTGCGCCATGCGGGGTTGCAGGATACGCGCATGGTCTCGTTGTATATGTTGCGCGAGTTTCCGCCCTATGCCGATTTTGAACTGTACACGCATCTGCGCTTCATCGCCCTAGATGGTGCAACTGGCTTTTGGTTTATCTCTTGGGGAGAAGACCCGAACATAACAGCGGCTTTCGTGGATTGGGGTTTCGAACGCACGGCCACCTATCAAGATGATCATTTGGGCTCGCCCATTTATATGTTTCGGTACGAGGCGCGCGAGGCGCCCTGATAACGGGTATAATCAAAAAACATAGTATATCGAGGAGCCCTTTATGCTACGTCAATGCACAATAATCCTGGTGTTGGGGGTGTTGGTGCTGCTGGTGGCCTGCTTACCGGATGATGCTGACGATCCGCCATCCGTGCTGGACATCAACCCCCAGAATGATCGTCAACGCCAGACAGCCGCCTTTTTGAGCGCGACGCCACCCTCGGCGACCCCGCTACCACCGACCCCTGCCCCCCCGACCAATACCCCCTTGCCGACTGTGGTGCCCCCTACGGCAACACCGCTCGTTTTTCGGGATGGGTTTTCCGTGCAGGCCGTTGCTTTCGGCGCCTGGCAGACCGCGCCCTTCACGACCTTGGATGGCGAAACGCGGCGCCTGGAGGATTTTATCGGGCAGGTGGTGGTGGTGCAGACCACATCGGCTGATTGCATCACTTGCCAGCGCCAAACAGAGGCGTTGCGTGAGGCGGTTCAGGAATTGCGTGGGTTGGATAATACGCAGAATGTTGTGTTCATCGTGCTGAGCATTGACCCGCTTGACACCCTACAGACTCTGGCCGATTATCAGGCCGCGCATGGCCTTGGGCCAGATGAAGACGGCATCACCTGGCTGACTGGCATCGCCTCGCAGACCTGGCAACGGGACGTGCGGGCCGCCTTCGGCGATTATCTGCTGCAAAGTGATAGCCCAGGATTTTTCTTCATGGATGAATCCGGCTTTGGGCATGTTAGCGACCGGGGTTTGATGCGTTCGTCACGATTACGCGATGTGATTTTGCACTTCTTGGGTCAAAACTTCCTCGTGACCCCAGAGCCAACGCCGGAGCCAACCAGCGCTAATAATGAGGACACTTGAGCGGGCTATCAACGACAGGGCCCCGCACGTTTGGTACAATTGAGCCTATGATGCCCTTAGCGAGGTTCAAAGCAAAAATATTGGTTAGCGAGCAAGCATGACCCCATCTAATAAACTGTATGTCTGGAATTTACCCCCAGAGGTTGATTCCGCCACCTTGCGAGCGCTTTTCGAGGCGGTCGGGACGGTGGAGGGCTTGCAGATGCGCCCGGAGCGCATGGTCGAAGCAGCCTTGATCGTGATGAGTGATATTCAACAGGCCGAAAATGCTAAACAGCGCTACGATGGATACGTATTGCATGGGCGCGTGATCCGCGTTGGCTACGAATTACCGGCTGAAGGAAAAGCCCAAATTCTCTATGTGCATAATCTGCCGCCCAATATTCAAGTGGTCCATTTACACAAACTATTCGATCCTATGGGCGATGTGCATCGTGTGGAACTGGTGCAAGGGCGCGACGGTACGTTTTTGGGCTCGGCTATTGTGGAAATGTCCGACCATGAAGGGGTGCGTATGGCGCGCCATCATCTGGATCGGTTGAATGTGGTGGGGTATACCATCCGGGTGGAACCGTTGCGCGGCTCCGAAGGGTATCGTGGGCTGCCGCTACCGCCCGACCAAGAACGTGCGATGCACGACTTGGCCGATGAATTAGGCGAATTTCGCCCGAGCCCGGTGGATCAAATCCGCGATATTGTGCGCTATATGGGCTTGGACTATGCCTATGATCTGCATAAGCAGGTGCAAGAGATCGAAGCGCAAGGCGGCATGATGACCAAAGATGGTTCGCGGCGCCGCACCCCCGGCGGCGTCTTTTTCACATTGGCGCGCGAGACTCTGCCGCCCCTGCTCGTCCCCGTCATATTTAGCGATCGGAATTGACGCGGGCCTGGGCGGCTTCCCAGTCGATACCCGGCGGGACAATGTAGCTATAATAATCTTCGCCTGGCTGCCTGGGGATGATATTCAAGCGACTTTCGCCCTCTGGAAAGGCGGTTTCTAGGTACTGCGCGGTTTCCGTATCGTCCTGATGATACATGATAAACAGTGGCCGCGTTGGGTCGTAAGCGTAGGGTGTGCCTGCGTTTTGCTGCACCGCTGCAAAAATCTGGTCTTGGGTGACAAGACCATTATTCCAGTCAATATCGCCTGCCACCGTGCCCAGAATACGATGATCCAGCCAATGAGGATACGCAATCATAAAGGCGTTGCCCCAATTGCCTTCCCCGGTTGCGAACGTGTTTAGCGGCTCGGCAATCTCGGCGTAAGGCGTCCAAGAACGGCGATAGCCTTCTTGGTATTCTTCAAAATAGAGACGGTGGCTGACTGTCCCCGCGCTATACACGACCAGGGCAATGGCTATTAGCGCGATGAGCGCGCCGACATTCCGCCAGCGGATGGCCCGGTCGGTGAAATAAGCAAATTGCGCCAGGGGATAGGCCGCGACGAGAAACACAAACGGAATGGTGCCGCTGGCTCGGGTAAACGATGGGTTCTCGATGGTATACGCCAGGGTGAGCGCGGAGGGCAAGAGCATGACCAACACGCCCAAGGGCACCAGAATATGCGCGGCATCCCAGCGGCGCACGATGAGCACCACCCAGGCCAAGATGCCCAGCAAAAATAGGCCGTTCGTCACGGGGTCTAGGGCGGGGCGCTGGTTTGGGTTATTGATCCAGGCGGCATCACCGCGCCAACTCCACATGCGCAAGGCGTCCCAGTAATTTTGTTGAAAGACATCCCATTGGTCGATAAACAAGTCGAATTGTTCGCTAAAGGACGGGTCATACGCGACCATCATGCCGGTTTCGGGGTCTTCGCGGATGAAGGCGTTATCGCCAAAGAGGCGGCCTTGGGTTCGATTCCAGAATTGATCGGGAAAGGCTTCGCCATAGCGATATAACGGTAAGAAGATGACGATGGCCATGATGCCGGTGGCGCCCAGATTCAGCGCATAGCGCCAGGCTGCTCCCCAAGAGCGCGCATAAATAGCGGCGCCCAAGACGGTGCCCGTAATCGCCAGCAGGGGCAACATGCGGTTGGCCTGGTAAAAGTACACCCCAGCCCCCAGCACGATTCCCAGCACGACAAAATCAAAGCGCCGATTATGGCGCATGCCGCGCACCAGAAAAATGAGCACCAATACGGTTACCAGGGGGGTTAGGGCGATACGTAAGCCCAGGCGAGATAGCATGACATGCCAATGCGAAACGGCCAATAAAGCGGCGATGCACAAACCTAGCCAGAGGCCCATACGCCGTTGCTCGGGGGTTTGGTGGCCTATCACGACCCGCCCTAGCCAGATACTCAGCGCGATGGTAACGAGCCCTTCGATGATGGTGGCCAGTTTGAGCGTGTCGAACGAGAAATCGAGGCCAAAGACGTTGATGAGGGCGGCGATATAATGCATCTGGAAGCCCTCACGCCCGCCATTATTCGGGAAGAAGATGCCTTCGTAGCCCAGATAAACCCGACGCGCGTCTAGCAATTTTTCGATATGGTCGCTGGTCATCTCGGGGGGCACGCCAGATAGGTCATCTAGGCGCATGTATAGCGCGGCGATGGCGATCAGCATCAGGGCCAGGCCCACCCAGCCCCATTGCAACAGGGCGCGAAGTTGCGGGCGGGGGAGGCGCGGCAAGCTTGGCCAGCGTGCGTCCCCGATTAGGCGCGTGTATAGGCCACCCGCTAGGCGATTCAAGTCGATGGTTAGGATGGCAAACCAGGTGATGATTGCTAGCAACCAGGCGATAGTGCCGGGGGTTGTCCATACGACATCTTGCACTTGCGTACCAGTGGCGTCGTAAAGCACATTTTCGCTGTAGGCCAGATACGCAAAGACGATGCCCAAGGGCATAAGCGCCAGGCGTAGCGCATTGTTTTCTACCCAGTTGAACAGCATTTCTAGGGGATGCGCTTCGGAAGGTGTGTCGTCACGTAAAGGGGTCTCGGCAGGTGATGGCAGGGTCGTGACAGGCATCGTCTGGGGCTGAGGCTGGGTCGGTGCGGTGGGCCTGGCGTCGCCGGAGAGGCGTTCTAGCCACCACCACCGCGCGCGATACAGCATTGCCAAGCTATAGATGATCGCGGCGGGGATGAAAATTATCAGGGTAATGGTCGGACTACTGTTATTTTCTACGGCAGACCATAGGGCTTGGCCGCTAAAGATCGCCAGAAGTAGCGCAATGAACAATATGAACGACAGCACCATATGCATCGGCGAAATTAACGATGGCGCATCCTCGAGCGTTTCTTCGGGCATGTGCAGGTCGGGCAAGGCGCCGTTTGTTGCCGATACGGGCGGCGTGGCCTGGGTGGGCGGGGGGATGTCCAAGCTTTCGGGCGCCAGGTGGACCTCGGGCTGGCGCGGAGTTGGGGTGGCCTCCCTGGGCCCGGATGATGGCGGCGCGCTAATGGTCTTGAAGAAAACGCGCAAAACAGGCCCAGGCCGAAAGATAAACAGCCGCAGCACTTCCCACAGCGTAAGGTCTTCAAAATCGGGATATTGGGATGGTGTTTTTTCGTTCATGATGTTGGTTGTGGTTTGCGGGCATGGATGCACAGATTAACGGTGCTGCGGTCTAGGGGTTCTTCGAGTTGGTTGGCGCGGTCGAACCAGTTAAAGATCGCCAGCCCCAGGTTGACAGGGTTCAACAAGCTGCCGCGATTTTGGTCGAAGGTGGTACGGTCGGCGGCCCGGGCCATGGCATCCGGTAGGGCGCCGCTTTCGAGCAAGGGCTTACCCAAGCCATAGACGAGGTTATGAATAAACGGAAAGCTGTAATGGGTAAAGGCGCGTTGGGCGACAACCTCGAAGCCGGCAGACAGCACAGCATGGCGCAGTTCATCGAGCGTATATAGTCGTTCATGGTTGGCCCAGATGCCCGCCAGCGGCCCTCGGCGGATTTTGGTACGCAGGGTAGTTTCTAGGGTCTTGTTGATGGGGTCCCACCAGAACGGATAATTGGCATTCGGCACGGTAATGGCCACGCTACCGCCTGGTTTCAAAACGCGCCAGACTTCGCGCAGGCCCCGCACATCATCCGCGAGGTGTTCCAGGATTTCGCTCAGGATGATGCCATCGAAATACGCATCTGGAAATGGCATGGCGTAGATGCTGCTGCGCGTGAGCGTGAGGTTGGGCAAGTGGCCAACATTAGCGGCGGCTTTGCGCAAGATGTCGGGGTCGAGTTCCAGCCCTACCAGGCGAACAGCGGGATTCAGGGTGTGGTAGTAGTTCAGATAAAACCCACGCCCGCAGGCACAATCCAAAATGCGTGCGGTGGTATCAGGGGGTATCCATTCAAAGATCGTCCGTACGCGCTTTTTGAACGCCATATCGGCTTCGTTGCGCGTCAGACGGCGAACGTGCTCGTCAAGAAGGGTCATGGTCTATCATAAGCAGTGTTTGGATGCATCCCGCTTATTGTACCGTGTCTGGCGTAGGGTGGGAGGGTGATCTTATGCACCTTATTCGGGGAATAAGTCTAGCCCGTTAACGTGATGATCCACATAATGAGCAAAGGAACAACTCAGGATAAACCAGCGCCCGTTGATATTGATGCACGCTATTGGCGTTTCGGCGTCTGTGGCCAAGCGGATGACGTGTTTTTCGCTATAACTGTACTCACGCGCGATTTCGGCGGGGGTTTGCCACTGCGCAGCCGGGGTATGGCGGCGTAGCCACGCGGTATCTGGCGGATTGGCGGCGTGGCGCCCGTAGGCAGAGCAAGCGAATGTTTGCGCACCGCTTTCGACGAGCTGCCGACAGTGATCGCATTGGCGGAATGTGCGGTGTGGTGGGTGGAGACTCGCCAAGAAAGCGTTCCTTCTGAGTATGCATCACAAGAGAGACTCATTAGAACGCACTCGCACGCCAGACGCGAAATTATGTCCGGAATATGTCCGGTTTTTGTCCGTCGTATGGCAATGGGGAGTGGCCTATTACGTCCGGCGAACCGGGATGATCGGTTGTTCGGCTTGGATTTCGTAGTACACGTAAATGGCTAAACGCCCCAGCGAGAACATATCGCCATTATACAAGGGATAGCCTTGGTTGAAGTTGATTTCTTCGCCATTCAAGTAGGTGCGGTTGCTGCTGCCCATATCGTATAGATAGATCAGATTATCACGATACCAATGGATTTCGGCATGGCGCCGGCTAACGCCCATCCGGTATCCCGCCAGCGGTGTGAAATCAATGTCGGGTTCCAGGCCAGTTAATGGGTCGGGACGGCCTAATGTTATTTTTTCTTTAATCGGGATCGTGATAGAGTATTCGACTTCAACCAGGTCGAGGCGTAGCAAGCCTTGGCGCAAGGGTTCGGGCGGGCGTTTCTGGCTGTCGTGCAGACTTTGCCGCAAGGCGGCGGCCTCCGCTTCGCTAAACTTGCGGGTTTGGCCTCGGTCCGACGCATCAGGTTGCTGGTGATGACTCATCGAGCGTGTCCAATAACTATACTCAAGTTTTCCATAGTCTATCATAGTCCATCTTGGTGGGATGCTACAACTCTGGAGGTACTAAGTGCAGGGCGATTGCATCAAATTGGAGCTTTAATATACTTTGCGTTATATTAATTAACATAATAACAAGGTAAATCTCGCTCGGAAAATAACAAAGAGCTTAAGCCTTTTGTTAAATCCTTAGTTTCAGGCTATATGGCGTGCGAATCAGCCAGGGTGCAGCAATCGGTGAATAGATACTGATGCGATTGCTCAGCGCTAAGTGCAATTACCAATCGTTTGACAGAGTTGGGTCAGGTGTAAGGCATCGTGGCGAGTCATAAACAAGGCCATTTCGAGCAAGTCCGTTGGCCCATATATGCTGTGCCGGGCGGGACGTTGCCAGGCATCAGCGGGCAAGCCGCCCAGAAAGTCGCGCGTGATGGCACGTTCTTGGGCGAAGCGGCGCGCTTCGGCATGGCCATCCAGGTGGTGTAAATCCTGGGAACCTGGCGGTGGCGTTTCGGGCGCGGGGCTGATAAATGGGTTATCTTCCGCTGCGATGTGGGCCAGGCGTGGGCGTTGTACCTCGCTTTCGCGCGTGGCCAGATGATTGACAATTTCCATGGGCGACCATTCGTCAGGGTCGGGCCGTTGGTGCCAGAAGCGCTCGGGCATGTCGTGAATGAGCCCATACAGCACCGCCACTGCGGCATTCAGGCGCGGGAATAGATGCGCTGGCCGGGGGGGCTGTGGTGGGCGAGCCAGGCAATCATCCACAGCCAGCAAACAATCCAAGAAATCGTCTAAGCTGCCTATAGCCGTCGGTTGGATGGTTGCGCCCGGCGGGATTTGCGCCCCCCGATTCACCCAAAACGTATATAGCCCAGCCTGCGCCGCTGGCTGAATGTCGTTGCGCCAGCTATCGCCAACCATAATGGCCTCGTAGGGATCAATGCCAATATGTAGCATGATTTCTTCGTAATAGTGCGGTTGTGGCTTGGCAAAATAGCTGTTCTCGGCGTGGGTGATGCGCCATAGCGCCGGGTGGTCGGGCGGGAGCCCAGCCCAACGTAACCGTTCTTCGATAACATTGGCGGTGTAAATCGGATTGGTGGCGATGACAACCGCGTAGCCCGCCGCGCTAAGCTGTTCGACCAAGGTTTGGGCAGCGATCAGCGGCACCGTTCGCTCGCGCAAGGCGGTGTATTCGGTGGCAATGTAGGTGTTGTAATGGGTTTGCCAATCGGCCAGCGTCCATTCGGCGGGCAGATGCGGTGCCAAGACATCCCAATAGCGCGCATCGTTGCGCTGGTCGGGGGTTTGGTTAGCGGCCAGCGTTTGCACGCCATTCACCAAGGCCGCTTGCAGGCTGGGTAAGCTGTGTTCGCGCGCGAAATAAGCATCCAGAGCGGCCAAGTTGTGCCGGATAAACGCGCTCAGGCCGCCCTCGGGATAACCCAGGAGGGTATCGTCCAGGTCGAGCAGAACGGCTTTAATCATCCATGTTTTCCAGGGCCTGAGCGAACAGATCAAGGCCGGGGCGGTCTTCGTTACAACGTGGGCAACCGACATACGGATTCTCGACTTGGTCGTCGATTTTGTCGCAGTGAGCGCTCACCTTGACCTTATGGCCGATCCCCAAAATGGGCTTTTGGATGTGGATTTTCATTTGCAGGTGGGGGCAGGCATTCGCGCGCAGGATGTCTGGCACAGGGCATTTGGCGCAGTCGCGCGGTTGCCAAGCCGCCGAGCGCTCGGTTTTCCCAATTCGGCATTCTTGGACATCGCGTCCGCGATGAAAATCTTCGTAGTAGTATTCGCATTGGCGACCATCGGGCGTACGCATGGTGGTCTTGTCCTTTGCTTTTGCTAGCAGATGATGTGATACCGATTATAGCCTTGCCCGCAAGCCCTGACCGCTCTTTGCCCTAAACGCGCGTGATGTAGTCGCCGGTTTCAGTATTGATGCGGATAACATTACCGACTTCGACGAACAAGGGGACGGTCACTTCTAGCCCGGTTTCGGTTCTTACGCGCTTGGTCGCGCCGGTGGCGGTGTCCCCTGCGACGGCGGCTTCGGCTTCGGTAACTTCTTGCTCGACTGTGTTGGGCAAAATATAGTCAATGATCTCGCCCTCGTAGCGACTGAGCTTTAGCGCCGTATTTTCTTTGAGGTATTTTTCATCTGAGCCGAACACGTCGCGGCGGAGTTGGGGCTGTTCGTAGGTTTCGGTATCCATGAAATGCATGAATTCGCCGTCGTCGTATAGATATTCCACTTCGACGGTTTCGACCCGAATATCTTGCACGCGGTCGCCAGAAATAAAGGTCATTTCGGTGACGGCACCGGTTCGTAAGTTGCGCACATTGCAGCGGATGGTCGCTTTGCCGCGCCCGGGTTTATGGTGGCGATAATCAATCACCTTGTAGAGTTCGCCATCTTGCGTAAAGTTGGTGCCTTTGCGCAGTTGATTCACGTCAATCATCGGTTGTCCTCTTGCTTGGTTAGTATACGGGTCGGATTATACAGAGCGTCCCGCCAAAAACCAAGATGACACAAGCCGGACAACCGATAAGGGTGCGCTATGCTTATTCGCCTAGCGGGGCCCGTTCGAAGACACGCGCGCAAGCTGCCGCGAAATCTGTATCATTACAATCTAGGTAACCCAGATCGAAGAATTGCTGGCATTCTTGCGGATTATCATCGCAGTAAGCGTCGCAGGTGCCGTCCGTCAGGCAGGCCAGCGCGCCACCAAAGTCGAAGCGGTCT
>DAOTVD010000279.1:0-2624 GCA_034437075.1 Anaerolineae bacterium
AAAAGCCTTATCGCATGGAGTAGCAATCTTCCCCACTCGGCAGCTAAAGGATGCTTTAGGCTTTTCCAAGTATTTAACTATGCCGCTTGCTTTTGTCGAAAAGGATACCGGCTTGATTTTACCCCCCTCTAGCTCCCCCCGAATTCGGGGGGAGAACTTACTCGTGCGCATAATAGCCCCTCCCTGAATTCGGGGAGGGGCTGGGGAGGGGTAATTATTTTTCTGGAACAGCCTAAAGAACGATCCAAGGTTTATCGGCTTTGCCATTTTCCGGTATACTGCATCTATGACCCAACGACGCCCCATAATCTATCGCACTTTGCTCGTTACCTTAGGGCTCCTCGTGGGCCTGGCCGTGGTCATGGGCGGCAACATGACCTACACGGCCTGGCAAAACCAGCGCGCGCGCGCCGCCCTAGAGGCAGATTTTGCGGCCCAGCACGCCCAATGGCAAAGCCAAAATCTTCAGAATTACCAGATTCAACACAGCATTTGCCAGGGGGAGGTGTGTTGCAGGGATGTGCAATTGCACGTCATCGACGGCAGTCTGGTGAATGCTGAGCACACCTGCTCGGCAAGCCAAATCCCCAGGGCGTGGTATCTGGGCCGGCAACACTTTTACGAGATGGATGGTTTGTATAGCTGGTTTACGAACTGGTTGCATTTTAACGACAAGCGCATGGTAGAAATCGAGTATGACCCCCGCCAGCACTATATCCGGCGCCTGGTTTTTCGCACCACGCTCAGCGAAGACCCCATCACCGTTTGGTATGACAACCTACAACCCCAGGCGCAGTAAGCTTTAGGGCGCTCTTGTCGTCTATACAACACGTCCATTACGACAAACTACGTTGTAAACTTGCGAATGAATGAAAGGTTGCTGTTATGCGCCCCCAGGGCTTAGTTGATTTTAGTGCCGTTGATAATGACCGCATGAAAATCGCCGATTTACAAACGCAATATACCCATCACGATCTCATCGTAGCCACCAACGCGAGCATTGATTATACGCTGGCCCTCATCGCTCAGGCCGATGATGCAGCGGTACAGTTCCAACCTGTAGACCCCCACGCCCACGACAAAGCGGCGGCCACCGCCGCAGAAACGAATATTGCCTGGACACTGGGGCATGTGGTCGTCCATATGACGGCCTCGGGCGAAGAAACCGCCGCCATTGGGGCGACACTCGCGCGCGGGGTGCTCGTGAGTTGGCGCAATCGTTACGAAGTGCCCTGGCAGCACATGCGCACCGTGGATGACTTGGTGCAACGCTTGGAAGAAAGCCGCCGCATCCGCCTAGCATATCTGAACGCCTGGCCCGATAACCCCCATCTGGATGTGACGTTCGATAAGCTGGAGCGTTACACCGGGCGCCTGAATGCCGTCGGCTATACGCTCTTTGGGTTGCGCCACGACGATGACCATTTCGGCCAGATGGCGGAGATCATGCGCCAGGCGACCGAGGCCCAAAAAGCCTACTAAGGCTTTTCCAGAAAAATAATTACCCCTCCCCATCCCCCTCCCCGAATTCAGGTAGGGGCTATTATGCGCACGAGTAAGTTCTCCCCCTGAATTCGGGGGGAGCTAGAGGGGGGTAAAATCAAGACGGTATCCTTTTCGACAAAAGCAAGCGGCATAGTTAAATACTTGGAAAAGCCTAAACGCCTTTCCCTAGGTAGCGTCAGCACGATTTATACAGATAACCACACGTAGCATTCAGTAGGGGCGCGGCGGGCCTCGCCCAACCAACAAAGGGCTTAAGCCCCTTGTTAATTTTTGCTTTTCGGTTAATCGCTAATCCACACGCTACGACCCCAAATTGACCGCCGGAGGACGGAAAAAGCCCACCACCGCGCCCATGATCCGAAAAACCACCAGCACGCCCAAAAAGTTGAAGACCAAGGTCGGCAGCACCCAGCGCAGGACGGCCTCGAAGATGGGCACCGACCACCCAAACACGATCAAGACCCCCAGCGTGATGACCTGCAAAATGATGGTGGTCAGCAGCACCGCCAGCGGCGGAAAGATGATATTGCGCCGCCCGACCAGGCCAAACCAGCTATCAATGAGAATAGTGGCTAGGCAAAAAGCTAAACTGCTGGTGCCCAGCGGCGTCACCGCCAGCAAATCCGCGAAGATGCCACCGATCACCGCCCAGGGGAGCGCATCCGAAAGCGGGTTGAGCAACGCCCAACTGGTGATGAGCATCACCAACAAGCTGGGTGAGCCGTTCAGATAGCTGACGTAGGTGAGCACGCTAGCATCAATCACCGCTGCGATCATCAACAGCGGAATACCGACAAGATAGATGGTCATGGCTGCTTAGGCTTTTCCAAGTATTTAACTATGCCGCTTGCTTTTGTCGAAAAGGATACCGTCTTGATTTTACCCCCCTCTAGCTCCCCCCGAATTCAGCTGATAGGGGTACACTTTTGAGAAGGAGGTCATGTATTCTTGATTTTTGCTTAAAAGTGAAGACAAGAAACATGACCCCAAATCTATTATATCGACTCGAAAAAGACATCATTGAATACTTTTCACATTTAGGCCATTGGCAACGTCACGGACTGCTCTTGAGTATTCTGGCTTTATTACAACAAAGCCACTGTAGTATTTCATATATG
>DAOTVD010000280.1:0-8384 GCA_034437075.1 Anaerolineae bacterium
GGCATCATTTGTCCTCAATGGCTTGAATGTTTAATGACTCTAACTTGAACCGCTCATATCCATATGAACGATTTTCCGGTTGCTTTTATTGTACCGTAGCACGCAAAGCCCACACAAAGCCCGGTGTATTTTGTAGTTGTCGTTTACAGAAGGATGCTATATGATAGCGCGCAACCCAAAACACGCAGGAATGAGCCATTAAGATGACGCACATTTTTCTAAACTATGCCGAAGCGGACGCCAATCTGGCCAAACGCATCTATGCCGATTTGCTCGCCAAGGGGATTAAGGTCTGGGCCATGGATTTTGACTGCCCGCCCGGTGAAGATGTTGTTGTGGCAGGGCGTCAAGCGCTGGAAATGAGCAACACTTGCCTGGTTTTGATGACCAAAAAATATATGCGCGTGCCGGGCGCGGTGCAATTGGCCGAGTGGGCGCAGGAGGCCGGGAAAACGGTTATCCCGATTATTGCGGATCGCGGCGTTCAACCCCCTGCGGGCATGGCGGATGAAGTCAATATGAAGCGTCGTTATGCCCAGGCTATTGATATATTGGCCGAAAAACTGCCGATGAACACCGAACCCGCCGAAGAATTACCCATTTGGCAGGCTGGCAACGAAGCCTATGCGCTGCAAGACTACGATGAGGCTATCGCCCTTTACCAGGACATTGATGAGTCCGACCCCATCCAATTACACAGCCGCGCGGCTGCGGCCAATGCCCTGCGTAAACACGCCGAGGCCTTGCTTGATTTGAACAAGGCTGTCGAACTCGCCCCGGATTCCGATCTCATCCGGCGGAATCGCAGCGTGGCCCTCGGCGGCCTGGGCGAACATGAAAAAGCCCTGGACGATGATAAGCATGCGCTGAAAATCAACGACCAAGACCCGCGCAATTGGAGCAACTACGCCATGACGCTGGCCGCGCTGGAACGCTTCGACGAAGCGCGCGATGCCATCACCCAAGCGGTTGACCTGGTGCCCGATAACGAACGTTATCTGTATCAAAAAGGTGTTGTGCTGGCTCGCGCGGGGGATAACGAAGCCGCGCTAGAGGCCCTCGAAACGGCCATCGCGTTGGATGAATCCTACGAAGAAGCGCTGGCTTGGCGCCGGGTCGTGTGGGGGCGCCTGGGCCGCCACGAAGAAGCCCTGGAGGAAGTGACGCAGGCCATACGCAAAAACCCGCAACGTGGCGGGCCGTATATCACACGCGCGTTATTAAACTTCTATCTGGAACGCTACGACGACACGATCCAAGATGCGAATGCCGCCATCGAGCGCAGCGAACAGCACTACTTGCCCGGCTTGTTCAATCGCGCCATCGCCTATTGGAAATTGGGCGATACAGAAACCGCCATGGTGGATTACGCCGAGGCCATGGCCCTTTTACCCGAATTGGGCACCGAAGCGGGCATCCGCAATAATGCCGAAAGCGAACTCACCAGCGCCCCTGCCCTAGAAATCCTGGCAGCCATTGAGCAAAAAGCCAAGGAAGCTGAATAAAGCGTTGCCCTGGGCTGACGCACCGTAACCTGCGTTTGATGACCACTAACGTGGCGGACGGCTAAATACTTGCCCAATGATGACTAACCCGGCCAGGACGATCAAAAGGCCGATGAAGATCAGCCCTTGGGTCAGAATGGTGGTATCGGCAACGACCCGCCCGATGAAGGATGTCGTGCCGAAAGCCACCCCCAGAATAGCCGTTCCCCAGGTAAGGACGCTAACGTGGTATCCGAAAACGACGCGCTGCAAAAATCCGCTGGCGAGCAAGATCAACCCGCCCAATAGCGGCGCCATCACAAAAACAATTCGGTTGGTCGCTTCGAAATCGATAGCCAGGATGATGATGCACAACCCTGCCCCCAAGACCACGGTGCCCCAGGCGAGATATTCAATACGCCGTTCGCGCATCGATTCATCAAAGTTGAAACCATCTTGGTCTTCGCCCAGGCGTTTACTCGGCGCATCTTCGAATTCACGGCGCGGCGCGGGCTCGTAACGTTCGTTCCCCAGGCGCGGCGGCGACTGGGGCGGCAATCCGCCTTGCGGCCTACTGCTGCCTTGGGGTGGATAGCTCGGCCCGGCGGGGGGCTGTTGTTGGCCACCACCAGCGGGCGGATATTGCTGACCGCTGGGCCGTTGGGGCCTGGGCGGATACTGGTTTTGTCCCTGACCACCCGAGTCATAGGGATTATTCGGGAAATCGTCGCCGCGATTGCGTCTCAGGTCGGGTGGCTCGCGTGGTGGTAGATCGCTCATTGTCCATCTCCAAATTTGCTGTGCGGCTTGCCACTCCATCATACTATATGCGCGCGATAGGATAAATCCGCGATTATACGGCGGTCTTCTGCCCCAGGGAATGCTATAATGCGGATATGACACACGCTGGTCTGTATACCCAAATGGGCATCGAATTGGCGCGCAACGGCAATACGGTCGAAGCGCTGGCTTATTTGCGCCATGCCGTCACGATGGAAGACATCACCGCCGAGGTCTGGTTATGGTTGGCGCATGTTACCCCAGACCCCGAAGAATACCGCCATTGCGTGGCCCAAGCGCTCTATCTGCAACCCGAGCACCCAACCGCTTTACGCATGCAGCAGGATATTAAACTGCAAGCCGAAGGCGTCCCCCCGCCCGTGATGGCGACCCAAGCGGCGCAAACGCTCGACCAACCCCACGTGCGGCGCCAACGCGGGCGGCGGATTGTCTCGCTCTTGCTGGCGATTGTTGTTGTAGCGGCATGCGGATTGTTTGCGAATGTCGCTTTGCAAGATGTGGACACCGATCAACTGCGCGCGCGGGTACCATTCTTGCAAACGTATAAACGCCTACAATTCACGGTCGAAGTGAATACTGACCCCGCTGCCGAAGAAGCGTCCCAGCCAAGCGAAGCCTATCGTTTTCGGGTAGACGTGCCCGAGACATGGTTCCTGGCCGATGAAGATAGTCCCTCTTGGGTAGCCGCGCGGAATCGCTTGCAGGCCGAATTTCCGCCCGAAGGCACCGAGCCGAATCGCTGGCGGGCATTAGAAGCGAATTTAAGCGAAATAACGCGCCGCGCGGCGGGAGTTGATTTCGCCCAGCCTGTGGTGATTATCGAAACGGATGTCGAGCAAGTGCGCGTCAGCCCGCGTACGGCGCCGCAACTGCAATTGGTGGCCGTTGGCCCCTCCGAAGCCAGTGACGAGGATGCTTGTGCCACATTGCGCGCAGCGCTGCCAGCCGATGCACAAGACCGAGATGGGTTTATTGCCGCCGAATTTTTGGAACGCGATGACGCCACATGCCTGTATTATATTCATACCCAAACCCCAAACGACACGGAGCTTGAGGTACATACCTACCGCATATACCTAACGTTACAGGATGCCCAAGAGGCGAGCTTTATCGCGGAATGGGTGTTGCGCATCCCGGAGACCTTGTATGATGAATATGCAGCGAGTGCCGAGCGCATTATCGCCAGTTTGAGCAGCACACCTGTAGAGCGCGCCGAATAGCATGTCGAATAAAGCATAAGATATTGCGCGCGTAATTGATCCTGAATTTGAACAGAGCACCCGATACGATCATATGCCCGAATTGCCCGAAGTAGAAACCGTTGTACGCGGCATTCAGCCTGCTTTAACAGGGCGTGCCATTGAAAATGTTTGGTTAGACTGGGCGCCGAGTTTAGTCATGCCCGATGTACAGAGCTTTATTGCACGCATCCGGGGGCAACGCATTCAGGCGGTCACGCGCCGCGCCAAGTACATCGTCATCAAACTGGATGCGGATTATCTCATCATTCATCTGAAAATGACCGGGCGCTTGTATGTCGTGCCAGCGGACACCCAACATGACGCGGATCGTTGGGTGCATTTCCGGTTTGGATTGGGTGA
This sequence comes from Anaerolineae bacterium, assembly GCA_034437075.1. GTDB lineage: Bacteria > Chloroflexota > Anaerolineae > Aggregatilineales > J027 > DAOTVD01. Next base: position 3,887 of record DAOTVD010000280.1, read on the forward strand.
CGGGCGCGAATTGCGATTTTCCGACGCGCGCAAATTCGGGCGCGTCTATCTGACTGCCGATGCAAGCGAAGTTTTGGGCAAACTCGGGCCAGAACCCCTGGCCGATGATTTCACCTGGGCGGATTTTGCGGCGCGGCTCGCTAAGCGTAAAGGTACGCTCAAGCCGCTGTTATTGAACCAGGCATTTATTGCGGGTATCGGCAATATTTACGCGGATGAAGCCTTGCACCTGGCCCATATTCACCCCCAACGCCGCAGCGATACGCTCCGCCCAGAGGAAATCACCGCATTGTATAACGCGATTCGAGAAGTGCTGCATAAAGGTATTGCCCGGCAGGGCGCCAGCATCAACTGGTATCGTCGCCCCGACGGCACACGCGGCGCCATGCAAGATGATTTTTTCGCATATGGGCGTACTGGGGCGCCGTGCCGCACATGCGGCCAGGGTACGATTGAAAAAATTGTGGTGGCCCAACGCAGCACCCATTTTTGCCCACGATGCCAGAAATAGCCCGCGAAAAACGGAATGCTTTCTCAGGAAAGTTTGGTAACAGAAAAGGACGGACATGTTAAATAGGATTGTATGGCTAGCCCAAACCGAAACAACAGGGCTTGATGATTTCTTTGGGCAGATTGCAGGACTTCTGATCGTTACCGTGGGCGCCGGAGTTATTTGGATGCTGCTGATGCTGCTCATTTATTCCCGTTCCCGCGAGAGGCGGCGGCGCCAAGCACAGGGATTACCTGCCCCTCCTAGCGCCTGGCAACAGCTTCGTGGATGGCTAAATCCCGGCCAGTCATCTACCCCAACCATGCCCGAATTCCAGCCAGCACCCCTGCCAGATGACGATGCATTGGTCGCGCCCTTGCCAACCCCCGCGCTAGATGATCTGACGCAAGACCTTCAACCCACGCACCAGCCCAGCAGGATCGACCCCCCGTCCGCTACGCAACCACAAGTTTTGACTATCGAACCCAGCGAGACAGCCGATGCTGCCGAAGATGATATGGTGGAAGTCATGCGCGTTTGGCGGGACCTGATCAACGGCGAACTGATCATCGACATGAAAGGTCAGCGCTTTCGGCAGCCTTCCGAAACAAAAGACAGCCGTTTAGAACAACGGTTTACAAGTTTATTGGCCGAGCTTGATACCTTGGCAGGCCGAGGCCAGCCAGTGCCCCCGCCTGCACCCTCGGTGCCGCCCCCCGCAGCAGCAGAGCCTGCGGAGGATGACAGCATCGCCCGCCAAATTGATGCTTTTTTGCAAACCCGCCTCGCTGCCTCCGACGATTATGCCGGGCGGGACATTCACGTGCGCCCATCTCCCGAAGGGGGAGTGGCTATTCATGTCGATGGGGCGGTGTATGAGGCTGTGGGAGATGTCGAAGAAGAAGGGGTGCGGCAATTTTTGCAAGAGACGATCCAAGCCTGGGAACGCCAGTCCTGACGCGGGCTGTCCTGAAAATGCCGAAACGAAGCCAGGCACGGTATAATCCCTCGTAACTGATGAGGAAAAAGGGGCATAAATTACCTTGGCAACTCTAGAAGAACGCGCAATCAACACGGTGCGCTTTTTGGCCGTGGATGCCGTCCAGCAGGCCAATTCCGGGCATCCAGGCTTACCGATGGGGGCGGCGCCCATGGCGTATGTCCTGTGGACAAAGTTCCTAAAGCACAATCCGCAAAACCCAGGTTGGTTCGACCGTGACCGCTTCGTTCTGTCGGCGGGGCATGGGTCAATGCTGCTGTATGCGCTGTTGCATCTGACGGGCTACGACCTGCCGCTAGACGAACTGAAGCGATTTCGCCAACTGCATAGCAAGACGCCGGGCCATCCTGAATATGGCATGACGCCGGGCGTGGAGGTCACCACCGGGCCTCTGGGCCAAGGTACCGCAAACGCCGTTGGTATGGCGATGGCCGAAGCATTCCTGGCCGCTAAATTTAACCGCCCCGATCATACGCTAGTCGATCATTATACCTATGCGCTGGTTAGTGACGGCGATTTGATGGAGGGTGTTAGCGCCGAAGCGGCATCTCTGGCCGGGCATTTGAAACTTGGCAAGCTGATCTATCTGTATGATGATAATCTTGTTTCGCTAGCTGCCGACACAGACATTACTTTTACGGAAGATGTCGCCAAACGTTATGCATCCTATGGCTGGCACGTTCAACGGGTTACGGATGGCAACGATTTAGCCGCGCTCGAACAAGCTATGGAAGATGCGAAAAAACAAACTGACCAGCCGTCGATTATCCTTATCCGAACGGTTTTAGGGTATGGTAGCCCGAACAAAGCCGGTACGCACGACGCGCATGGTTCGCCTCTTGGCACGGATGAAGTGCGCGCTACCAAAGAAAACCTGGGTTGGCCGCTGGAACCAACCTTCTTGATTGAAGACGATGTGCGCGATTTCTGGCGCCGAGCCCATGACGAAGGCCCCCGGCTTGAAACCGAATGGCAGCAAGCCCTGCAAGCCTACGAAACCGCGCACCCCGACCTAGCCGCAGCATTCAAACGCGCGCTGCAAGGCGAACTGCCCGCCGATTGGGATGCCGACATCCCGATCTTTGAGCCCGATGAAGCAGGCGACGCGACGCGCAATAGCGCTGGTAAAGTGCTAAACGCGATTGCGGGACGAGTGCCGACCTTCATCGGCGGTGATGCTGACCTCGCGCCCAGCACCAAAACCAAAATCAAGGGCGAGGACATCTTCAGCCCTGGCCGCTACGACCAGCGCAATATTGCCTTCGGTGTGCGCGAACATGCCATGGGCGCAATTGTGAACGGTATGGCCGCGCATGGTGGCATCACCAAGCCCTATACGGCGACATTTTTCACGTTTTCGGATTACATGCGCCCGGCGATTCGCTTAGCCGCACTGATGGGGTTAGAGACGATTTTTGTCTTCACGCATGATAGCGTCGGCTTGGGGGAAGATGGCCCAACCCATCAGCCTGTAGAGCATCTAAGCGCGATGCGCGCCATTCCGAATCTGGTGGTTGCGCGCCCTGGGGATGCCAACGAGACCGCCGCCGCGTGGCGCGCGGCCATGCAACATCGGGGCGGCCCGGTCGCGCTGATTTTCTCGCGGCAAAACGTGCCGACCTATGCCCCCGACCGTGCTCAGGCAGGCACCGCGAAGGGCGCCTACATCGCTGTCGAGAGCGATGGCCCGCCGCAAGCGATCATCATGGCGACGGGTAGTGAACTGCATATTGCTGTGCAAGCCCACGTCTTGCTGGCCGGGGACGGCATCGCCGCACGGGTGGTCAGTATGCCCAGCTTCGAGTGGTTCCGCGCCCAACCCACCGATTATCAGGCGTCCGTGCTGCCCCCGGAGGTATCCGTACGTGTGGCGGTAGAAGCCGGGAACGACCAGAGTTGGCATCGTTACTTGAAAGATGGTGTTTTCATCGGTGTGGGTGACCGCTTTGGCGAGTCCGCCCCCTGGAAAGATGTATACGCTGCGCTCGGCATTACGCCACAGGCTGTGGCTGGGGCGGTTAAGCAACAATTGAAATCTTCTTAGCAACTCTGTCATTTGGCAAGGTGGCCTGTTGTGGTATAAGCTGACGGGGAGTATGTATGTTCAGATGAGGCTGAGGTAAATGAGCCAGGACATCCAGCGTTATGTGAAGCAGTTGCAAAGCACAGACCCGCAACAGCGCCGCCAAGCCATCATTGCCCTGGGGCGTTCGGGTAATCGGGAGGCATTACCCCATCTGCACCGTGTCTATAAATCCGATAGTCAAGAAGCCTTGCGCAAACTCGCCGGGCAAGCTGGGCAACACCTCCAAAAACAACTGAACCAAGCGTCCGCTAGCGGTGGTGGGGCATCGTCTCAAGCGTATGCATCAGCGTCTGCCCAACACACGGAGCGCCCTCAGAAGACGGTCACAGAACGCGACCGTAAAAAGGCCAAAAGCCTGGTCGATCAGGCGATTGATGCTCAGGTGCGTGGCGACACTGATAAGGTTATCGCTTTTCTGGCCGAAGCTATTGAGGTTAACCCAGAAATGGAACGTAATTCAACCGTTTTGGGCCTGCTTGCTAACGCGATGGGCATGGAAGCCAACCAAGCTTTGCAACGCCTGAAAACTGAAAACGAAGTGATGGCCGCCCAGGGACTCATTCGTAAGCGCGCCAGTGGTGGCGACTGGAGCGAGACGGTCAACTTTTTATTGGAAGTCGGCATCTGGTTTATTATCATTGCATTGTTCGGCGCCGTGTCTATATTTTTGTCGATTGATGATTCGTTTTGGAATGAAGCGCGCACGAATGCCGCTGCCCAAGGAACCACGACAACCGACACGGGCCAGGCGATCAGCACACAGGAACAACTAGCGTTTATTGATTCTGCCGAAGAAGAATTTAATAATCTGGGGCCACTATTCGCTATACTGAGCGGTATTTTCTATGGTTTTTTCCTGACTGCCACAGCGCTTTTCATGAGTTTTGTAGCGTGGTGGGTGGGCATCACCTTCTTAGATGGC
>DAOTVD010000281.1:0-3940 GCA_034437075.1 Anaerolineae bacterium
AACCCACTCACCATGGCCGAAAAATTATTGGTAGTCGTATGCGCTAGCGTATAGCCTACTCCCCAGGCCATATATTCGCTTACGTATTCCATAATTTCATGCGGATAGAAGGGTTTCAGCCCGCGTAGCGCGGTCAGGAGCGCCAGAACGTATTCCCCGCTTATTTCGCCATTTTGAAGCGTCAGCGGAGCGCAATGGGACGCCACTTTGGCACAAATGACCGTTTCATATTGCGGATGGCAATACGCTATCTCCGCTAAGGCGATTACTTCGGCATCATGGGTGTCCTGATAGGCGTCTTCTATCTCGGGAGAACAGTTACGCATCATTAGATGACCAAAATAAGCGTCTTCTGCAAGCAGAGGGTCAATTTTATGGAACTGTGGGATGGGTGGCATACCTTCGGACATCGGTATGTTAGTTAAGATGCTTTCTACATGGTTTTCACGACCGTGTCCCTAATCTTAGCGGGTTTAGCTACGGAAGGCCATGTGCAAACCACCCTAAACATAAGACCTTTGTGTTAGTTTTGTATCAACAGATGGCCTGTTTTTCGTTATACTCGGCACAAAAGCACATACAAGGATACGATCTTGACGCCAGTAACGGTCCGCACAACGGATATGACAGACTTTTTGCTCCATCTGCTGCAAATTCCGAGCCCCACAGGCTATGCTATAGAGGCGATCATGTATGTCGAGGGCGCTTTACGCGCGCTGGATTTACCTGACGCCGAGATTACCGAGACGCCCAAGGGCGCGTTGCGTTTGTTCTGGCCTGGCGAGCGCACCACTGCACCGCGTGGCCTGACTGCCCATGTCGATACCCTGGGCCTGATGGTTAAAGAAATCAAATCCAATGGGCGCCTAGCGGTCACAATGCTGGGTGGTTTTGCCTGGGGGGCGGTCGAAGGCGAAGGCGTCACCATCCGCACAGCGGATAATCGCCGAGTGCGTGGTACGGTCTTGCCCACAAACCCCAGCGTGCATGTCAACCGAGGTATACACACCCAAGCCCGCGACGATGACCATATGGAAGTCCGCATTGATGCGCGCACGACCAGCGCAGCGGACACGCGCGCACTTGGCATCGAGGTAGGCGACTTTGTGTTTCTTGATCCGCGCGTCGAGATTTCCGAGGCCGGGTTCATTCGCTCGCGTCACCTGGATGATAAGGCCAGTGTCGCGTGCATCTGGGGGGCGCTGGATGCGCTCAAGGGGGCCGGGCTGCGCCCCGCCCAGGATACGACGGTGCTCATCGCGAATTATGAAGAAGTTGGGCACGGGGGCAGCACGGGCCTGCCGGATGACCTGGCCGAACTCGTGGCGGTGGATATGGCGGCCATCGGGTCGGGGCAAAACTCGGACGAATTTTCCGCGAGTATCTGCATCAAGGACGCCAGCGGGCCATATCACTGGGCGCTGAACGATAAACTCCGGCGTCTAGCGGCGGCGCACGACATCCCCGTGAAAGCGGATATTTACCCCCATTATGCTTCGGATGGTTCGGCATATTGGCGGGCTGGCGGCGCCGGGCGCGTGGCGCTGGTCGGGCCGGGCGTGGATGCCTCGCACCATTACGAACGCACGCACCAAGACAGCCTGAGCAGCACAGCGGCCCTGCTGGCGCACTATCTGCTAAAGGATGACGCATGAACGAGCGACCCGACATCATTTTGGACGCACATCTGGACATCGCCATGAATCATGTCGCTCTGGGGCGCGATTTCACCCAGGCGACCTGGGTCACCCAGGCGCGCGAGAACAAATTGCCCGGCATGCCCTATGATGGCATCGGCGTAGCGGCGGTGGGCTTGCCGGATATGCTGCTGGGGCGCGTGGCGCTCGTCTTCGGGACGCTGTGGGTCTGCCCGCCGTTTAAGACCCCCTTGCTGGATCGCTTGTTTCCGCATGTGGGCTACGAAACCCCCGAACAGGCTTACCGTCAGGCCCTGCGTCAGATGGACTATTACCACCGCCTGGCGGATGAGCACGAACGGATTCAGCTTGTGCGCACCCGGGCCGAACTAAACGCCGTCCTGGCCACCTGGGGGCCCGGCACCACGCTAGAAGAGCATCACCTGGGCATCGTCGTCTCGATGGAAGGCGCCGACCCTATCCTGGAACCCAAACAACTGGAAGAGTGGGTCGCGCGTGGGGTGCGGGCGGTCGGCCCGGCCTGGATGGCCACGCGCTATGCCGCCGGAACGGGCGCGCCGGGGCGCTTGACTGGGCTAGGCCGTGAATTGCTAGAGGTCATGGCCGATTTTCAACTGCTGCTCGATCTCTCGCACCTGGCCGAAGATGCTTATCTGGAAGCGGTAGATCGTTATGAAGGCCCGCTCATGGCCAGCCACAGCAACCCGCGCCGCTTCGTGGATAGCGACCGTCACCTCTCGGATGCGATGATCCGCCGCTTGGCCGAGCGCGATGGTGTCGTGGGCGTGGTACTCTATAACCGCTTTATGCAAGAGGGCTGGACGCCCGGCAGCGACCGTAAAACCGATGTCACCATGCGGGATGTGCTCGACATCATCGACCATATTTGCCAGGTGACGGGCAGCGCGCGCCATGTCGGCATCGGCACCGATTGGGATGGTGGTTTCGGTTGGGAGAGCATCCCCGCGCCCTTCGATTCGCACCTGGATTTATGGCGCTTGCGCGCGGCCTTGGCGGGGCGTGGCTACGACGAAGACGACATCCGCGCCATTCTGGCGGGCAATTTCTTACGCCAATTGGAAGCGAGCTTGCCTACATGACCCCGCGCTTCGATCCGTTGCTGCAACAACTGGTTCAACTGGGCATCCTGACGATGACCATGGGCATTGTGTTCTTGCTCATCGGCTTATATCCCGGTATCACGGGGCTAGAACCGCGTTCAGGCATCGGTATCTTGCAAATCGGGATCATTCTGATGGGCATGAGCTTGATTATCATCGGCGAACTTATTTTCGTGAAATTGGGCTTTTACCCCCATACGCCCACGAATCTGGCGCAGCGCATCGCCTTACGCCTGAGCCTGACCGGGTTGTTGCTAGCGGTCGCGATTGGCTTTTCGGACGTACTCGGCTATGGGTCGAACCCGCCTGAAGGCGACGAGAGCTTCCCCATTTTGGGCACATATCAGGCGGTGGGTATGATTATGGGCTTTGTGGTGGCGTCGGTGGGCGTGTTGATCTTTGTACTAGCCGGCCCAGCGGATTTACCCAGCGCACCCGACAAGCGCGATACGCAACCGCACAGCCCCATTGCCACACCCAGCACCAACAACGAACCGCCGAATGCCCAACCCGCGCCTCAGACCGAATCAACAGGAGACACCTAATGCCACACACGCGCATCACGTATGCCGGATGGGCGGATTGCGCCCGCCTGGCCAACGACCATGCCGAACTGGTCATCACAACCCAGGTTGGCCCGCGCATCATCCGCCTGGCTTTGCCAGACGGGCCAAATTTGCTATATGAAGCCTTTCAGGGCCAAACGGGCGGCGACACCTGGCGCAATTACGGCGGGCATCGCTTGTGGCACGCGCCCGAGCAACGCCCGCGCACCTACGCGCCCGATAATGACCCCGTGACGCTGGAAACCCATGGCGACATGGTGCGCGTCATCCAAGCCACCGAAGCCGAGACGCATATTCAAAAAAGCATGGACATCGCGCTGGCGCCGGATGCGGCGCGCGTCCGCGTCACGCATCGCTTGGTTAACCATAGCGTGTGGCCCGTGCACCTGGCCCCCTGGGCGCTGACGGTGATGGCCCCTGGTGGCACAGCCATCCTACCCTTGCCGCCACGCAGCACCCAAGCCGAGAACCTGCTGCCGGTCAATAATCTGGCCATGTGTGCCTATACCGACATGCGCGACCCGCGCTGGACATGGGGCACGCGCTATATCTTGCTACGCCAAGATACCCACGCCGAGACACCGCAAAAGGTCGG
>DAOTVD010000282.1:0-2485 GCA_034437075.1 Anaerolineae bacterium
GTATGTGTTTGTGCTGGATGGCTTCGAGGTCATGCAGCAGCAAGAAGGCGATGACTTCGGCGAGATGGCCAGCAATGACATGCGGGCCTTTTTGGAACTCTTCGCCACGCCCGGCGACCCGCCGCACCAATCCTTTTGTCTGATCACCTCCCGCGCGCCCGTCAGCGATTTGATGGACTATACCACCTATCAACACCGGGATGTGACCGCCCTCAGCCCCGCCGAAGGGCGCGATTTGCTGCGCAAGGTGGGCGTGACCGGACGTGATGAAGACCTTGAAAAAGTCGTGCGGGCATGGGACGGGCACGCCTTGACCGTTACCCTGATTGGGTCGTATCTGGCCAAGATGCACGAGGGCGACATCGCCAAAATTGACCAGATCGAGCCGCCGACCGCCAAGCAAGACCGCTATGAGCGCGTGCATCGGATTTTGCGCCGTTATGATGAGCATCTGAAGCCTGAAGAAAAGGCTTTTCTGACCCTGTTCAGCGTCTTCAGGACGCCCGTGCATGAGGATGCCTTCGGGAAGTTGTTCCGCACGGCGTCCGAGCATATCACCCTGAATGCGCCCTTAGTGGCGATGGACGACGCGACCTTTAACGCCATGCTGGCCCGCCTGATGACCTACCGCATGTTGCGCAAGGCCGACGAACAGACCTACACTACCCACGCCCTGATTCGCGCGCATTACTTTGGTATATTGAGTGACCGCCCTGATGCGACCCAAACCCACATACGCGCCAAAGATTATTACCTCGAAGTTGCTGAGCAGAATGAAAACACCAAACCGCTGACAGCGATGGAACAGATTATGCAAAGGTCTGGTTTGGGAGAGCAACGCTTCCCGACGCTGGACGACCTGAAGCCTTTGATTGAAGTGGTGTACCATGCCTGCCAGGCTGGCGCGTATGATGAAGGTTTTGAGATTTACATAAACAAGATAGAACAAGGAAACAAGTCAATTCTTGGAAATATACTCAGTGCTAATGAAACAATATTGTTTATTATGCGCGAGTTTTTCCCTGGAAATGATATGAAACAATCTCCAGCTGTGACTCATCAAACCTATCAACGTTATATCCTAAATGACATTGGCCTGTGTTTGTTAAACCTTGGAAAGAATTCTGATGTAGCCAAATTTTATGAGCGGTCTAGGCAAATAGCTCTCAAGATGAGAGATTGGCGTAACGTGGCAGTTGCCCACCGAAATTTAGCGCGAGTCCAAACCTACCTAGGTCACTTGGGGGATGCGGCAGCGGCGGCAGTGGAATCGAAACGCCTGGCGGATTGGATGGTGAATAAGGAGGATCAAAAGCATAGTACGACCTTGATGGCATGGGTCGCCTATTTGCTGGGTGAGCTCAATGAGGCAAGTACGCACTTTAAAAGTGCTGAAGCTCTTCAAAATGAGATACAACCAGGTCAGACATATCTGTACGGTGAAAGCGGAATTTGGCACAGTATGTACTTGCATCGACAGGGTAATATCGATTATGCACGTGAAGTGGCAGAAAGCAATTATATACTTATGGCAAGACATAATATAGTTGCTAAGATTAGTCAGTGTCAACGTGTTTTGGGAGATTTATATGGAGATGCCGGTCAGCACGAATCGGCGCGGGGTATTTATGATGATGCTCTGCATATTGCGCGCCGCATTCAAGATCGGGCGGTTCTAATCGAAGGCTTGTTGGGGCGGGGCGTGTGGGCCGCCAAGCTGGCGCAAGACTTGCCCACCGCGCGCAATGATTTGGGTGAGGCTTTTTCTTTATGTACGGCGGGCGGCTATCGCATCTACGAGGCGGATTGTCGGGTGGATCTGGCGTGGTTGCATCTGCGGGAGGGCGACACCGACAAGGCCAAAGCCGAGGCGCAACGGGCCAAGCAAATGAGCGCCGATATGGGCTATCATTGGGGTGTGGTCGATGCGGAGGCAGTCTTGGCCGCGCTAAACGCGCATCAGGCGGCAAGCGAATGACCGACCAGCAACTGGTCCGCCTTGGCGAATGAACGCCCGCCGCGCTGATCCAAAACCTGTCGTCGGTTGTCGGCCTGTCGGTTGTGTCGGCAGCGCATCAGCGTGCCATATAAACGGATTTTAGTTGGGGGGGACTGCCGGAAGGGCCTTCAAGAACTAATAATCCCAAGTTTCGTGAGCTAATGGCTCGCGGTTCAGTTCATCTCGTGTAAAACGCCAATTCGGTAAAAAGCGGTTCATAAATTGTGTGAACCGTTCGTTATGATGTCTTTCCAGCAAATGCACCATTTCATGAACCACAATGTATTCCAAGCACTGATTATGTTTCTTCGCCAATTCCAGATTCAGCCAAATCCGCCGCGCCTCAATATTGCAAGACCCCCATTTCGTCTTCATCTGTTTGATGCGCCATTCAGATACTTTCACGCCCATCATAGGTTCCCATTTTTCGATGATAGGTGGGATCGCTGACTTTAGATGTTCGCGGTACCAATTTGTGAGGACATT
>DAOTVD010000283.1:0-22111 GCA_034437075.1 Anaerolineae bacterium
ACGCGATGCAGTTCGGCACGGATGGCAACGTCGGCGCGCGCCTAAGCCTGGACGATTATCGGCGCTTGTTCCCCTGGTATCCCGAAATTGAGGCCTATTGGGGCCACGCGCCCGGCGAACTGCTGACGGATGGCAAAGATTTTTACATCCTGGGCGCGGACTTTGGCGAGGTCTTCGTCGCCATCCAGCCCAGCTTTGGTTACGAGCGCGACCCCATGCGCTTGCTGATGGGCAAAGATGCCTCGCCGCATCATGGATTTGCCGCGTTCTATACCTGGCTCGATCATGTCTACGACGCCGACGCGGTAATTCACCTGGGCACACATGGCGCGCTGGAATTCATGCCCGGCAAGCAGGTCGGCCTGGGCGCGGATTGCTGGCCGCCGCGTTTGCTCGGCGCGTTGCCGAACTTCTACTACTATTGCGTGAACAACCCCAGCGAAGGCAGCATCGCCAAACGGCGCGGCGCGGCCACGCTAGTCAGCTATATGGTGCCGCCTTTGCATCAGGCCGGGTTATACAAGGGTTTGCGCCGCCTGAAAGATGATCTGGACACCTATCATAAGCGCCACGATGCCCAACTGCTGACCGACATCCGCGCGCAGGCCGACCGGCTCGGCATTGTCGTGAGCGAGAACGGCCAGAATGCCGTAAATGCCGCTGAAAATTATGTTGCCGCGCTGGGGCACGAACTGCTACAAGTCGAGCACCGCATGATCCCGCTGGGGCTGCATGTGATCGGCACCCCCCCCGCCGAGGATGAACTCGCGGATTTGCTGGCCCTCACCGCCGCGTTCAACCCCGCGCAGCACCCCAACGGGCACGCTATGCTGCCGGTCTTGCCCGCCCTCATCGCGAAAGGACTCGGCGCGGACTTCGCGAGCCTGCAAGCTGACCTCAAAACCAGCACCGAGGCCCAAGCGTTGTGGGATCAAATCGAGCATATCGCGGGGGAGGCCATGCGGCATTTTATCCGCGCGCCGCGCACGCCCGAACTCGATACTTCCGCCGCTGATGCATATCTATACGAGACTGCGAACATCTCGCCTGGCTTGTTGGTTAACTTATGGGCCTGGCTGGATGCGCTGGTAGATCGCCTGACCCACGATCAAGAATTGCACGGTATGTTGCACAGCCTGGCCGGGGGGTATATTCCGCCCTCGCCGGGGAACGACGTTATGCGCAATGAGCATATTGTGCCGACTGGGCGCAATATCCACGCGCTAGACCCCTACCGCATCCCGTCCTCGGTGGCGGTCGGCGCGGCAGAAGAAATCGTCGCCAAGATGCTAGAGCGCCTGACCGCCGAAAACGGCACCCTGCCGGAAACAGTCGCCATGGTGCTGTGGGGCACGGATAACCTCAAGAGTGACGGCGAAGGCATCGCCCAATGCTTGCATCTGCTGGGCGCGCGGCCTGTGGCGGATGAACTCGGCAATATTTCGGACGTCGAACTCATCCCGCTGGCTGAATTGGGCCGCCCACGCATCGACATCGTGATGACGCTCAGCGGCATTTTCCGCGATTTGTTCCATCATCAAGCCGGGTTGCTGGATAAGGCCGTGCGCTTGGCCGCCCACGCGGACGAACCGCTAGAGCAGAATTTTGTGCGCGCGCATACGCTCGAACATGCCGCGACGCTGGGCATCGCGTTTGACGAAGCCGCCGCGCGGGTTTACTCCAACGCGCCGGGGGCCTATGGCGCGCACGTCAATCATCTGGTGGATAGCTCCACCTGGGACAGTGATGACCAACTCAGCGAGGCGTTTTTGGCGCGCAAGTCCTTCGCCTTTACCCCTGCGGGGGATTGGCAAGCCGCGCGGGGCGTCATGGAGCGCAGCTTGGCCACTGTGGAGGCCGCCTTCCAGAATATCGACAGCTTCGAACTCGGCATCAGCGATGTCGATCACTACTATGAATACTTGGGCGGCGTGGCCAAAAGCGTCGAAAAGCTGGGCGGCAAGCGGCCCTCGGTCATGGTCGCGGATGCTATCGCGCTGGATGATCGCTTATCCTCGTTAGAGGGCATGGTGCGCCTAGAAACCCGCGCCAAGTTGCTGAATCCGAAATGGCATGAGAGCATGCTGCATCATGGTTATGAAGGCGTTCATGAGATCGAAATCCGCGTCAGCAATACCTACGGCTGGAGCGCCACGGCGGACGCGGTCGAGGGCTGGGTGTATGATGACATCGCGACGACCTTCATGCTAGATGAGGCGATGCGGCAACGCATGGCCGAGGCCAACCCGCACGCCACCGCCGCCATCGCCGGACGGTTACTAGAGGCCCAGGCGCGCGGCTTCTGGGACGCCGACGACGCCATGCTCGACCAACTGCGCGAGATTTACGGCGATTTGGAAGATCAGATGGAAGGTGTCGCACAGGGTGTCTAACGCGCATCTCCCGTTTCCGGCGCTGGTGGGGCTAGAAGGCGCTCAGCAAGCGCTGCTCTTGCTGGCCATCGACCCCGGTTTGCGCGGGGTCATCCTGGCCGCGCCCGCCGGAACGGGAAAATCCGCCCTGGCGCGGGGTTTGCGTGCCGTGCTGGGCGCGGATGTGCCTTTTGTCGAAATTCCGTCCAGCATTGATGCCGAGAATCTGCTGGGCGGGCTGGATTTAGAGTCAACCTTGCAGACCGGGCGCGTCGTTACGCAGCGCGGCGCACTGGCGCGGGCCGATGGCGGTTTTGCCGTGGTGGATGGCGTTAATCTGCTGACGGACGCCAGCACGAATCTGCTGTTGGCGGCGCTAGATGGGGGCTTCGTGCGCCTAGAGCGCGAAGGGCTCAGCGAGATGCACCCCGCGCGGTTTAGTCTCATCGGCGCATATGACCCCGCCGAAGGCGCGCCGCGCGGCCATTTGCTGGATCGCATCGGGCTTATCACGCGCTTGCCGGGCCAGCGTTCGCCGGAGCAGCGCGCGCAAATCGTGCGCCGCAACATCCGCGCGGGAGACTGGGCTGAGGATGTCGATTTTCTGCGCGGGTTGGTGCTCACCGCACGCGAGCACCTGCCGCAAGTGACCATCAGTGATGCGTTGGTCGAGCAATTGAGCGTCACGGCGCTGGCGTATGGCGTGGAGGGGCATCGCGCGGATGCTTTCGCGGTGCGCGCGGCCTGCGCGGCGGCGGCCTATGATCTGCGCGACGAGGTCCACGCGGAGGATTGCCAACTCGCGGCGCAGTTGGTCATCTTGCCGCGCGCGACGCGCATCCCGGCCCCGCCTGCCGAGGATGAGAATCCCGCCCCGCCAGACGATCAGCGTGATGACGCCGACAATCAGCAAGCGCCCGAACAAAACGACACGGATGATGATGGGCAAAACGCCTTGCCCGAAAAACTCATCCCGCCGCCGGAAGAAATTCTGGAAGCGCTGGAAACGCAACTGCCCGCCGAGCTAGATGAATTGCCGTTTTTGCACCAGCGGCGCGGGCGTAGCGGCTCGCGGGGCAGCACAGCCGGCAAACGCGGTCGGCATGTGCGCAGCGTGCCGGATGACCCCCGCCGGGGCCGCATTGATGTCGTCGCGACCCTGCGCACGGCGGCCCCTTGGCAACCCTTGCGCAACCCCGCGCGCGATCATCTGGCGCTGACGCTCAGCGATGTGCGCGTTAAGCAGTACCGCAGCAAGGCCGGGGCGCTGTTCTGTTTTGCGGTGGATGCTAGCGGCAGTATGGCCCTGCATCGCATGCGCCAGGCCAAAGGCGCGGTGCACAATCTGCTGGGCAAGGCGTATGTGAACCGCGACCGCGTCGCGCTAATCGCGTTTCGGGGCGAGCGCGCCGAGGTCTTGATGCCCCCTACGCAAAGCGTTGAGTTGGCCAAACGCGCGCTGGATTTGCTGCCTACGGGCGGCGGGACGCCGCTCGCCTCGGCGCTCATCATGGCCAATGATATGGCCGCGCAGGCACGCGGGCGGGGCATCATGCAAACCGTGCTCATTCTGCTGACGGATGGCCGCGCCAATATCCCATTGAAGGAAGGCAATGACCCGCGCGAGGAACTCCAACGGCTAGGGGTGGGCCTGGCGGATAGCGGCCTGCATATATTGGTTGTGGATACCAAGCGCAATTACCTTAGCCGGGGCGAAGCCCGCCAACTGGCCGATTGGCTGGGCGCTGATTATGCCTATCTGCCCAATGCCAGCGGCGAGGACATCGCGGCCCTGGCCGAGAACGCGCGCGATGGGTAACAGCGATACGGTGTGATGGATAATCCTGGACTTGCCAGTTGCGCACATATGATCTAAGATAAGGCTATGTGTGGACGATTTACCTTAACCCAAACATCACCTGAAGCCCTGCAACGTAGCTTCGATCTGGTGGCGATGCCCGAAGACATCCCCCCCAGCTACAATGTTGCGCCGACGCATCAGATTCCGGTGGTGGCGCATAATGCCGAAAACCACAATGCTCTGGGGATCATGCAATGGGGATTTGTGCCCGGTTGGGCCAAATCGCGCGCTTTCGGCACTCGCCCGCTCATTAACGCACGTGCGGAGTCCGCGCACGACAAGCCCAGTTTTAAGCGGTCGTTTCGGCGGCGGAGATGTCTGATCCCGGCGGATGGCTTCTACGAGTGGTATAAAGAAGATGATGGCAGCAGCACACCCGTGTATATCACGCGGGAAGATGGCGAATTGTTCGCCTTTGCGGGCTTGTGGGATCGCTGGCAAGACGCCGAGAGCGGTGAAGCCCTGCTCAGTTGCACCATTCTGACCACTGCCGCCAACCAGTTTTTAAGCCGCATTCACCACCGTATGCCTGTGATGCTCGCCCCTGAACATTACGATCTGTGGCTTAGTCGCGAGTTCGATGATGTCGAGAAGCTGCATCAAATGTTGCAGCCCAGCGAAGATTTGCCCCTGGATGCGTGGGACGTATCCAAGCGGGTGAACAACCCGTCCATCAATGACGAGGGCCTAACGGCGCGCCCGGCGTCATAACCTGTCCGGTGTAAGCTTCCCCCAATGCTGCCTTAAAATCGACAATACGTTAAAATGCATATGATCTATGTGTCGCACATCCACGAACAGGATAGGGCTCTGTTGTGCATGCCATAATCGCGTCGCTCCGTCAACTGATACAGCATTTGGTAGAACCTGCCCCCCGGCTCGCCGACCCGGTGCTGCGCCTGAAAGCGCAATTGCTAGCGGTAATGCATTTGTTGGCTTTGCCCATCATCGTTTTTTTTGGCGTTACGCGCGAGCTAAACGGCCAGGAAGTGGATTTACCCGCCTATTTCGGATTGGCGACCATGGTCATGTTGGTGGGGATGTTGGGGGTGGCCTATGGGCTCAACCGTTGGGGAAATTATCAGCAGGCGTCTGGCCTGACGATTCTAGTGTCGATCTTAGGGCCTTTTCTCATCGTCGCGGGGGCGCAGCATGCAGACGAAGCGCTCAGCATTTTGGATTACCTGATCTTTTCGATCTTGGCGAGCGGGTTGCTGCTGACGCCACGGGCGACAGTGCTAACTTTATTGGGCAACCTGGCCGGGATGGTTGCCCTAGCCGCGTTGAAGCCGGATGTGACGCTGGCGCAAATGATAGATGGGCCGTTGCGCTTTGTCCTGATTATCGGCGTGTTGGCCTTGTTGGTGTTGCGTTATGAACGCCTGATTGCCCGCCACGGGCGCGAGCAATTGCGCACCAGCGAAATGCACTTTCGGACTGTCTCCGAACTGACCTCCGATTATGCTTATTCGATTCTTATTCAGGCGGACGGGGGCATCAGAAACGAATGGATGACAGAAGCCTTCGAGCGCATCACGGGGTATAGCCCGACTGCGCGCGAGCGCGAAAATGACCACTTTTGGCAGCAGATGGTACACCCGGAGGATTTGCCAGAGTTGAGGGCGCGCGTACAGCGCTTGCGGGCTGGGGAGGTGGTGACGACTGAATTTCGGATCATTCGCCCAGATGGTAGTATCCGCTGGTTGCGCGATGTCGGGCGGCCCGACCCCGCAACGCTGGGGGCGGATGTGGTGCGCGTGTATGGCGCCGGGCACGACATCACCCAAGCACGCCATACCGACGACGAACTGGCCTTGCGCGACCGCGCCATCGCCGCGATTAACTCTGGCGTGACGATTGCCGATGCCACCCAGCCGGATATGCCCCTCATTTTTGCCAACGAGGCTTTTATGGCCATCACGGGCTATGCTTATGACGAAGTTATCGGCCAGAATTGTCGTTTTTTGCAGGCGGATGATCGTGACCAGGCCGCTAGAGCAGAAATCCGCCGGGCGATCCAGCAAGGCCGCAGTTGCCAGGTGCTCATCCGCAACTATCGCAAAGATGGCACACGCTTCTGGAACGACTTTCGTATGTCGCCCATCTTTAACGAGCAGGGCCAACTGACCCATTACGTTGGGATTCAGGTAGATGTCACCGCGCGGATTACCGCTGACGAGAATCTGCGGCGCAGCGAAGCCGAGAAAACCGCGTTGCTCAACGCCATCCCAGATTTGATGCTGCGTTATGATGCACAGGGGACGATTTTAGATTGCCAGGCGGGTGACCCCACCGATTTGATCTTCTCTACCGAGGCGTTGATCGGGCGCAATACGCGCGATGTTTTGGATGCCGAAAACGCCGCCGAAACCGTATTTTATATCGGTAAGGCCCTGCGCGAAGGTTTGCAAATCTATGAATACGAACTACAAACCCAAAAGGGTTTGGCCAGTTACGAAGCGCGTATGGTGCCCAGCGGGCCGGATGAAGTGCTGTGCATCGTCCGCAACATTACCCAGCGCAAAGCTGCCGAGAAAATGCTGCGCGAACGCCTGGAAGAAATGGCCATGTTCCAGCGGGTCGATCATGAAATTGGGTATACCCTGGAAAACGACCGCATCCTGAGCCTGGCGGTTGACCTGGCGATGCGGCGCAGCCTGGCGCGGGGGTGCACCCTGGCCTGGCGAAACGATAAAAATAACCAGCTAGAGCCGCTCGTTTCGAGCGGGCAAAACACCGCCTTTGCCGCACCATTGACCATGCAAACGGTCGCTACCACGCCCGCATCCCCTTTGGGGCGTTTGTATAGCGGCCAGGATGCTTGGGTGCAAACCCCCGGCACGCGGCCCGATACAGTTTCGCTATGGTTGGGCTTGGTGAGCCGCAAACGCTTTCATGGAGTGCTGCTTCTGGAAGATATTCCGGCGCAAGCCATGGATGACGATACGCTATCGTTTTTGGCCCAACTGGCCCATCGCACGGTAGCCGCGTTGGTGAACGTCCAGAACTACAAACATATTCAGCAGTACGCCGAGGCTATGGACGTCCTGTATGCACGCAGCAAAGACCTGGCTGCCAGCCTGGAATACGACACGATTATCACCATCAGCCTGCGCGCTTTGTTGGCACTGCTGGATGTTTCGAGCGTGTTTTTCATCAAACCGCCGCCCGAAGGACAAATGCCCTCTGTGATCTATGCGCAAAGCCGCACCCCGACGCTGCCCGATCAATTGAACGAGACCGAGCATTACCGCTTCTGGTTGGAACACACGCGCACAGCTAGCGTTTCGATCCTCCTGGGCTCTGGGGCTGCCGAGGATGCGCGTGCCGTATTGGCAGCTATGCGGGTACAGAGCGCTTTGGCCCTTAGCCTGGATCGCGAAGACGAGTTCAGGGGCGCTATTGTCGTCTGCGAAAGCCGTTACGAACGCCATTTTCAAGATGCCGACATCGCTCTGGCGCGCAACTTGCTCAGCCATATGGCGGTGGCTTTGCAACGGGCGCAAGTCGTCGCGGATTTGCAAGAGTTGGAACAGGTGAAGTCAGAAATGATCCGCATGGCTTCGCACGACTTGCGCAACCCCATCGCCCAGATTAAAGGTTATCTTGACTTGCTTATTGATGAACTGTCGCCGGATAGCATTCACCGGGAATACACCGCAGCGATAGAGCGCGGCGCGCGCAAAATGGAACACTTGCTGGAAGATATTTTGAATCTGGAACGCGCCGAAAGCCAACAGCCGGACACGTGGCAAGCGCTGAACATTCAGCCCCTGTTGATTGAAGCGGTCTTTCATCTGGCCTCGCAAGCCCGCCTGAAGGAGATTGACTTTCAGGCGAGCATTCCGCCGGAATTGCCACAGGTGATCGGCAATGATGTGCAGATCGAACAGGCCATCCACAACATCATCAATAACGCGATCAAATACACGCCCAGCGGTGGTCAGGTGATTGTGGAAGCGAGGACGGAGGCCGAACGCCTGGTGTTTCAGGTAAAGGATACGGGCTATGGCATCCCGCAAGAGCGGCAGGCGCGGCTATTCCAGCGCTTCTATCGCGCTAATACGCCGGGCACAGAGGGTATCAGCGGCACGGGGTTGGGGCTGAGCCTGGTAAAAGCAATTATTGAGCGCCATGGCGGCAACGTGTTTTTTATGAGTGAATATCAAGCGGGGAGTACGTTCGGCTTCTGGCTGCCCTTGGCCCCGAACGGGAACATCAAGCGCACAGGGCCCAATGATTAGGGCTTAATCTCGATCATCTGCTGGACGGCTTTGCGGAATTCTTCGACGCTGACGGGCTTCTGCAAATAGCCATCGGCGTCGTACTGTTGGGCCAAAGAGGCGATATTTTGATGCGCGCTGACGACCAATACGGGAATCTGTTTCAGGTCTTCTGTGCTGCGCAGAAACCCGAGCACTAGGTCGCCGGAAGCGGTCGGCATCATGAGATCAAGCACGATCAGATCGGGATGATGGGCCTGCGCTTGGTAGAGCGCTTCCAAGCCATCGCGCGCATGGTGAACAGCTACCCCCAGCGGACGCAAGTAAAGCTCCCACAAGTGACGAAGTTCTTCGTCGTCTTCAACCAGCAGAATAACACTGCTCATAGGGTAACCGCCTTTGATATGCATCACAATTCATGATCTTGTGCTCGCATATTTTACCGTACGCTCGCCCCAAACTACATATAGATTTGTGAGATGCGCGTTGGGATATGGTTGGTATGGGTTTAACGATCGGGTGTTGCAGGATTGTGCAGGTGGTCGGCCA
This sequence comes from Anaerolineae bacterium, assembly GCA_034437075.1. GTDB lineage: Bacteria > Chloroflexota > Anaerolineae > Aggregatilineales > J027 > DAOTVD01. The sequence continues at coordinate 9,006 of DAOTVD010000283.1, forward strand.
GGGCGCGAGTATGCGCGGGGGACGAGCCACAACAACTGCCGATGATTTGCGCGCCTACGGCTAGCCATTCGCGCGCAGTGTGGCAATAATCCGTGGCAGCTTGCCGGGGCGCAGCGGCCCATCCGGCCACATCTGCCGGGGTATCCATATTGCCGTATGCGCCGATGGGGAGGGCGGTGAGGGTCCGTAAATGGGCCAGTGCCGCCACGATATGCCGGGCCGGGATGCAATTGACCAGCACCGCCCAGGGCGCATAGGGCGCGACGGTTTCTACGGCGGCGCGCAGTGTTTCGCCGCTCAAGATATGGGTTGTATCTTGCAACACGAAACTGACGAAAAAAGGCAGGTGATGCGCTTGGGCGGCCTGAGCAGCAGCAGCGGCTTCGTGGGCGGTGTTCATGGTTTCGATCAACAGCAGATCGACGCCCGCTTCGGCCAAATGCGCGATGTGTTGGGCGTGTTCATGCGCGCAGGTTGCCGGGCCGGGGGTTAAGTCGGGCCGATAGCAATCTTCCAAGGGGGCGACGCTGCCCGCCACCCAGGCGGCGGGGTTGGTTTGGGCCCGCGCGGCGTTGGCCAAGGCGACGGCTTGCGCAGTCAGGGCGCGCGCATCTGCGGCGTTGCCGACGGTTCGCGCATGGGTACGAAACGTATTAGTCGTGATGACCTCCGCCCCGGCGTGCAAGTAGGCCGTATGCAAAGCTTGCACCATCCCAGGATGGCTACGCAACGCGGCGGCAGACCATAAGGGCGCGGGCATGGGGATGCCCTGGCTTTCGAGTTGGGTGCCCAGCGCGCCATCCAACAACAAGGGGCGCGCGCCGGGTTGCAAGCGTGCCTGTAAACGATCCAAGGTTGTATCTTGCTCCTAAAGCAGTACACTGAAGGGTATTCTACCATGCGAACGCTGGGCCATGATCCAACGACAAAGTCCCAACCGCATAACCTTTTACATGAGTGGCGGTGTCCTGTTGGTGCTGCTGATCGTGGTGCTCTGGTGGGTCTTTCGCGATGCGCCGCAAGCCGCGCCTCCCGTACCCACCGTCCGCCCGACAGAAGTCATCGCGCGACCGTCCCCCACGCAAAGCCCGTCACCCTCTGCGACCGCGCGCCCCAGCCCGACACCCTCCCCCAGCCCGACCCAAACGCCGACGTCGCTGCTGACGGCCACGCGCACGCCGGTTGCCCTCACCCCAACCCCGGAATTGCCGCCTTTGCCAGGGCGTGTGGCGATCGTGCTCGGTGATGCCATAACAGGTGGCGGCGTACCCCCGACCTTGGGGCGCTTCGGCGGATTGTATGACAACCCGCGCCTGATCGCTGCCGGGCATATTATGCTCACGGTGCCGGGTGACGAAAGGATGCCGACCTTTCATATTGACGCTTACGAGGTTATCAACCAGCAATTGGTAATGTATATCAATCAGAGCGGTTTAACCGATTTGCCGCTGGCAGGTTGGGCGGGGGCGAATTGGCTAGCATCAGAGGAAGCCCCTTTGCGCCAATTAGCGAGCGGCGAATGGACGATCCGCGCGCCAGAGTGGGCGACCTTGCCCGCGCATGGGGTTTCTGCATTCACGGCCCGCGCGTATTGCGCCAATCTGGGCGGGGCCTTGCCGACGCTGGCCCAATGGGAACGCGCGGCCTATTGGCAAGCGGACGGCCCCGCGCGGGCGTATCCTTGGGGGGAAGCACCCATCGACCGGACGCGCGCCCATTTTGACGCCGAAGGCCCCCTTTCGCGTGATGCCCTAGCGGCGGGCACCAGTTGGGTGGGGGCGTATCATCTGCTGGGCAATGTGGCCGAATGGGTGCGCTTACCGGGGGATACGTTTGGGATTATCGGCGGGGCGTTTCGGGATGCGCCGCAGACCTTTGTAGCCACTGCGCAGGACGTCCGGCAGGCTGAGCCGGGCCTCGCGGAGCCAGGCGTCGGCTTTCGGTGTGTGCGTGCGGACGATACAGCGCCTTAAGTGTCTGCGCTTGGGGGCCGGTCGTCTGTTGCCAGAGGCAGATATATGGTGAAGGTGGTGCCCTGCCCGAGCTCGCTTTCGGCGGTAATGCTGCCGCCGTGGCTCTTGATGACGGATTGCACGAGCGTGAGGCCCAAGCCCGTCCCTTCGATGTTCTTCGTCTCGGCGCGTTCTACGCGGTAGAAACGCTCCCAGATGCGGGCTAGTTCTTCTTGCGGGATGCCGATGCCCGTATCCGCGATACGAATGCGCGCGTAGACGTCATCTGCGTCTAACAGCACCTGCACCGCGCCGCTGGGCGGGGTATATTTGAGCGCGTTGGTAATCAGATTTTCTAGTGCTTGTTTCATTAGCGCGTCGTTGCCCACCAGGGGCGCTTCGAAGGGCAGGCTCCATTCGCAGGTGAGCGTCTGTTCTTTGTCTTGCGCGGCGGGTTGCAACCCCCGGCAGATTTCATCCGCCAGCAAGCGTAAGTCGTAGGGTTTGGCGATGTGCACGCCTTGCGCTTCGGCATACTCAATTTCGACAACGTTGCGGATGAGCGTTCGTGCTTCTTCTAGCGAGCTATAGATGCGTTCGATGAAATGTTGTTGATCTTCGGGCGTTTGGACTTCATCCAGCAGCAATGCTGCATAGCCTAGCGACAAGCTGAGTTTATTGCCCAGATCGTGCGAGAGGACGCTGAGCAAGCTGCTACGGGCTTCGTTAAGGCGCCGTTCTTCGGTGACTTCTTGCAAGACCACCACATTGCCGGGTTGGCCCCCCAGCAAGCCCGGCACCTGGGCCATGGTCGCCAGAAAGCGTCCGCCGATCCCCAGGTTGAGCTCGCCCACAGCATCGTCTTCGAAGTTGCTAGGGATTTCAGAGTCCGGCGGCAGGCTATCGACAATAGCTTGTAGCGAACGCCCGATGAAACTATACAGCGAAATACCTACCCGTTGCCCGACATTGTGGGCGATAGGGTTCGCTAATACCAACTTGCTACGATGGTCAAAAAGCAGAATCGGCACGGGCACGTAATCCAGCACGGCTTGCAATTGCGCGCGCTCTTGGCGCACGCGGTCGCGCAGTTGGGTGTTTTCGATCACCATGGCCACCAAGGGCGCCAGGCGTTCTAGCAAGAGGGCGTCGTTGGGTGTCAGAACAGGCAGGCTATCGTCTTCAAGCTGAATGAGCCCCAGCACGCCCACCAGTGTATCTCGCGAGAGTAGCGGCACGGCCAGGGCAGCTTGTATGGCGTTATGCGCGGCTACGGGCGCAAGCGCGCTGTCGAACTGGGCATAATCTGTTAACAGAACGGTTTGGCAGGTAGTCGCTACATGCCCGACAATGCCTTCGCCAAAGCCGATCTGTTGCCGCCAATGCTTCACCCGATCCATAGCATAGCTCGCGACCATGTCTAGTTTGCCATCGCCGATATTGAGCATCACGGAGGCGCTACTCAGAGCGAAGAGTTCGCGCAAATTAACCAGAATGTATTCCAGGGCGTTGGCCAATGAAATATCGTCGTCTAATAATTGGGCGATGCGGTGCGTGGCTTGTTGGAGTGCCTGGCTGCGTTGCAGACGTTGTTCGTAAGCCAATTTCTGGATGAATAGCGCCAGCGTATCCGTCAGGCTTTGCGCGAGGGTCTCTTCGGCTAGCCCCCACCCGGCGCCGATAGGGTGGGCCAGAATACATACTCCCCAAAAATGATGATCAACTTCCAGAGGCAAACGTAAATAGCCCAGGTTTTGGCTGGCATAGGTGGCAATTTCACCCAGCTTGGCCGGACGCTCGGTAGGCGCTACGGTTTCAATCTGCTGGCGTAATGTGTGCCAGCAATCGTCTTGATGCTCGGCCCCCAGTAATGCGACTATATCCAGTGGCTCGTAGGCATCATCATTGAACAAGATGACGGCTATGCTGCTTGCCCCGAGTTGCTGGGTGCAGGCTGTGACAAAACGCCGGAGGATGGCATCGTCATAATGCGCCTGGAAAGCAAGCCATTGTGCCTTTTTACGCGAACGCCCTTCAGTTTGCATCAGGATATTGGGATTTGGTAATGGCGCCATTATCATGTATAAGGCTCTTTTAGCGAATTTATTTTACACAGGTTCGCAGCAGGTATAGAAAAAAGTTATTTGCTATACTGCGTTATAGATGCTGTCGCACAACGACACATAGCATGATGATTGTAGGCTAGACAAACATCATCTATGGGCTCTACCTTAATCGTACCCCAGGATATGCCGTATGCCAACTCCTTCCGCCAGAAAACTGAACGCAACATTTGGGCGACATGCCCAAGCATATGTCACCAGCCCGACCCACGCCAGCGGGCACTCGCTGGCGCGCTTGCGCGATCACCTGCCCCCGGTGCCGGGGGGGTGGGCGCTGGATGTGGCCACCGGGGGCGGCCATACAGCAGCGCGCTACGCCGCAGCGGGGATGCGTGTGGTAGCCAGTGACCTTGTATGGCCGATGTTACGCGCCGCGCGGGGCCAGCACGGCGCCCCAAATGGGTATGTACAAGGTGCTGCCGAAGCCCTGCCCGTGCAGGCTAACGCTTTTGACGTGCTCACCTGCCGGATTGCCGCTCACCATTTTGACGATGTACGCGCTTTTCTGGCAGAAAGTTACCGCGCTCTGAAACCGGGCGGCGGGCTGGGCATTGTGGATATTATCTCGCCAGAAATGCAAGACGCCGCGCGCTATTGCAACGCCTTCGAAACCCTGCGCGATCCCTCCCACCAGTGGGCGCATACCTGGGATGAATGGCATGTTCTTATCAAAGGGGCGGGCTTTCGTATGCAACACGCCGAGCGGGTGGCCGTGGCGCATCCGCTGAGCGAATGGGCGGCGCGCACAGGTTGCACTGCGCCGACGCAATGGCGGCTACGGGCGATGCTCGTGCAGGCCCCGCCACCCGTGCGCCAATGGTATGCTGTGAAAGCGACCCCCAGCGCCGACTCGCCTCAGGACCTCGTGTTTGCCATCCAGCAAGCCGTATTCGTGGCCCGCAAGCCAGGGGGTGCATCCGGCGTTTGAAAATCTGCCCAAAAGCGCTACAGTTAGCCCGGTAGCAGATGAGAATCAGAGGATAATGATGGAATATGTGAATTTAGGCGCATCCGGGTTGCGCGTCTCGCAGATTTGCCTGGGCATGATGAGCTACGGCACGCCCGAATGGCGCGAGTACATCCTGCCGGAAGCCGATAGCCTGCCGCTCATCCGCTGGGCAGTTGAAGCGGGCATTAATTTTTTTGATACCGCCAATATGTATTCGCTCGGGGTGAGTGAAGAAATTACGGGCAAGGCGATTCGGGAATACGCTGCCTCGCGCGAGGAAGTCGTCGTGGCCACCAAGGTCTATTTTCAGGTGGAAGATAAGCCCAACCGGGGCGGGCTCTCGCGCAAGCACATCATGGACGCGATTGATGCTTCGTTACAGCGCCTGAATATGGACTATGTTGACCTGTATCAGATTCACCGCTGGGATTACAACACGCCCATCGAAGAAACTATGGAAGCACTGCACGATGTCGTAAAAGCGGGTAAAGCGCGCTACATCGGCGCAAGTAGTATGTTCGCCTGGCAATTTGCGAAAGCGCAGCATAGCGCCAGCACCCACGGCTGGACGCGCTTCGTCTCTATGCAGAATCATTACAATTTGATTTATCGCGAAGAAGAACGCGAGATGATCCCGCTCTGCCGGGATATGGGCGTCGGGCTCATCCCGTGGAGTCCCTTGGCACGCGGTTTTCTGGCGGGCAATCGTAGCCGCGAGGGCTTCGGCAGCACCACGCGCGCCCAGACCGACACGCTCGCGCAGGGCATGTACTATCATGATGCCGATTTTGAGATCGTGGCGCGGGTGCAAGACCTCGCAGAACGGCACGGCGTTAGCGCGGCGCAAATCGCCTTGGCCTGGGTGCTGCACCAGCCGGGCGTGGTCGCGCCCATCGTAGGGGCCAGCAAATTACGCCATCTGGAAGAATCCGTCATGGCGCTGGATGTCTCCCTCTCTGAGGATGATCTGACCTACCTGGGTGAATTGTATCAGCCTAAGCCGCTTGCGGGGCATCGCTAGTGCGCGGCATGACCTGGTTCTTGATCGTCGTCGTGGGGGTGTCTATGAGCCTAACCCCGGCCTATGCACAACCGTCCGATTGCGTGGCCCAGCGGGCCCAGAGCGTCCGCGCGGCCCTGACAACCTGCGCGGGGTTGCTCCCCGGCCAGGTATGCAGCGCTGACGAGGGGCGCGCCCCCTTAGCCCCCCAAGAAGTGTTGCGCGCGGCGCAGGGAGACATGATCTTGGCGCATGTGCCTTTGGCGGCAACCGATGCCAGTGCGCCGCCGCCCTTCCTAGCGGTGTATGTGGTGGGTGAGGCCGAACTTGTGCGCGATTCCGCCGATGACTTGCCCCCTTGGGGCGCGTTTACAGTGGCCGCAACGGGCCAATTCTGCGCCGGGGGAGGGCATCCGGCAGGGGTCTTGCTGCAAAGTCCGCTCGGCAACCCCACGCTGATCCAGGTCGATGGCGTGCGCTTGACCCTGACGGGCACGGCGTTTTTGGCACGTGATGAAATCGGCCTGGCCATGACGATCATCGAAGGCGGGGCGGAAGTGGTCGGCGGGCCGCGACTGGCGCCAGGGGCCCGTTGGACGAGCGGCACGGGGGCCGCTGTGCCTTATGATGCCGCTACGGTGCGCACGTTGCCGCTCGAAAGCCTGCCCCGGGTGCCGCGTATCCCCTTGCCGGGGGCCGCGACTGTGATCGAACCATCGCCGCTCTATGCCGCGCCGGATGACGACAGCGCCGAACTGGCTTTCGAAATCCCAGCCGAAAGCGTGCTGAGTATCTTTGGCGCGGATTTAACCGGCACCTGGCGCCACGTGCGCACGCCTGATGGTCTGGAAGGCTGGGTGCCGCAAGGGGCTTTGTCTGGTAATCCTGTGGGCACGTTGCCCGCGTATAATGCGACGCCGCAGCCCCTCACACGCCCGCCTGGCCCAGTCTATGCGCGGGGGGGGACGGGCTTCGGCGCGGTGCGGTTGCGTATGGCACCCGGCGATAATGCCGGTGTTCTAACGGAGTTACCTGCTAACCTTAGCTTGCTCATTTATGGACGCAGCCCGGATGCTGCCTGGGTCTATGTCGAACTCGAAGCCCCCATTGAAGGCTACACCGCCGGATGGGCGTCCGTGCCGGTCATCGACCTGCCAGAAGGATTGCGCCTGGCGGAGTTGCCCATCTGGCCCGTGGAATGAATGATGCGCTATTCCGAAGCCGTTTCGGCGTCGTCGCCTTCTTCGACCTCCACGGGGGCCAAATCGGCCTGCGCGGTTTCGATGAGGCTGGCGGCACCATTCGCCGAGCGTAACGCCTGGATGAGCAAACCACCCAGGCTCTCAATTTGCTCAATCTGGGCCCATTCTTCGGCTGTGATTTCTTCGGGGCCATCGCAAGCGACCCGCAAAGCATCTTCAATGCGCGTCAAATTGCTGTGGGCGCGGTCGATGTTAAAGATGATTTCTTCATAGCCTTCCAGCAGGCTTTCGTTGACGGCGCTCAGGTCGTCGGCGGCCCCGGCCAAGACGCCCTCGCCCTGGGTAATCTCCGTTTCGCCCACATCGGTGAGGGTTACCCAACGTGGCGGCGCGGCGATTTCCACCGCGACAATCTCCGCGCAAGCGAAGCTGGGCTGGTCGAAGGCTTCCTGGTACGTAAAGCCGCTCTGCTGCAAGGCTTGGTTCCAGATTTGTAAGTCGCTGAGCACGGCGTCGCGCGTTTCGGGCGGCGGTTCTACCGCCACGTTATACCAAATGACAATCGCCAGCCCGATCAGGGCGACCCCCACCGCTGCGAACAGCACAATGCGGAAAGGCATCCGGCGGCGCTGGGCGGCACGTTTGCGGCGTTCGGCTTCGATCTGAGCTTCGATGGCTTGCCGTTCGGCCTGTTCGCGCTTACGCTCCAGGTCGCGCTTCTTGGACTCCACGAAATTCCAATCTTCGCCCTTTTTGCTGCCTCCGTCGTCTTCCATGATGTCTGATTCCAACATCTTAACGGACGCCAGTTCGCGCCATTCGATGCCCCCGTCGTCATCGTCGGCGGCCATTTGCGCGGCGCGGGCTTGTTCGGCCTGGCGCTGTTTCAGGACTTCTAGCGTACGGACGGCTTTGTCGGCTAGTTCGCGCACCTTCATACTCTCGTCTAGGGTAGCGACCTTGTCCAGCGTATCAATCAGTTCGGTATCGCCAAACAGGCCCAATTTTAAGACCGCATCGTAGCGTTCTTGGGCGTCGGGGGACTCCAACCTATTGAGGTGTTTGCGGTATTTTCGTTTCACGATAAGACCCTCGCCATACTCACATGATAATCAAGAATGCCTAGAGCCAACTTTATGAAGGTGCTATAAGGATAATGCGCCAAAAGCATTTGGGCAATCAAGCCGTATGCCTCCTTTGTACTAGCGCCAGGGTATGAGCCATGCTTAAGGCGCGTAGGGGGTCAGGCGCCAGGGCAAGCCCGCTAGCATGAAGATGACATCGTCGGCGGCGCCCGCCCAACGTTGATTCACCCGGCCTAGCGCTTGGCGATAGTGGCGCCCCAGGCGCGAACGCGGCACGACCCCCATCCCGACTTCATGCGAAACCACGACCCAGGCCGCTTGCGAGGCTGCATAGGCGGCAATCAGCGCGTTCATCTGCTTTAGGATGCGGGCCAGGGCGTCGTCGCTATTCATGTCGGCTTCTTCGGTGCGGAGCAAGAGGTTGGTGGTCAGCAGCGATAAATCTTCCAGCACAATAACATCATGGCCCCACATTTCGCTCATGATGGCGGCGGCGGGGTCGTGGGGGGCTTCTAGCAGGCGCCAGGTCTCTGGGATGTCTTGCGGGCCGCCAGCGGGCAAGGCTTCGACTAAATCGGGCTGATTGGTGGCGACGTACAGCACATGTTCGCCCCAGGTGGCGGCTTGTTGGCGGGCGAAGGCGCGTTTGCCGCTGTGGGCGCCGCCCAGCACCAGCATTAAGCGTTGTCCCATGATGATTGTCCTTTCTGAATCAAGCGTCGCAGGGCTGGCCTGCAATCCGGTCATCGCGCCTCGATTATACGACCTTGGGGTGTATTTTGCCGGGGATAGGCGGTATGTTGTATCATGAAAAGCAAATGGAGGCGAGGTTGAGACCGAATACACATGTCGCTAATCGGACAAGAATTTGATGGCTATGTGATCGGCCCCAAAATTGGCAATGGCGGCATGGGCGAGGTTTACCAGGCGTATCCGCCCCAGCGGGATGAAATGGTCGCGCTGAAGGTGATGAAGGCCGAAGTGGCCGACGAGCCCGAGCTACAAGCGCGTTTTGTGCGCGAAATCCGCCTGATGCAACAAGCTCACCACGAGCACATTGTGCCAATTTATGACTATGGCAATTTTCAGGGGCGGCTGTATTTCACCATGAAGCTGATTAGCGGTTCGCTGCTCGGCAAGCTCATTCATAAAAAAGCGCTATCGCTGGCCCAAGCGTGGAATTTTATCTGGCCGGTGGCTAACGCGCTACGTTTTCTGCACGATAATGGCATCATCCACCGCGACGTTAAACCGGATAACGTGTTTTTGCACCGCCAACGTGAAGGCGGCTGGCATGTTTATCTTGGCGATTTGGGGCTGGGTAAAAACCCGCAAAATGATGCTGACCTCACCTACCGAGGGAGCCAGGTTGGCACGCATGAGTATATGTCGCCGCAGGCGCTATCCGGCGAAGTGCTCGATTATCGCACCGACATTTATAGCCTGGGGGTGATGTGCTACGAATTGATGCTGGGGACATTGCCCGTGCCGCCCCATCTGCGTGATTCGAAAAACATTTATAAAAAATTCGCCGCCGAAACACCCCCCCCGACGCAATTCAACCCCGATTTTCCCGCATCGGTTGAGTTCGTCCTGTTGTACTGTTTGCAAAAAGAGGCCGATGATCGTTACCAGAGCATCGAGGTTTTTGCCGAAGCCTTGCACCGCGCGCTGGCCGATTTGCCCGCCGAAGTGCGCAACCGCGTTTACTGGCACGAGTTGCCCGATTAAAACCGCCCTGAAATCGCCCTTCGGGTGCATGGTGCCAACCCGCGAACATGTTAAAATAGGTGGTCAATGCAGACTGCCGAGCAGATAGGAATACAACTATGGCGCAGCGGGTGAGTTCGCAGGACTTATGGCCCCATATTTTTCGAGCATATGCGCCCGACCCCACCGAACGGGCCACCATCCAAGCCCTATTGGCTGAATATCACCAATTTGGTGTGCTACGACGCACGCCCAGCGCCATGATGCGCCTCTCGGATGCGGTCATCGCGGGTTTTTATGCGGGGTTGGCCGCCGAAAAGCCCGCCCAAAGCCCTGTTGCTGAGCACCCCCACGCCCATTGGATGGCTCGCGCCGATATTTGCTTTATCAACGTGCGCGCGGCGGGCACAAATGGCACCTTGGGCACGTTCATCACGGCGGCGAAGTTATTACCGGGTTTGCGTGTAGATGCTATCCATCTGGCGCCATTTCTCAGCTATGAATTTGGCGGGGTGTATGCCATCCGTGCGGCGCGCACCATCGCCCGCCAATTGGTTGATCCGTTTTTGCTGGAATACGGCGTGGATGCCGAAGCCCATTTGCAAGCCTTTGTGGCCGCCGCGCATTTGCTCGGCTTGGCAGTGGGGTTCGACCTGGAACCGCATTTTACCCAGTTCGCGCGCCCAGTCTTGATGCACCCCGAGCATTTCCGTTGGATGAAGCTCTATCCCCCCGATAAACGCTGGTTGGATTACTATTGGTCGATGGAAGACACCTTGCAGGCACCCAACCAGCAACAACTGGCGGGCGAAGTGCGCGCGATTGTGCAAGCCGAATTACATAAGCACGCCATCCGCGATTTGGAATATCAACGCACCGACAGCCGCGTGATGGGGCAGTTAAAAATGCGCGTGTACCAGCATTTGGTGCGCACGCTCATCGACCAAGGCTATTGGACGATACCGTCGCATGTGTGGGTCGGCGTTGGGATTCCGGAATACAAAGAATATAACCACGACGATAATTACCCCGATTTTGATTATCGTGGGGCCGAGGGTGAGGATTTACGCCACCTGGCGTTTGGCATCGTCACCCCCATCCAGTTTTACTATACCCTGAAGCCCAACCGCATGAACGAAGCGCCGCCACGCATTAATCATGAGGCCATTGATTATTACGCGGACTTGTTTACATTCTGGCGGGATACCTTCGATTTTGACTTTGTGCGCCACGATTATGTCGATCATGTTTTTGATTCGATCATTAATCGCGATTATCATATGCCGGCTTCCGACCGGCCTACGCCCTATGTGTTGCGGCGAGCCATCGAACGCAGTCGCCAGCCGGATAAGCCTTATATTGGCCATTTGGCAGAATATATGGGCACCGAGTTCGCGCGCGAATATGCCGCGCTGGGCTACGATCTCATCCTGGGGGAGGATATGCTGACCTATATCGACGCCGAGCATATGCGCGATAGCTTCGCATTGTACGATGATCTTTTGCGCATTAACTTGGGGCGGGGCGCGCCCTTCAGCGTCAGCTATGCGTTGGATACGCATGACACAGGCAACCCCGGCTTGTGGGAGTCGTCCATCATTCAGCATGTCGGCGCACGCGGGATACAGTTACGCCAATTCATCGCGCGCTTCATCGGCGCGGGGCTAACCCAACGCCCCAAGTATGAGGTGATGGGCTTGCAAGATATGTCTTATGGGCTGTTTCAGGCCAACATTGGCGAGGCGACGCTCACCTGGGCGGATGACACCGTGCATCATGCGATTTATCACCATATCGAAGATGTCTACACGGCGCAGCAACCGTTTTTGAAACGAGCGCATAAGCTGCACCATCATGTCGCGGACACGTTCGCCTGGTGGGTCTTGCATGATGGCCACGCGCGTTGGTTGGTCGCGGTGGTGGGGCTAGAGTACGCCGGTGCCAGCGGGGAACCGCCCGGCGTTATCAACATCGACCTGAGCAAATGGCTTATCACCGGGGCAACCCTGCGTTATGACTTCAGCACTACCGCTGGGGCACCCTATGACCTATCCGCTAGCCGGATCAGCATATCGGATTTGCCCTACCAGGGCTATGTGCTATTTGAAATCAACGGAGAGAGCGCTTAGGCTATGGATTTTATGCAAATCTGGGCAGACCATCTGACGCGCAAGGGCTCGCAGCAGCGCTACCGGCCTGGTATTTGGGAAGACTTTGCCACACGCTATGATGAAGTGGTGCCTCACTCGCCAGAGATCACCGCCGCGCTGCGCGACCTCATCCGCCCAGAGGATACGGTGCTCGATATTGGCGCGGGCACGGGCCGCTTTACCTTACCCCTGGCCGCGCACGCGCGCGCCGTCACGGCGCTGGATCGTTCCGCGCAGATGCTCGACGCCTTGCAGGCCAAAGCGAGCGCGCAGGGCCTGACCAACATCACAACCTTGCAAGCGACTTGGGCCGAGGCAGATGTAGAACCGCATGATGTGGTGCTAGCGGCGTTCGTGCCCGGCCCCGCGCAAGACATCCCCGCCCAGTTGCAAAAGATGGCCGACACGGCCCGCCGCGCTTTGATCGTGGTGCAGGGCGACCCCAGCGCGCACGCGCCGCATTACGACGCGCGCATGGCTATCTGGCCGGATGACCGCCGCGACATCCCAAAATACCTGATCTTTGCCGGGATGCTCTGGCAGATAGGGCTACGGGCGGATGTGCGCGTCTTGCACGAACAGCGCACCTACCAAGCCGCCACGCGAGAGGCCATCGCGCGGCAGTTAGCGCCCCTAGACACCACCGACGAGCAGATTAGCCAGCTAGCCGAACGCATCGCGCCGCTGATGCATGCCACAGAGGCCGGTTTCTACTACGAATATAGCTTACCCGCTGGGCTCATCATCTGGGACCGTGACACAACGTAAGAAATCCGACATTGATGCATCTAAACTACGGTTTGTATTGGCAAGATGGGCCCAGACCTGTTAAGATGAGACGGTATCATGATAGTTGAGTCTATAGAGGATTCGATGGCCAATATCCGCGACCTTGTCCGGCAACGTCGCGAGCGCCCAATGGCGCCCCCGTCGAT
>DAOTVD010000284.1:0-8897 GCA_034437075.1 Anaerolineae bacterium
ATGCGCTCGCGGGTGAGGCCGAACTTCTGGCCAACTTCTTCCAAGGTATAACAACGTCCGTTTAGAAGCCCAAAGCGCAGGCGCAAAATGCGTGCTTCGCGCTCGGATAATGTGCTCAGCACGGCTTCAATACGTTCATTTAATAAATTTTGATAAGAACTTTGGGGGGGGGTCAGCGTGTTGTGATCTTCAATAAAGTTGCCAAGTTCGCTGTCTTCATCTTCGCCCACCGGATGTTCTAGGCTGAGGGGTCGCCAAGAAACTTTGAGCATCCATTGTACTTTGCGCGGGTCCATGTCCATAACTTCGGCAATTTCTTCGGCAGTGGGTTTGCAGCCATTTTCTTGCTCTAGCTGGCGTGCGACCTTATATAAGCGCCGGATGCGGTCGGACATATGCACAGGCACGCGAATGGTGCGGCCCTGGTCGGCAATCGCGCGGGTAATCGTCTGGCGAATCCACCAGGTCGCATAGGTGCTGAAGCGATAGCCGCGCGTATAATCAAATTTTTCCACGGCTTTCATTAACCCGAGGTTGCCCTCTTGGATGAGGTCTAGAAAGGGTACACCACGCGACATATATTTTTTGGCGATGCTGACCACCAGGCGGGTATTGGCTTTAATCAGATGATCGCGCGCGTCGTTCCCATCTTCGATCTGCCATAGCAGTGCATCATGTTCATCGGGGGTCAGCGTATCGGCGGCAGCTTGCAGATGCTCGGCAGCATCGCGACCGGCTTCCATGCGTTTGGCCAGCGCGACTTCTTCTTCGTTGCTGAGTAAGGGTACGCGAGCCATTTCTTTGAGATACAAGCCAATCGTATCATCCGATGAAACGTCGCTCAGGTCAAAATCATCATCCTCTTCAGGGTTGGCTTCTTCGTCTTCATCTTCTTCCATATCGAAGAAATCCAGATCATCATCATCTTCTTCTTCTTCGTTTGTTTCGGCTTTTTCTTTGAAGAGGGGCGATGCATCGAGGATGGTATGATCCTCATAAGTATGGTCGGGGGAACCCAAACTGCTGAACTCATCTGCGGGCATCAAGAGGTTCTCTGAGCCTGCTATGTAATCAGCCATATCAGCCATAGTGGAAGTCCTTCAATGTCCTATTCATCATCGGGTGTTTCGTTTTGGAGTGCTAAGAGGGCCGCCCAGCGCGGGTCAATATTATCGTCTGGGCAATCACACGGGCCGTCATTAAGATTCTTGCCACAGGTTGGGCATAATCCGAGGCAATCTGGTTGGCAAAAAAGCTGTTGGGGGTGGCTCACCATCGCTTCGGCACGAAGCAGGGGCGCCAAATCCAAAATATTGCTTTCTTTCACGGTAAATTCACTGGAATGTTCGTGAGGCGGTGTCGCAAATAGTTCTTCAATATGCAACGGGTAGTGGGCGACAAATTCTGTCAGGCAACGATTACAAGCTTCGCGCTGGGCGAAATCCAGAGTCCCTTGTACGAGGATGCCCTCCGACGTACGGGTGAGGCGCAAAACACCTTGCAGTCTTTCTGCAATCAGATCATCGCTAATTTTCAGGCGTTCGGGTACATCCAGGGGCAAATCGCGGTGAAACCCCGCCCCTTCTGCTAAGAGGAATCCGACATTGATTTTCAGCACGCGCGGGCTGATGTAGTGGCTCTCAGAATGTGACTTCGTCACGTTGACAATGAACCTTTAATGCTTATCCGGTTAGTAAGGTTTTTGGTGTCAGTTTTTGTCACTGACATCTCAATCATTGTATGATGTTGGTTCATAAGTGTCAACAATTGTCGCAAACCTTAAGCGCCAGATGAACGAAATTTAAACCGAATTCAAACGGTTAGGGGGTGGCGGTCAATTATTGAGATAATACTCATCCCTGGGGAATAGATCCGTGTTAATCATCTCGTCGGGATAATCGCGCGGCGTGTCCGGTGTCCAGCTATAACTGGCCGGTTGGATCATCTCGCGCATGGTTGGAATATCGACATGGGCTTGTTGCAAATATGCGATGACTTCTGGGTTGTCTAGCCTGGCCCGCACAGTGTCAGGGTTGTAATCGATAGGCTCGTTACTGCCCATCAACAAAATGCCAACCCGTGTAACATACGGAAACACGCTCACAAAGGTTGCTTCGGTGCGCGGGCTGGCGTTCCACTGTGCAGCCAAGCCCCCGGGTGCCAATTGACGGCGCACGGTTTCGAAATATTCACGCGAGTACAACAACCCACTATGGGAAGAATAGGGCAAAATGGCATCCGCTTGGATGATGTCAAATTGAATATCACTTAATGCTAGCTGTTGGCGCCCATCGGCAACTGTGATCTGATTGCGCGGGGTGTTGAAAAAACGTTGCAAGTGGGGAATATCCCGGGTTCCTGCGTACTCACGCAGGACATCTAGCTCCGAGCCGATAATTTCGACTGCGCGCAACGTCTCTGTTTGCGAGTTCAAACCCAAAGTATAGGGCGTCCCTGTGGAACCAACCCCCACCACCATAATATTTTGCGGGTTCGGGTGCAGCAAGGCCGGTACCATACCCAGGTAGACATGTCCCGTCAGATAGGGAATCGTGCCCTGAAGGCGCCCATTAGCCAGGATAGCGCTTTGCTCATCCGTAGCGATAATGGCTGCGACGCCAGAGGCATCTTCCGCTACAAAGAAATCGTTAGCATCTTCGACGCTATGCAAGCGCATCCACAATGTATGCGCGTTAGGAAACCCGATAAGCGCACCCAACAAGAGAACACTTAGCGCGCTTGCGGCCCAGCGCTGGCGCGGAAGCCGATAGCGGAAGCCTTCCCACACCAGAACCAGAACGAAGCCAAGCCCCAACACGGTAATGATGCGTAACGCGGTAGCTGTATCCAGAAAATGCAGCAGCACCAAGCCTGTGAGGATACCGCCTAAGGTATTGCCCAAGATATTCGCCACTTCGGTCAGGCCGACCCGTTGCCCCACAACGGCGCTATCTGTTTGCACCGCCTTTTGCACAATCGGAAAGTAAAAGCCGATCATAAAACTGGGCGGTAGAATAATGATGCTCGGTAAGCCCAAATAGATCAACCATTGCAAGCGATTATCCGCAAAAGACGAGCTCAGTTGCGAACCTACATTCGTAATATAATCTGCCAGGGGATAGGTGTTGGCCGCCAGGCTCACGCCCCAAATAATGAGGAGTGAATAGAGCGCGATAGCGCCTTGCAGCCACAAAAAGAAGCGCCACGGATGCCGAATGCGCCCTACAAAGCGGGCCCCCACCAAGCTGCCAACCGCATCCCCGATAAGATAAAACGATAGCAAATGCGCAAACGTATACGCATTGGATTTTAGGGTTACATCCAGCACGCGAAACCAGATGATTTCCAGCGAAATCGCAATGAAACCCGATGTAAACACCAGCACACACCAACCCCATACGATCGGCGGCACCTGCTGAAAGTTTAACCGAAAGCGCAGCGGCGCAGGCGGGCGGACGGGCGCAACTTGCGGTGCCAGGCGCCACGCCGCAAGCAAAGCAATCAGCCCTACACTCAGGCTCATCGCCCCCCCGATATAAGCTGTATCTGCAAACCCGAACGTTCCCACCAGATACCAGCCCGTGATAATTGTCCCCAACCCCGCCCCTAAGGTATTCATGCCGTAAATGAGCGTAATGAGTGGCGCGGCATTTTCCACTTGCCGGACGATAGCCTTAGATAGCAGCGGCAACGAGAGCCCCATGAGCGTCGTCGGCAAAAGCAGGCTCAGGAACGCGACCAGCATGACCACGCCGAAGGAATCCGCCAGCGTCGTTTGCCATTCTTGAAAGAGGATGTCGTAGAACAATACCGGGCTAAAAAACGCGAAGCCGCCAATCGCCAGATTGCAAGCGCCGAAAACGAAGACGGCGCCTCGGCTGCTGAGGCGGTCAGCCAGCACGCTCCCCACCAAACTGCCTACGCCCAACCCCCCCAGAAAAGCACTCGTAATGAGCGTCACGGAACGCACATCCGAGCCTGAAAACAGACCTAGCATGCGTTGCCATACCACTTGATATAACAAGGCGCTAAAACCCGTGAAGAAAACAGTTATAGCCAGCAGCAATAAAAAGCGACGCGCGGATGTGGTCGTCATATGGCCTCTAGGGTTCTATGGTGTCGTAATGATGCAAGAAGGGCTATCATAAACTCAGAAAATTCTTTTTTCAATCTTGGTATCGCTTATGCCTTATGTCTCAACCGATTATGGCCGCCTCTTTGTGACCGACCGTTCTGGAGATGCGCCGCCCCTGCTGTTGATCCATGGCGCGGGGAGCGACCATCTGTCTTGGTCGGCACCGTTGCGGCGTTTGCCGGGGCGCCGCGTACTAGCCCCGGATTTACCCGGCCATGGGCGCTCGGCGGGCGATGCCCAAGCCGATGTCATGCCCTACGCAAACGCGGTCATTGCGTTGCTGGATGCGCTGGCGGTTCCTAAAGCCATCATCGCGGGGCATAGTATGGGCGGCGCGATTGCCCAGACGCTCGCGCTAGATCATTCCGAACGGGTAGCCGGGCTGATTCTGGTGACCACCGGGGCGCGCTTGCCAGTCAATCCACAGATTTTGCAAACCGTTCATGCCGATTCAGCGCAGGTGGTCGAATGGATTACCAAATGGGCTTGGGCACCCGATGCACCCGCCGATATGCGCGCCTTGGGGCGGCAAGCCCTGATGCAGGTATCGCCACAGGTCTTATACGCGGATTATCTGGCGTGTGACCGCTTTGATATACGCGCGCGGCTAGGCGAGATCACCGCCCCGACGCTGGTGATTGGTGGCGAATTAGATAAAATGACCCCGCCCAAATTTAGCCATACGCTTGCCACGGGGATTCCCGGCGCCGAATTGCGGATTATCCCTGGTGGCGGACATTATGTGGTGCTAGAGCAACCCGATACCGTAACAAATATCGTCAAAACCTGGCTAGAGGAGCGCGATTCATGAAAGCGATTACCCGTTACGTGGCACAACAAGCGCTAGAAGAAGGCCGTCAACGCTTTAACGCCAGCTTGTTTCGGTCGCATGTCCATGTATTCAAGATTCAAGACCCCAACACGGTTTTCATCCGCGCTAGTCGGTGCCGGATTATCGTGGCCTATCATCCGCTCGATCAAGTCGAACTCCATGCGCACTTATACAACGCTTTTGGGCTACAGTTCGTCACCGAACAAGATGCAGATGGCGTTTACATTGTCGCCTTACGGCGGCGGTTGGTTGGGCGCTTCTCGCGCGCGGAGTTTATGCTGCGCGTGCCTCGCTATGCCAATCTGATTTTTAACCTGTCCCCCGGCGCTGTGCTGCTAGATGAATTCCAGGGGCGTTTGACGCTCCCCCCCCTGCCTGCCGAAACGAATGGTCTGCCACATCTTGCCGAAGGGCGATAAAATAGACCATAGTATAGGAACGAGGACAGACCATGAGCTTACGAGAGATTATTACCCCCACCAACCCGACCCTACGCAAGAAAGCCCTCAAGATAAACAACGTCAAAGATGCACGTTTGCAAATCTTGATTGATGATATGGTCGAAACCATGCTAAAGGCCCCTGGGGTCGGCTTAGCCGCCCCACAAGTGGCTGTGTCGCAGCGCGTCATCGTCGTGCGCCTGCCGGATGATGACGACGCGCGCGACGAATTTGGCGACGAGGCGGGCGTCCTGTACGTGGTCATTAACCCGGAAATCGTGCGCGCCTCCGATGATATGGTCGAAGGCGTCGAGGGTTGCTTATCAATCCCTGGTTTTATGGGCACGGTAGACCGGCACGAGCGCGTAACCATCAAAGGCTTAGACCGCCAGGGCAAGCCGCTCCGCATCAAGGCCGAGGGCTGGCTGGCGCGCGTCTTCCAGCATGAGATTGATCATTTAGATGGCGTGTTGTTCATCGACAAAGCCAATGAGGTATGGAAAGTTGGCGAAGAACCAGATGAAGCCGAACATAGCAACCAAGCCGGACAAGAAGAACCGCTCAATTAACCTTCAGCGGCAACCAATAATCATCGCCTGGCGCGACTATCAGCACCGGGCGATGATCGCGCCGCGCGGGACGCACCTTATCCGCCAAAACCAAACCCTGTTCGATCACCGCGCCATCCAAGGTTTGCACCCGGGCGATGCCCGCCGCCTGTAACGTTTCCACGGAACATACCCCGCTGAGCTCGCGGATAGCCCCCACGATGATATAACGCCCATCCGCCCCACTGGCCGCAAGACCCACCGCTGCCAACGCGCCAATGACGCCGTCCTGCGTGCCGCCCAGGCCATAGAGCAAAATATGATGTCGGGCCGCTAGCGCGCGCGCTTCATCTTGGGTGAGCAGTTCGCGCTGTGCACGTTGCCCAAACGAGATCACCGACGGCGGAATGGACTCGCCCACCGCCAACCCAGGATCACTGCCAGACACAAAATGCGCGCGCATGATGGCCCTGACAGTTTCTGCCAAAGTTGCCGGGGGCGTATCACCCTCCACCAGCAGACACGCGCTGCTGTTTTTGGCCGTCATCGGCACCCGCGCATCGCCTTCTAGCAGTTGATGCCGCACAACAGCGACCGCCTCGGTTTGGGCTGCCAATTCCGCTGCGATAAGACGCGCCAGGTGACCTGTCCCCGGCGCGCCGACGACATCCGTATCATCAATACCGATGAAAATCATCCTTTGTAGATGCGGGTGCCCAGTTTTTCGCCCGCCAAGGCGCGCGTGATATTGCCTTCTTCGAGCCCGTTTACGATCACGACTTCAGTCACCGTGCGCGCGTTGATGAGTGCATCCAGCATTGTGCGCTCGACGGGCAAATCATTCAAATCGCGCGCGATGAGGTCTTGCGCAGAAATCTCAGCGATTAGTTCGGCGTTCGCGTCTTTCTTGGGGTCGGCGGTGTAGAGGCCGGCTTCGTCCTTCACCAAGATGCAACGCTTGGCGCCCAGGGTTTCGGCGAGCAAAAAGGTGCCGACGTCCGTCCGGTTGGGCGGGATACGGCCCACGGGCGGGGGTTCCTCCCACAGGTGATAAGGCGGCATAGCGGGCATCACCGGAATCCCGCCCAACATCAGATAGCCCGGCAGTTTCGTGGCGTCATCCCGTGCGATTTTCACGCCACCATGCGGCGCCAGCAGAATCGACAGCATGAGGGCATTTTGTTCGCTAATGGACGCGCCAAGCTGGGCCAAAATCCCGGTCGGCATGCCCAAATCCAGCGCAATGGAATAGGCATGGCGGCTACGTGTGCCGCCGCCCGTCATTAGCAAAATTTCATGCTCTTTGCGCGCGGCGACAACTTCTTCCAAGATGGGCAATACGACCTTCGCGCCCCGGTCAATAATACTCTGGCCGCCCAATTTCATGACGTTTAAGTTGGGCAAAGGGCGGAAGATGTCGTCCGTTTCCGTTTTGGCCAGCAATTCTTTATCCATCATGGATTCGGCCACGAATTCAGTCTCGATGTGCAGTCGTCCGCTCTTGTCTCGTTTCAAACTCATCTCAGAGATTCTCCATACCTTATCACGATTTAACGGTTATTTGACGTATTGTGCCCATTCGATTTTGGTATCGCAAAGTGGCGTTCAGCAAAGCTGGCTCTCAAGAATGCTACAATGTGAACACGATGATAACCAATCGACCTCTCAACGAAGGACATGAGCATGTTAAAACGACTAGTATATCCTCTGCTGGTGATGCTGGGTAGTATGTTGGTCTTCAGCCCGGCTACCGCTCAGCGACCAGATGCGCCGACCTATGGCCAAACGGGGCCGTATACCGTCGGCACCCAAGAACTGATGCTGGCGGATGAGGCGCGCCCCTTGCCCGTGACGATTTGGTATCCTACGCAGGCCGACGCGGAAACGGGCACGCGCGTCACCTATCGGGATAGCCTGATCTCGTTTGAAGGAAATGCCCTGGCGGATGCCCCCCCCGCATCGGCAGATGGCCCCTATCCACTGGTGATTTATTCCCATGGCAGCATGGGCTATCGTTTCGTCAGCAGCTTTTTCACCGAACACCTGGCCAGTTATGGTTTTGTGGTGCTAGCGCCCAATCATCCCGGTAACACCGCCGTGGATTCTGTCACCAATCCTCAATCGTTTGTGAGCAATATCGGCACCAACTATGCCCAGCGCCCGCTGGATGTCTTGCGTGTGCTGGATTTTGCCGAAGCCTTAACGGCCCCCGAGGGCGATTTGGCGGGCCTGATTGATATGGAACGGGTAGCAGTGACCGGGCATTCATTTGGGGGCTACACGACGCTATCGGTCGCAGGCGCCCAACTAGATTTAACCCCGGTGCAAGAGCGCTGCGAGGGCGTCGAAGTCAATATCGAAGACTTCCAGCCCTCATTTATGATGGAAGAAGATGATGCCGAAGCCGAGGCAGAAGCCTTTCAGCAATTCTCCTGCCTCGTAACGACACAGATTGAAGCGATTGCCGAGCAACGCGGCCTAAACGCGCCCCCCGATGGGCCTTTCCCATCCACAAGCGACCCACGTATTGATGCCATTATCACAATGGCTCCGTCTGGCGGGGAAGTGCTCACCAACCTGGATGCCGTGGATGTACCCGCGCTGACCCTGGTCGGTTCCTTAGATGCCACCACCCCGCCGCAGGAGGATGCGTACGTCTTGCACGCCGGCTTAGGCAGTGCCCCAAGCGTGTTGGTCACGTTTACGGGGGCCGGGCATTATGTCTTCATTGACGAATGTATCGACTTGTTCATTGCCTTTGGTGCCTTTGGCTTATGCTCCGATCCGGTTTGGGATATGCAGCGCGTGCATGATCTGACCAACCATTTTTCGACCGCTTTTCTGCTGTGGCAATTACAAGATGATACCGCCGCCGAAAATAGCCTGACAGACGATACAGTAGATTTTCGGATGGTGGAATTTGAGCGCGCGCCCTGATGCCG
>DAOTVD010000285.1:0-4358 GCA_034437075.1 Anaerolineae bacterium
GGGGCCAGGGCACGTGTTGGATGTCGGCGGCGGTACGGGGCGCTGGTCGCGCTGGTTGGCCGAACAAGGCCGCGCGCAAGCCTTGCTGGATATTGACCCTTCTGCCCTGGCGACCATTCGCGCGCATTGGCCGCGCTTGTGTATCCTGGCGGCGGATGCGCAGCACTTGCCCGTGCCGCGCGCGGCCTTCGGGGCCGTGATCGCCGTGCAGATGTTCGGCCACTTGGCCGATCGCCCGCGCTTTCTGGCGGAGGCCGCGCGCGTGCTGGCCCCAGGCGGCTATCTGTTCATCAGTTGGAGCAACAAAACCAGCTTTAAGGGCGCGTTGTACAACGGCTATTCCGCGCTGAAGGGCACCCCCCGCGCCCAGCGCTTCAACTTCTACGCGACATCGCACCGCGAGAATCTGCGCATGCTGGAAAGCGCCGGATTCCGCGTTTTAGACTCGATTGGCTATAGCTGGACGCCCCTACCGCGTTACCATGATACGCCCTTGGTAGACGCCTTCGTTGCAATCGAGCGCACTTTGCGCTTAAATCAACTGCGGGACATCAGCCCCAATATTATGTTGGCTGCTCAGAAGCAATGATTTTATGCGTATCCTGATCGACATTAACCATCCCGCCCATGTGCACCTATTCCGCAACGCGGCGGACGCCTGGCGCGCGCGCGGCGACGAGGTCTTGCTGACGGCCACCCAAAAAGGCGTGGTCGATCAACTGCTGGCCTCGTATGATTTACCCTACCGCATCATCTACACCCGCCGCCCAGGGCGCTGGAACCTGGCCCGCGAGTTGATCGTGCGTACGGCCAAACTCAGCCGCGTAATGCTGGGCTTCAGGCCGGATGTCATCGTCAGTTTGGGCTCGCCCACAGCGGCCTGGGCCGCGACCCTGCTGCGCAAGCCGCATATTGCCTTCGACGACACCGAAGATTCGGTGGGGCAAGCCTGGCTGTATCGCCCCTTCAGCCGCCATGTGTGCGTGCCGGAGGCGTTTATGGTGTCGTTCGGGCGCAAAGAAGTTCGCTACCCCGGCTATCATGAATTGGCGTATTTGCATCCGGCGCGCTTCGTGCCCAACCCCGCCAAAATCGCGCCCCTGAGCACGGGCGAACGCTATTTCGTGGTGCGCTACATCGACTGGGACGCGGCCCACGATGCCCAGCACGGCGGCCTGAGCGCGGCGGGCAAAAAACGCCTAATCGGCTTGCTGAGCCAGCAGGGGCGCGTGGTGCTCTCGCTAGAAAAACAAGCCCCAGTCATCCTGAAGCCGGACGGCACGCCCGGCGAACAACTCCCCGCCGAAAGTATGCATCATCTGCTGGCCTTTGCCGCGCTATATGCCGGGGAGGGCGTCACGGCGGCCAGCGAAGCCGCGATTTTGGGCACGCCCGCCATTCTCATCAACTCGCGCGAGTTGGGCTACATCCTGGAACAGCAAGACCGTTACCAATTGGCTTATCATTTTAAGGATGAGGACGCCGCATTGGCCAAAATTAGCCGCATATTGGCCCAGGATGATTTGCGTAGCGTGTGGCGCTGTCGCCAGGAACTCATGCTCTCGGAAAAGACCGACGTCACAGCCTGGATGATCGACTTTATCGACGGGGTGGTGCGCGATGACCGTTAGTCGGTTTGATGTCTACACCGCCCGCAGCCCGGAAGATTGCCGCGCCGTGCTGGCCGATGGCTTGGAAGTCACGCGCTGGGATGGCCTGGTGCGCCAACGCATCGACTTTACGCTGACGCCCGAAGGCCGCTTTACGGGCCGCCTGGGGCCGGGCCGGGTGCGGGGCATTGTGCAGGACGACGCACCCGGCGCGCGCGTGGTCGGCACGATGCATTTGCCGCCGGAGTGGCCGCTCGGGCTGGGCTGGTTGGCGCTCTCGGTCCTCATCTGCGGCGGCACTATCCGCTTTGGTACGCCGACGATTGGCATCGTCATGTTTTCGGTCATCGTCTTGTTGGCTTACGGCGCATTTTATATCGGGATGCGGCGCAAACAAGCCGCGCGCATCGCGGGCTATGAGATCGTGCGCGTTATCGAGACGTCCTTTCGCGCCTAAACATCGTCTAGGGTGATGGCCTGCCACACGACCATGGCCGTTGCGCCGACGCCCGCCACCACCAGCAGCAGCGTCCAAAAGGCGAAATCGGGATTGTCATCCAGGCCGAGCACTTCCGCCAGAATCGACAATATGACGCCTGGTGCCAGCAACACCGCTACCGCCAAGCCGACCTTCACCCAATCTACGGGTAATTGCCCGGTGATTTTGCCCGTTTGGCCGTTAATCATCAGCTTGTACACCCGCCCCTGGTAGCGGTAGGTCGCCAGGTAGGCGGGCATGAGCAGAATCAGCCAGCGGTCATTCAAAAACTTGGGGTACAAATGCACATCCCCCAGCGCGCGGTCCGCCTGCGGGATGCTCTTGTGAACGTGGGCCATCATGCGCGTATGGGCTTCTTCGGCCAGGTCACGCGGCGGCACGTCTGGCAATTGGACTTGGGCATCTTGCAGTTTTTCGGGCCGGTATTTGAGCGCGCGTTCCATGCGATAATCCGCGATTTGGTCGGGCAGCACCTCGCCCAGGCGATGGGTCGCGGCCAGCAGTATATGCCGGATGGTCACGTTCAAATTTCCGCGTTTGACCGTGCGCATGCGCAAATCGCCGTAGCGGTCGCGCGTGGATTGCACCACGCGATATGACCCGCCGACATCGGAGGAAATCGCATAAAAGGGTAAAAAGGTGGCCGTAAACACCCCCACTTCGGATTGACGGCGCAGGGCGTCGGGGGTCATCCAACTGCGCGACATCCATTTTTTGGCCAGGGGGATGCATTGGTGTTTGGGCAGCACGAAGGGAATCAGCCCATCCGCGACGATTTGTTCGGTCAGGGCGGCGCCCTGTGGCGAGATGAGATTCTGGCTGCCGCAAAACGAACAGCGGTCGATGACCAGGTCTTCGCTGCTGCGGGTGCGCGCGCCGCAATTGCCACATTCAATCTCTTTATAGCCGATGCGCGCGCTGGCATTTTCGGCGCGTAGCTGGGCCTCGCGCAGGCTAATATTGCTGGCTTGCAACTGGGCCAACATGCGCCGCGCGCGTTCGTTGAAGGGTTCCAGACGCAGGACGTTTTGTAGCGCCATTCTTGCACGGCGCTGATCGGGGGTCGCGTTGGCGAATAGCCACCAGGCGTCGGCGTCATTGGGCTGGTCTTGCACAATCGGCGTCAGGATGGCTAGCGCGGCGCGTTTATCGCCGCTTTCGATAAGGTGCAGCGCTTCTTTTAGACGTTCGCGCTTGGTTTGGCGTGGTTTCAGGGGTTTGATGAGCGTCATATCATTATTGTAGAGCTAAGCCGAGCCCACTGCAATCCAGGATGATTGGTAACTACTCAGCCCTCACCCCAACCCCTCTCCCAAACGGGCTTTCAGCCCTGGGAGAGGGGCAAAAAGTGTCGGTTTCGGGTCGTTTTTCCCCCTCTACCAGCCGCAAAGCGGCGTTTGGGAGAGGGGGATTAAGGGGGTGAAGGGGAAGAATTGGCATAGCCTGAGCAGTTACGATGATTGTATATAACTTTTCCAGAAAAATAATAGCCCCTCCCTGAATTCGGGGAGGGGTTGGGGAGGGATCATTATTTTCTGGAAAAGCCTTACGCGGCGTCTTGCTCCTCGCCGCGTTGGCGGAAGAAGAAGAACCAGATCAGCAACAAGAAAATGAGCAAAATGATGCCGATGGGCAACAGGCTCGTGATGTCGTCGCCCGTGTCTTCGCCTTCAATGGTCACATCCTCGGCGGGGGGGGGCGTGGGAGATGGCGTGGGCGTGGCCGTCGGCGCGGGTGTCTCCGTGGGTGTCGGCTCGGGCGTATCCGTGGCCGTCGGCGCGGGCGTATCCGTGGGTGTCGGCTCGGGCGTATCCGTGGGTGTCGGCTCGGGCGTATCCGTGGCGGTGGGTTCGGGCGTGTTGGTGGGCGCGGGTGTATCCGTGGCCGGGACGCGCGTGACGGTGTTCGTGGGCGCGGGGGTGTCGGTGGGCGCGGGGGTGTTGGTGGGCGCGGGGGTGTCGGTGGCCGTGGGCACCAGTTGCGCGACCTCCGTCTCGGTCGGGGCAGGTGTATCTGTGCGCGTGGGCTCAGGCGTCAGCGTGCGGGTGGGGCTGGGCGTATTCGTGGGTGTGGGCGTGTCGGTGGGTGTCGCGGTCGCCGTGGGCGTTGCGGTCGCCGTGGGCGTATTGGTGGGGGTGGCCGTGGGCGTGATGAACGCTTGCGGATCAATCGTAAAGGGTACCGCGCGGACGGTCGTCTCGCCATCGGGGGTGGTGACGGTCGTCTGCAAGGTATACGCGCCGGGGCCA
>DAOTVD010000286.1:0-8384 GCA_034437075.1 Anaerolineae bacterium
CGCCCGGTTGGCCTGCACATTTGGCCCAAATAGTGCACATTCGCCGGGCGCGGGCGTGGGGGTGGGGCCAAAGAAGACCGGTGTCGCGTTAACATCGACCGTCGCGGTTGGTGATGCGGGCTGTGCTCCCGTGTCGGATGCGGGCTCGGCATCTGCATCGTCGTTGGCGGCTACGACACAAGCGCTCGATATCAGCTTCTTTCATTACCTATGCGATCGGCTCATGAACCAAGAGGGCATCCCGCCACTAACAGAGATTATTCGATTACGCGCTGCCTCCCTCAACTTGAGCGCGTCGTGGCAAGGGGCTGCCACCAGCTATTGAGGGGATACGATTCAAGGGGCTGAAGCCCCTTGTTAAGAGGCGTAAGAAAGTGCCCCAGACGATAATATCATAACAACGGATATTTCAACCGAGTTCGATACACAGCCGGTTCTACCCCCCGCGCGCCAAACCCTTTATAATGAAACAAAGCAGGAGACCCATATGATGAACGATTCCGATCAATCTCCCAAATGGCTGGATGACCTAGCCCGCGAAACGCAAGCCATGCCCGCCCTCGAACACATCCCGCCCACTCGCGCGACCATCCGCGACCGCAACCAAGGCGCCATGGGGTATGTGGAGCAAGATGGCGAAATCCGCGAGCGTATGGGCAAGGTCGGCAGTGTGGATGATGAAGGCGTGGTGCGCGACCGCCTCGGCATCTTGGCTGGGCACGTCGCCGAAGACGGCACCATCCGTAATCGCATCAACCAGCGCGTGGGGTTTCTGAGCGAAGATGGCAAAATCCGCGTGCAGTCCGGGCGCTTGGCGGGCACCGTCAAAGACCTAGAGGCTGTCGGGATACGCAAAGCGGGCGGCGCGGCGTTGTTGTTACTGCTCAACGATTTGCTAGACGCCGACAGCCGCCCGCGCGATAAACGCGCTTCGCGTCTATAGCCCTTCGGCCAGGTCGTCCCAATCCCCGATATATTCCAGTGTGCTGAAGACGATGAGCAATTCGTCTTCTAGGTCAGCGAGCGCATCCAGGCCTTGGTCGGCCAGCACAGATAAAATCGCCATGGTGTATAACACCTGATCGGCCTCGGCATCCACCGTCAGCGGAAAGCCATATACGATATTTTGCTCATCTGTTTCGGGGTTGGGGGGCAACACTACGCGCCCGACCTCGAAATCATTATCGGCTTGCAGCATGTCGGCTTCCTCGGCGGGGTCGTCGTCGCTGATGCGCAAGACTTGCGTAAAGCCCAGTACGACCTCATCCAGCGCTTCGGCGTCGATGTCTAGCACGCGCAAGAAATCCTCAGGGAAAAAGAAGACCGTGAGCACAAAATCCCCTGCTTCAAGGTCTTCGGGGGCGGCCTCGAAGTCATCGTCTTCTAGCATCTCGGCAATATCGCCCCGGTTGGTTAGCGCCAGGGTGGTTTCGCTGGGCACTACCGCCCAGCCAATCGGGAGCGCCAGGCGGTAGCGTTCATCTTCGGTGGTGATGATGTCAAAATCAGCGGCCAGTTCGTCGGCCTCCTCCTCAGGATCATCCTGGGCCAGGGCCACCAAAGGCATCAGCGCCAGAGCCAGCGCCAGGAGCATAATCAGGTGTCGCATGGTGTCTCCTTTGTGGGTTCGTTTGCGGTGTTATGATGGCACACCCACCAGAAAGGGGCCAGCATACAGCGTCTATTCGCAAATCGCTTTGCTATAGGTGTTATGATGGCACATCCACCGGAAAGGGGCCAGCCCCAAGGGCTGCCCACCAAGCGCCGAAGGTCGCATCGCCATGACGTTTAATGATGCTCTCGCGGAGGGTGTCTAGCATGTGCTCGGCCCGGCGCGCGACATCGGGCAGGGATTGCGCACCACGCCACGCAGCGACCCCGGCGGCCAGGGCTTCTTGCAACGCGGCGGGCACGTCCGCATCCGGCAAGGTGGCGATTTCTTGCCACAACGAAGCGCGGTTCAGGTGCGCGCGCGCGATAATCAACGGATCATCAGCGGTGGCCAGCACATCATCAAACGCGGCCAGGGCTTCGTGCATCCACCCCGCGCGATTTTCGCCGCGCAGCCCGGCCAATTCGCGCAACAGATGCGCGCGGGCGAGTTGCGTCGGGCCATAATCCGCTGGGTTGGCGCGGGCCAGGGCCGCATCGGCGTCTGCCAGGGCTTGCAATAGCAGCGCGCGCCGATCTTCGCCGGGCATCCCGGCCATGTCTCGCAAGAGCCGCACGCGCATATTCTGCACCGCTACTGCCCAGGCCGGATCGTCAGCGGCGCCCGCTAGGGCCGTGTCGTAGGCCGCCAAGGCCGCTAACAGCAGATCGCGCACGGGGGCACCGGGGCAGGCGGCGCGTTCTTGCAACAGATCGCCACGTGTCGCGTGGGCGGCGGGGCTGGTCTGGTCATCCAGCAAGGCCAGCGCGGCATCCAGCCAGGCGACGCGCGCGGGCGCACTCAGCCAGGGGAGGTCATCCAGGGCAGCCGGCCAGGCACCGAGCAGCGCGTCGGCATCCGCCAGGGCGTTTTGCAGGTGCGCGGGCAGCGCGTCGGGGTCGGGATCATCGCGCAGCAGCCAATCTGGCAATGGGTCGCCGCCCGTGGCTTGCATCCACAGCGTTTCGAAAGCTTCGCCGAAGCGCTCCATCAGGCGCCGCAGTTGGGCGCGCAATTCGCCCTGTTGGAGTGGGTCGGGCACGCGCTCCAGCAAGGGCAGCACGTCGGCGATTTGCTTGGCGGCGGGGGTGCGCTGGTTGTCATCCAGGTATAAATGCGCCAGCAAAACGCGCATAAGCGCGGCTTCTTGGGCTTGGCCCAGCGCGGCATAATACCAGCGCGCGGCTTCGAAGTCATCTATAGCGGCGGGGAGTTCGCCCTGTTGCAATTCAGCATCGCCGCGCCCGCGCAAAGCGCGCGCCATCCCGAGGCGGTCGTCCAGGGCTTCATGAGCGCTCAGGGCGGCGCTGAATTTTTCTTGGGCGGCGGCGGCTTGCCCGGCGCTCAGGTGCATGTGGCCCCAAGTATGCAGGATGTCGGCCTGTTCGGCCCAAAATTCGACCGCGCCGTATCCGATATAGGCTTCTTCCAGATGGCGTTGCGCGGCGTTGGTATCCCCACTCGCGATATAGCGCGCGGCGAGTTCGGCATGGGTGGCGGCGGCTTCGGCAGTATGGCCCAAGTCATCATACAGGCGCAAGGCAGCGTTGAAATAATCCGGCACCTGATTAAACGCGGCCAGCGCGCCGAGTTGGCGCTGCATACGGGCTTGGCCCAGCCGAAAGCCGACTACTTCGTACAACACCAGCGCTTTATAGAAGAAATCGCGCGCGGCCTCGGCGTTGTCCTGCGCGATGGCGGTTTCGCCCAGCCCGCGCAGGATGTGCGCTTGCGCGCCGTGGGCGTCTTGGGGGCAACGGGCCAGCGCGGCCCAATAGAATGCACGCGCCAGGCCCGGCGCATTCACGCCCAAGGCCGCATCCCCCAGCCCGCGCAGCGCGTGATGATCGAAGGGCGGGGCGTGGTCTAGGCCCTGTGCCAGGGGGGCCAGCCATTCCCACGCCTGGGGATGTAGGGCGGGCAAAGGGGCCAAATGCGTCGCGGCCCCGCGCGCCAATTCGAGCCACGCGGCGGCATCTTGCGCGGCGGCCCAGGCCAGCAAATGCCCCACCTGCGCGAGTTCGGCAGCTAACCAGGCATCCTCCGGCGCGACGAGCGCCCAACGCCCGCCGCGTGCGGCGTAAAAATCAATCGCGCGGGCGTAAACCTGCGCATGCTCATCAGTGGCATGCAGGGCCGCGCGGGCGGCCTCGGCGGTTTCGGGCGCGGCATGTTGCAGGTGATGCTCGCCCACGGGCGCGAACCAGTCATCTAACAAGAGCGTCAGATCAACTTCGGCACGCAGAAGCCCCGCCGCGTTAAACAGCGCGGGCAGGCTGAAGGCGAATTCTGGCGCGAACGCGCCGCTAGCGCGCACCAAGGCCGCATCTTTTGGGGGTAAGGTTTCTAGGCTTTTCACGGCAGCCTCTCCGGGTCTCATATTCGCGATTATACAACCTTCGCCCCGAATGACCAATCGCGCGCTCTGCCCCAAAGTTTACCAATAACAAAACTGTAGTAAATTTGTCCCATACCCGTCAATCAGCCTACCAATTCCAATACAATGGGTACAGATGCAGCCCAATATTGAAGCCAGAGGAGTAGTGGAATGAGTCGTAGCGTAGTGCTAGGGTCTTCAGAGTCTACAATTGATCTACTGCTGGACTATCTTTACAAACAAGTGCAGTTGACCATACCCGACAGCCCGTATAAGGATTTTTATCTGTGGGCTTTATCGGCTGATAATCCCCATCAGCATCAATGGCTCGAAACCATTGGGCTTTACCAGTTCGTCCACCTATCTCATGGCCTATTGGATGGGCTCGTCCCCCAACCGTTAGTTGGTGCGCTTTTGCAGCGCTCCTTTCCGATGAACACCTACCTTTTATTCGAAACCATTTCGGATAATCTGGCGTTTGGGTGTGCGCCCTGGTGCGATTTACCCTTCGATCATCACCGCGAACGCCGCCAGATGTTGCTGGCCTTCAACGCGGACATGGTGCGCCGCATCCAACACGCCACCGACAAACCCGCCAGCTACCAAGATGCCTACCCCTGGCAAGATGCGGCGCTACGATTTTCTAGCCTAGCGCAGAGCATGAGCGCGCACAAGCAACAAGCGTCTATCGAAGCCTATTTGCAGCAGCACCCCCACGTTCACCTGCATGACATCGAGTATGGCACCTGGGTGCTGTTAGCGGCCAATATCGAAAACTGTGTGGCGGTCGCGGGCGCTGTACACGGCCATCTCTTACAGCCCTTGCTGGCCGACACCCTGGCCAAACGCTATGAAGGCGTGACGTATCTGCTAGAACACCGCAACCTGAAGCTGGATGATTTGCTGCAAATCGGCACGCACACCATTTTGGTGATGACCGTCCTAACGTATTACAGCGCTTGCCTGGCCGATTTACTGAAGATAGACCTGGCCCCGGTGGTTAACAATGGGCTCATTGAGCGCGTATTTTCGCAAGCCGCTTTGCTGATCCGCTTGCTGAACGACATCGGTACATCGCTGCTGCGGGATGACGACTTGCGCCAAGATATGCTAGACCTAGCCCGCTTGGCCCACGAAACCCGCCCCGAAAAATATGATACGGTCTATAGCCTACTCTTGAACGTCGCGCGAGGGCATGTCACGCTGACGCGCTTGCAAAAAGATATTCAGTTTGGCGAATTTAACATCTTGTTGCATAATCTGATGCCCATTCAGCACGACATCACCCAGGCGCTGGATGTCTTCGAACAACACCTGACGCATTGCGCCGAGCTTTACACCCACACCCGGGGCGCCCTATTGCGCGACATGGCCAGCCTGGAAAGCGCGCTGGGGAGGGATGCGTTCGGCGAACTGGCTTGGCGCTTTGTGATGTTCCACGAGCAATTGTATAGCCACTCTTTTTTGAGCAATGATGGGGAGTACGCGGTCTGATGCAGCACGTCAATTCGGTATATGACGACGCCCAGAGCCAAGCCGGGCGTCAGATTCCTGTCTTTAGCCCGGTGCGGCATGCCAGCTTGCCGCATTTATGGGGAACCTTTCGGCAGCATGGCATCAATGGCGCGTTACGCTATATCTTGGCGGAGGCGGTTGACCATGCCCGGTCGGTTGATCCGGGCGGGCATGTGGTCGGGTTGGGGATTCCGTTAACGCAGGTGTTGCGCTTGTTCTTCCCCACCGGGCGTTTTGATAACCCCAAGCATGTTTACGTGGCGTATACCCACCACGCCGTTACAGAGATCATGCGCGAAGCCTATGCCTATGAAAAAGGCCATATGGTGAAATCCATGAGCCACCTGATGGGCGCGGGCGACCAAGCCGCCGACATCATCACGGCGGATATGCACCAATGGCACAAAATGCAACCCGTCATCAAATCATTCATCTGGGGCGAGAACATCCACAAGCAAGCGCGCTACATCGAAGCCCGCCTGGCCGAGAGCTTCGATACGGCGGATGACCTGAGCATTACCACCACCGACATCAAGCAAATGATGTTTTTGCTCATCGGGCGTTTGATGGTGCCCGCCTACGAACCCGATACGGCCCAACTGCGGGCGGACGTGCACGAATTTGAAGACCTCATCGCGGGCACGTCAAAAATCTTGTTTGATACGATCTTCGCCTCCGACCAATTTGTCGATCATGTCATGCGCTCGGATGTCTCGGCACAGATCAAAGCGCGCTACCAGACCTTTTACAACAAATTTGCCGCAGTGCGGTACGACGACGACGGCGGGATGCTCACGGCGCTCATGGGGCACCCCGAATATGACGAGGAAAAGCGCCAGGCCACGGTCATTGGCATGTTCGAGGCCGGCAGCAAAACCCTGGCCCAGGTCACCACCGAGGCATTCTACGCCTGCGCGCATGATCGCGCGCTATGGGAGCACCTAAAAGCCAACCCGGATCGCAAAACCTTGACCGCTGCCTTCTTAGAAGCCGCACGCCGCACCCCGCCCGTTGACCTGACCTTTCGTGAAGCGCAACACGACCTACAACTGGCCGGGTATACCATTCCGGCAGGGTCGATCATGATCCTCAGTGTCAAAGATATGCTGATTGATCCAGATTATTGGGAGGCCCCCCAAGCGTTTCGGCTCAATCGCGAAGACCCCGAGCGGCGCCGCTATCTTCCCTGGCTAGACCCGCTCTTATTTGAACGGGGCTGTACGGGGATGCCGTACGCCATCAGTGTTGGGATTGCCACGCTGCAATTCTTCCTGGAACGCTTCGACGCGGTAACGCTCGAAGAAGATTATGGCATGAAATACGATGCCACGACCCAGCATAATGTGCGGTTGCGCTTTACCCATTAATTAATGCTTGAAACGCGGAGGCCTTGATAATGCAATGGCGCGGGGTATGCAGCGTTCGCCCCGCGCCGGGGATAGCGATCAAACCCGCGCTATTCCACTTCGTAATCGGCTTCTGAGGACCCGGTTTACGACGGCTTAAAGTCGATTGGGGGGGACAGGCTCGGGTCGTTGTCGGATAATTTCTGCATGGCGTCTGCATAAGACTCCGTAAACATAAATTTGAAGCCTAGCAAGTGCGTGGCGATATTGGTCGTGAAGCGCAACCCCTTATTCTTGTTGCCGTAGATAACCACCCAGCCAAGTTTATGATGGCTAGCCACGGTCAAGCTGCGCAGGCTTGTAATGGACGGCATCGCCGTAATCCCGCTATCGTTGATGACAATGTGCACCATGCTAGCGGTGCTCTCATCTAGGGCTTGGTTTAAGCTGACATCGACTTGCGAGACTTGCTGGCTTGTCAACTCACCTGTAAAGGCCACGTAGATGATCTTGTCAGGGAGTATCCATTCTTGAGTAAAGGCCATTGTATGCTCCATGCAAGCAATTAATTGTGGTTTATAGGGGCGATCTTTTGCCCACCGAAAACGCGAACTCGTAGTCTCAGTTTACCCCAAATATGCACAAATATCGACAAGCCAAAATCAATTTTAGTAGAATTGTCCTGCTATGCGCCGAGCATGGCCCGCACAGCTTCTGTAACGTCGATTATATTGGGCAGTGGCTCAGTCCATAATATATGGGCACATGCAGCGCCAGGCCGGGTAAACGCTCTGTGCGGTAGGTGTCGTCAGCATCGAGTGTGGCAAGCTGGTAGCGCTGCGCGTCATCCAGTTGATAAAAGATGCAGCGTTCGCGCCCAGGGTCGATGATCCAGTATTCCGGCACGCCGACGGCTTCGTATTCGGCCATTTTTTCGCCGTAATCCCGCGCGACGCTTTCCGGCGAAACAACCTCGATGCATATATCGGCGGGGCCATCCTGTCTGTATCGTGCAAATTGTGCTGGTTAGCGCCCAAAATCACCATCTACGCACAAAATGGGCCAGATGGGCCACCGCGCCAGGCCCGCCTGACGCTCACACTAAGCCGCGCGCTACGGTACGCTAAGGCAAAGACAGCTAGCAGGAGAGCCATCATGCAGCAACCCCGGCAGATAACGCCCGACACAATCCACGATTTGGAACGTAAAGCCTATGAGATGAGCCGCCAGATTATCGAAATCACGACCCAGGCGGGTTCCGGCCATCCGTCTAGCTCGTTGTCGATGATCGATATTTTAGCCGTGCTGTATTTCGGCGGGCTGATGCACTACGACGCCGCCCAGCCCGATTGGCCCGCGCGCGACCGCTTCATCCTGAGCAAGGGCCATGGCGTGCCCGCGCTGTATGTCGCGCTGGCCCACGCGGGGTATTTCGCGCAGACCTTGCTGCCCACCCTGCGCCAAACCGGCAGCCCGCTAGAAGGCCACCCGAATA
>DAOTVD010000287.1:0-3186 GCA_034437075.1 Anaerolineae bacterium
GCCGAGGGGTGTTGGGGGGGCGGGTTATAAGCAGGCGGGTTATATCCCTGCGCTGGTGGGTTATACGATGCGGGCGGTGCCTGGGGACGCGGCGTAGCAGGCTTGGCCGAGGTCGGCTTCGGGGTGGGTTTTTGCTGAGATGGTTTTGGCGGAGATTTCGGTTTCGGCTCGGCGGCTTGAGCGCTACGCGATGACGGCCCGCCTCGATAGACTGGAGCAGAATCACCACGCTGACGCTCGCGCAACAGCATCGCCGGGCCGAGAATCTCTGCGAAGGATTCGAGAACGGCTGCGCCTAGATCGCCGCGCAAGTTATCAAAAATATCGTCTTTGATGCTCCAGGCAATGCCCGTCTGGATCAACACCCCCAAAATAGCCACCGGAATCGCCCAGACTGGCTCGAACGGCACACCCAGCATCAGCAGCCCGGCACCGATGACCGCCGAAAACGCGACCAAAAACAGCCGGAAGACCACAAACATCACCATCGCGCTGATAAAGGTGGTCGCAAAGACCAACACTTGCGGCGGCACGTTCTCCGCCACTTGCAGCCAGGCACCGCCCATAAGCGTCGTGCCGATTAGCCCGCCGATAACCAGCGCCATCAGGTTATACAAGAAGAAGGCCAGAATCCCGATGATGATGCCCCCCGCCAAGCCCGCCGCCACGAGCACGTTATCATCCGCGCCTAGGTCGGCATTCAGCAAAAAGGTATAAATCATCAGCCCGCCGATGGCAAAACCGTTAATCACCAACCCGATGCGGCGTAGCTTCCACCCGGCCATGAGATTCACCAGGCCCAACACCAAGATAGGCAGTTGCACATCCACGACCGTGTCTTGCAGCGCGTTATAAAATTCCGCGTCTTCGATCTGCGTGACGCGCGGATCGGTGCGTATCTCATCTAGCGTATCGCACCCCCCCAGCAAAAGCCCCAGCCCCAGCAACAGGCCGATCACGCGAAGTTGTTTGCCGCTCATGTTGTATCCCTTCGGTTTGGTGTCCGTCATCCCCCTATCATACAACAACCCGATGCCCGCGCTAACTGCCGGGCACCGGGATAATATTGCGTGCAAACCCGCCAGGTTAGCTAGACGCGCCTTGCAAAATGATGGTGTAGACCCCAAACGCACGTTCGTCATAGCCCCGGATGACGCTGGTATACTGCCCAGCGGCGGGCAGCCACAATCCGATTCTGGCCATCCGGCAAATCGGCCTGCATCGAGCCGGAGCCATCCAAAATAAACGCGATATTTGTTGGGTACGACGCGCTAATAACATAGTCATTCTTTAGGACATAATCTGACAGCGTTATGTTCACTATACCAGACGTATAGACCTGCTGACATCAGCAAGCCGTCCTAAAGAATCGGGCAATCTGAGGTTAAAGCCCTATATGTAATCGGGTATATTTTATGCAGGATTGAGCGCGGTCAGAATCTGCTCCACGGCCCCCGCTACAGGCGCAGAAAGCCCCTGCTGCAAGGTCGCGACTTCCGCGCGAATACCCAGCACGGCCACCTGCGCCCCGCACATTTCTTCCAGGTAGCGCCCTAACATGGTCAGGGGCAAGCTATGCGTGGTCGCGCTGATACCATCAATGGCCGCCCAGTCTAACCAATGAATGCTGCCAGGCGGCGCGTTGATGTCCAGCGCATCAATCAGGATCACCAAGCCGGGATTAAAATCGCAGATTTTGCCCAGCAGGTTTTCTGGCGCGGTGCCCCCGTAGAGCCATAATTGACCCGCCGGGGGGGTGGTGTAACGCCCTTGCAAGCCGGTGATGATCGCTTCCCCTGCGCCATCATCACCATACAAGACATTCCCCACCCCTACGATCACGACGCGCTCATGCGTCGTCAGCGCTTGGCTCAGGTGGTCCTGCCAAGACACGCGCCACATCCTCCGGTGTACCGTAGTAAACTTCAAAATTATGCGCCGTGCTGGCCAGTTCCCAGTCACCAGGCACCAGTTCTAGGCAATCAAAGCGGCAATTAAGCGTACATTGCCCGCAGTAGATGCACTGGTCGGGCTCGTAGCGCACCACGAACTGCTTCGCTTTGCGGTCTAGCGTGATGATTTCGATAGCATCCGCCGGACATTCCTTCACGCAGAGATTACACCCCGTGCATTTGCCGGGCGTATAGTGCAGCTTGCCGCGTGCGCGGTCGCTGATCACAGCCGGTTCATAGGGATACAAACCTGTGCTGGGGTTGCGGAAGGCCGAAGCCACAATATCCTTTAACATCGTTCCGAGATTCATCGCAAACCTTCTTTTCTATACGCCGCTCTATAGCATGCCTTCGACCAGGATGATGATGGCCCACTGCGCCAGCACCAGGATAATGCCCCAGCGCCACCAGAACTGCACGCTCTGGTCGATGCGCAAGCGCGTCACCAAGGCTTCAATGCTCACTAGCACGACCAGCAAGCCCGCTGTCTTCAGCAAAAAGCTAATCGGGTTGCCGATGCCGCCCAGATAGAGCGTCGCGACGAGCGTCAGGCCGATGACGAGTTCGGCGCCATGCGCCAGCTTGAACAACGCCAGGCCGCGCCCGGTGTATTCGGTCATGGCCCCCGCGACGATTTCCGTCTTGGCTACAGGCGCATCAAAAGGCGGCATTTCTAGCTTGGCCATCAGGCTGATGATCGCAACGGCAAAGCCGATGGGCTGCAAGAACAGCACCCACTGACCGCCGAAATACGAATTAATTTCCGAAATTTGCCAAGTACCCGCCACAAAGGCCGGGCCGAGCATGGCCATCATAAACGGCACTTCGTAGGCGAAAAGCTGGGTAAACGCCCGCGCCGAACCGATCTGCGCGAAGCTGTTCTTGAGCATCATGCCTGCCAGGCCCAAGCTAAACGACAGCAAGCCCAGCAGATACACCACGACGATGAGATCGCCTTCGAAGCTATACGCAGCAGGCAAGCCCAGCAGCGGCACATACAAGCCAGCGGTCAACACGCCAGCCAGGCCCAGCACCGGCAGCAACATAAACCAACCACCGGAAGCACCCTTGGCCACCACGTCTTCCTTGGCCATCAGCTTGACCGTATCGGCCACGGGCTGAAACCAGCGCGGGCCTACCCGGTTCTGCATCCGGGCCAGCAATTTACCGTTCGCCCAGGTGTAGACCAGGCCCATGAACAGCAGCGCTAGCCCACCTGGAAAAACAAAGAGAT
>DAOTVD010000288.1:0-5374 GCA_034437075.1 Anaerolineae bacterium
TCTAGCTCCCCCCGAATTCAGGGGGAGAACTTACTCGTGCGCATAATAGCCCCTCCCTGAATTCGGGGAGGGGGATGGGGAGGGGTAATTATTTTTCTGGAAAAGCCTTAGGGTCTCTGGCGTTATGTTGCATAAGGTTAGTTTTTGTAAGGGCGAGACCCGCCTCGACCGAAGCGTTATTATTTTTGGGCGAGGCATGCCTCGCCCCTACGGCTTGACCACACCTTGACCTTTTTAGCGCCAAGCAAACTGAAACTTGTATCGGTACAGCAACGCGCGAACGCCTCCGCTGGGCTTATTCGTCCGCGTTCGGCGGAAAGTGTCCATCCATCAGATCGTTGGCTTCCAGGCGATTCATGAGTGCGGCCTCGCTGGCATTCCCCGGCGCGCCACAATCCGCCGAGCAGGTTAGATGGCTTTCACCCGCTCAGGCTGAGCGGGTCGTGTATAGAATGCGGCGTAGCATATGCTGTTCTCCCATCGGGGGTGCCGATTTGTTTTGATGTGACTATAACTATACGCGCCTCAGATGAGCATAGGCTGAATGGTTCTAGCGCAGTTTGAAGCGGCGGCGCAGCGCGTCGCGTTGCTCGGGAGGGAGTTCGCGGGCGGTTTGTGGCCCAAAGCCCCCATCCGCCCCCTGGCGAGTGGCTTCCAGCGAAGGCGTCGCGCGGCGGCGCAGCAAGTGCGGGCGTTGGCCCGCCAGCGCATTGACGGCCTCGGCCATCCCATGCACGGCCCCGGCATTGTCCACATGCACCGCGTCCCAATTCAGCAAGGCGCGTGCTTCGGCGGGGTCGATGAATTCATGCGCGGCCACGCTCAACTGAAAGGCGGCATCCAGGGCTGCGCGGCGCGCGGATGCTTGGGCGGCGGCGTGGGCCGCCTGGGCGGTGTCCAGGTCAGCTTGTAAGCGTTGTACGTGCCCGGCCTGTTCATCCAGATGCGCGCGCAAGGCGTCCACATCCGCATAGCCGAGGTCATCCAACACCGCTTGGATGGCGCTACGCCGGGCGCGTTCTAGCCGTTCGGGCAACCAGGCGGGCGCCTCGTCGGTGGGCTCGGGCGCTGGGGTGGGCATATCATCGGACATAACGAGAACCTCCGTAAAGCATAAACCATTAACGATAGCTCTCAGCCTAACAGAGCCCGCCGCGCGTAACGCGCATAACGCGCATAAAGGGCTTCTCATCCGATACTTCGTAAACATTAATTCCTAGCACCACCTTAACACGTTATTATACTTGCAGGAATATCTCATTGGGAGTCATCTACGTTCATCACCCCCACATAAGCCTCTGTGGATGGCTTTCAAGAGGTTTCCAACCCAAAATTATCGCCGCCAACGCCGCCGCCAAAATTGTATTGGAGCAACTGTAGCGTTATGCAAAAAATTCCCACCGCCGTACTGGATACCCCCGTCGAGGGCGTCAACCTGACCATCGGAACCCTACGCGATCAACTGAGTAATGGCCCGACACTCTTGGTCTTTTTGCGCCATTTTGGCTGTATTTTCTGCCGCGAAGTCGTCACGGATTTGCGCCGCGTTGTGAAGGCCACGCCCGCTTACCCGCGCGTGCTGTTCTTCTACCAAGGCACCGAAGCGCAAGGCCGCGCCTTTTTTGGTCATTTCTGGCCAGATGCCGCCTATGTGGCCGACGTGCCGCGCTATTTTTACACGGCCTTTGGCCTAGAACGTGCCAATATGGTGCAATTATTCGGCCCGCAAGTATGGGCATGTTCGGTGCGCGCCACGGCCAAGGGCAACGTCGGGGGGCGGGTCGTGGGCGATAGCTGGCAGATGCCCGGCTTGTTTTTGGCCCACGGCAACCAGATTGTCTGGCAACATGAATACCGCCACGCGGGCGACCATCCGCTTTGGCGCGAGGTCTTGGCCCATGTGCCCGGCAGCCAGAATGTCGAATACCCCACCACGGCCTCGCTAGCCCCCGAGCAGCGCCGCTTCGCGCGCTAAATTGCGACCCTGCCGGGCAGGCTCCGCCGAGCTTGCCCGCCTTTTTTCATACGCCAACCTGATAACCGCATTTTCTCGCGTGGATTCTTTAACGCTTGCACTATTAGTTTATTGCGCCGTTTGTAAAGCGGCCTATACTGCGACATGTGACATGCCTTTACACCCTAAATGTAGATAGCGATTAAAGGACAAAGCATAATGAGTATAGTGCGTTTATCGGCCTTCGTTTGCCTGGTGCTAGCGTTGATGTTGGCGCCAGCGGCGTTCGCGCAAGGCCCGACCCCCACCCCCACCAGCGTCGGCGACGATGTGCCCGGTTTTTCGCAAGGCGCCGCCGCCCAACAAGGACAACCCACCGCCATCCCCCTGCCTGGCGCCGATGACCCAAGCGCGGCTCCCGGAGCCGGCATAACGGGCCCCGGCGGCAATGGCCCGCGCGCGCTCTTGCCGATCCTGGTCTCTGGCCAACCTGCGCGCGGCACTGTCGGCCCCGATATCCTGGGCCGCTGGTACACCTTCAACGCCTCGGCGGGCGATCTTGTGACCATCACGACTAGTATTCCCGAAGGCGCGTCTCTGGATACGTACCTGGTGCTGATGGGCTCATTCGGCCAGGTGTGGACACATAACGATGACTCCGATGGTTTACTAGCGGGCATCACCGATTTTCAGATTCCAGCAGATGATACCTACCTGGTGCTGATGACGACCTTTAGCGTGATGGCCATCCAGAGCCCGCCAACCACGCCCACCGATTACACCATCACCATGACGGGCGCGACGCCCCCGGCCACCATGGGGCCCAATGAATTGCGCGTCGGCGGCAACCGCCCCCCCGCGAATGAGACGATCACCCTGAACAACAGCAACTCCGAGCCGGTGTATTACCTATTCGTGGATACGCCCGGCGGCCAGGTGGTCGATATTCGCATGGAAAGCAACGACTTCGACCCCCTGCTGTGGTTGCTCGATCCGCAAGGCCATATCCTGGCCGTCAATGACAATGCGGCCCCCGACGGCAATACCACCGCGCTGCTGGACGATGTGTCCTTGCTCCAGGATGGCTTGCATATAGTCTTCGCTACTGTGAACCGCTTCCAATTCGCGCGCTCGAATCCGGCGGAGAATAATCCGGCGTATCAGGAAGGCCGCACGAGCTTTTCCTTCACGTTAACGGAAGTCAGTAGCACGGTGCCCGCTGGCGATGCGCAGCCCCAGCCCGGCACGGGTGTGCAACCTGGCGCCAGCCCAACCCCAACCCCGACCGCGAGTGGGGGGCTTCAGCCCGGCACGGGCGTGCAACCTGGCAATAGCGGCGGCACCGTGGCCACCCCACCCGTAGACGATAAATAGCGCGGCACGCCGTCGTTATTCATCACAGAAGCCATTCGGCCCCCACGCATTGGCCCCCGCAACGGGGTTCGCATGGGGGCTGAGTTTTTTCCAAAACAAAAAACACCCCCTGTCAACCGTTTACCCGTTTCGTTTCCAAACTGGCCCCTATATCGGACATTTCGCGCGGCTATCCGCGTGCTACAATGGACGTTCTAGGGTTGGGATGGCGTATGCCCTAATCAGCTTAGCACGGGGGTTTACGTAATATTATTACGTAGGGAGTCTACGTAAAAGTCCGCACAGATATGAGTCGGTACATTTTGTTACAATATTCACTATTGTCGATTATGCCGCGAGTGACTAGATACCATGCCTTCCCGAATAGAGTGGTACCGAAAAGATCGGGTGATTGTGGGGCAATTATGGGATGACATTGCGCTTGACGCTGCGCAGCAATTTGACGCGCAGTATATACGGATGATGGAGGAGAGCACCGCCGATACCGTTCATCTTATCCTCGACATTCGGCGTCTGGTGGCGGTTTTTCCTGAGCGGGCCGAACATGCGCGCCTAGCCAACGGCGTGCGCCATCGTAAAGCGGGCTGGTTGGTGACCATCGGCCAGGGCTTCCCAGGGCTAATGCAGATTGTCCATTATGTATGTGGCACCGGGAATATACAACATTATAGCGCGCTGAGCCCCGAAGCGACGATTACGCATTTGCAAACCTGCGACCCCACCTTGCCCGAGCTTTTGCCCTTGCATCCCTGGCTAAAGATGTAGCGGGTATGCCCTGTAAGGCTTTTCCAGAAAAATAATGACCCCTCCCCGAATTCGGGGAGGGGCTATGATGCGCCCGCGTAAGTTCTCCCTCCCGATGCGGGGGGATGGCTTAGGGGGTCGGCGCAGCCGACTGAACCCCGCACAGCGGGGCCCGCGCCAAGAGGGGGGTAAACTCAAGAGTGTACCCATTTCGGCAATAGCAATCGGCATAATTTAAAACTTGTGGACAGTTCAAAACAAACACAAATGTTTTTTCTGCCAAAACCGAGGGCGGTAGCGCCACACAATAACGTGGTCTAGCAAAAAAAGGGGTTGGCTTACACACTTGTTTTGCGAAAAACAGGGAGTGAGAAGCCATGAACCCCCACCAGGAATTCTGCCGGAATGAGGCATGCCCAGATAGGGGCAAAATTGGAGAAGGCAATATCGGTGTTCACAGTCAAAAAGAGCAACGCTGCATGTGTCGGACTTGTGGCAAGACCTTTAGCATCCGTAAGGGTACGGCGATGTTTGGTATCAAGCATGAGGCGAATGTCTTCGTCATCGTGGTGACTTTGTTGGCATTTGGGTGTCCGGTGCAAGCAATCGTAATGGCGTTTGGCTTGGATGAGCGCACGGTACGAAGCTGGCAGTTGAAGGCCGGCGATCATTGTCAAGCTGTGCACAAGCAAGTTGTCGGCACCAGTCAGCTTGATCTGCAACAGGTACAAGCCGATGAGATCAAAGTCAAAACCCAGAAAGGCACCATCTGGATGGCGATGGCCATGATGGTTTCCACGCGCTTATGGCTCGGTGGCGTGGTCAGCGCGAAACGTGATAAGCACTTGATTCGGGCCTTGGCCGATCAAATTCGCGCCGTTGCGCTATGTCGTCCGTTGCTATTAGCTGTTGATGGACTCGTGAGTTATGTGGATGCCTTTCAGAAAGCCTTTCGTACGCCCTTGCCCACGGGTAACGTGGGGCGTCCTCGTCTGATCGCTTGGTCCAACATCAACATTGTGCAGGTCGTCAAACGCCGGACAGCAGGTAGCTTGTCGATTGAGCGGCGAATCGCGCAGGGCGACGCCCAACAGGTGGATAGATGTCTGCTAGTGAGCCAAAAAGCGGGCGTGATCAACACCGCTTTCATCGAGCGGCTCAATGCCACTTTTCGTCAATGTCTGGCCTGCCTGTCGCGTCGCACCCGGCACCTGGCTCGCCAGGCCAAAACACTGGAAGCGGGCATGTTCCTCGTCGGTTGTGTTTACAATCTGTGTACCGACCATCATGCACTTCGATTGC
>DAOTVD010000289.1:0-2722 GCA_034437075.1 Anaerolineae bacterium
CACCCAATCTGATTATGCTGCGCGCTTGACGCGTGATCGTATGAATCGTGATGTTCGGGTCGATTTGCTCGGCGAAGTGAGCTATGAGGACAAGCCGCTAACCATCGAGCAAGAAAGTGGTCGCTTGGCGGCAATGCTCTTGCTGATGATATTCTTTTTTCTGTTGCTGACCATAGCCGGTATCATCGGCTTGATTGACTAGCGAAACCGTACGCGGATGGCGCATAGGCCGAGTTCGCGATCTCGCGAGTCCATGACCAGTAATTGAAACCAATATAAGCCCGGTTCGA
This sequence comes from Anaerolineae bacterium, assembly GCA_034437075.1. Lineage (GTDB taxonomy): Bacteria > Chloroflexota > Anaerolineae > Aggregatilineales > J027 > DAOTVD01. Next base: position 291 of record DAOTVD010000289.1, read on the forward strand.
AAGCATCGCTAGGGAATTCCCCAAGTGGCCCTGGTGATGGCACTGGCGTAAACTCCTCGGCAAAACTTTGATATTGGATATTCTGGCGGTCTGGCCGGTCGGCTCCCCAAGATAGCACGTACCGCCGAAAATCGGGGCCGTCGGCAATGCCGATCAGTTGAACCGAACCGTCTAGGCTTTCCCCTGGTTGGGGCGCCAAGAGTTGCCCATTCGGGCTGGCGCAATCTTGGGTGGCCGCGTCGTTGGCGATGACCTCGTTAATCGTTGTTCCGGGTGGAATGCGCAGGGTTTGCCCGGCGAGGATGCGTTCTGGGTTGGTAAGACAATTCGCCTGGGCCAGTTCCTCTACAGTCAGGCCCGCTGCCCGAGCAATGCTGAAAAACGTTTGTCCGCGATCTACCGTATAGACTTCCCAATTTGATAGTGGTTGGCATGGGGTAGGGGTCGCTGTAGGGTGAGTTGGCGAAGCTTGCCGTTCTACCGTGGTTTGGGTCGGGCGCGGCGTGTCGCTCGGTGTCGTGGTTGGTGTGCGGGATGGCCTGGGGGTACGGCTGGGCGTGCGCGTCGCGCTGGGTTCTGATGTGAGGGTCAGCGTCTCGGTAGCGCGTGGCGTATCGGATGGTGTGTTTGACGCTGTAGCTGTGGGCGGTTGGCTGGGTGTATCCGTTGCGGTCGCCGAAGGGGTAACGGTTGGAGTATGTGTCAGGGTGGCGGTTAACGATGGAGATGCGGTCAGGGTTGGGGTGTCGGTAGGTGTTGGCGATGATGTAGTGCTTAAAGTCGGGCTGCTGCTAGGGGGTATCGCGATTTCGCGCGTGGGCGGTGGCTCGGTGTTCGGCGCTGGGATGGCTGTTGCCTCTTGGCGTGCTTCTTCATTACCCAACGAAAGCAAAATGCTAAATACAAAGGCAAACGCCATCGCCACAATCACGATAATGGCCACTAAAACTTCGTTTTGACGGTCGCGACGACGCATCATACTCGCCTTGTCTCATCTATTCACAGATTAGCACATTTTTTCTGAGTCCGGCAAGTGCTAATTGTGGTATCCTTGGTATTTGTTGTCCGTTGAATTAGAGCATCGCTGTATGAACCGCATTCACGTATCCATCACCGTCATGCTAAGCCTGTTGCTTGTGGTCATGCTGAATCTCGTCGCTGCTTGCGACCCCGTAGAAGAACAAGCGAGTGCGCCACCCACGGCTTTGCCGACGATTACGGTTCTGCCGTTTTTCATTACTGAAACGCCGCGCGTTACCGCAACGCTGATGCCATCCGATACCCCGACGCCATCCGATACACCCGTGCCGACCAGCACGGCGACGCCGATTACCCCAACACCGACCCTTACCCTTACCCCCACCCCACCCGTTACCGGGCAATTAGTATCCTCGATTAATGTGAACGTGCGCGTTGGGCCATCCTATCAAGAGCAACCGATCCTGAGCATTCCGCCCGGTACGGTGGTCGAAATCCACGGCGCCAGCCAGGACGAAGGCTGGGCCTTAGTCCGCTTCTTGGATGAGGATGAAGAGCGGATTATTGAAGGGTGGATCGATTTAACCTTGTTGGACATCGGCGATTATATCCCCCCTACCATTGGCCCCACACCAACCCCCGACCTAGATGTGACGCCCGCGCCTTTTGTGACGGGCACGCCGGATGGTTCTCAGACGCCAGGGCCAACCCCCGACACCATTCCTAGTGATCGCCTGAGCGACCGCAACGTGCTGGCCTATTGTCGCCAGGTGAATGTGCGTCCGCCTGCCATCAATAGCAATCAAACGGTGTCGATCTGGTGGAGTTGGTTTGTAGCGCGTCCCGAACTCATGCAAGATCATCTCGACCATGGAGCATACGAAGTGTTGTTGGATGGGCGCTTGCTAGAAAATTACGAAGATTTCCAGACCGAGATGCGCCAGGAACGCGATGGTAACTGGTATGTCTACTGGTATGTTCCGGTGGGTACCCTAGCGCCAGGTCGCCACGAGGTGACTTTTCGGCTGACCTGGGATGAAGCGATCAACGATGGTTACGAAGATTTTGGGCCCGGTACAGAAAACGAAGTCGACTCTGGGAATTGTGTGTTCACCGTATCTGGCTAGATCGTGCTCAGCATGAGAGAATAGGGCTATTGAGGAAAAGAGATATGCTATGGCGGATGATAAACTCGATACGCTACTAGAACAATTGCGTGATGATGATCCGAAAGCGCGCCGCAAAGCGATTACTCAATTAGTCAAACATGGCAACCCAGAGGCGATTATTGATATTTCAAATGTCTATCGCCAGGCCGATGAAGACCCCAAAGTGCGAGAGGCTGCGGCTAAGGCGCTGAAATATTTTGCCGCGCGTGAAAAAAGCCAGGGGCGTTTGGCCAAGATGCTAGGGCTTGCGCGGATTGTGCTGGTTGTTTCGCTGGTGATCGTGTT
>DAOTVD010000290.1:0-6560 GCA_034437075.1 Anaerolineae bacterium
GAACAGGTGGATGAATTTTTTCTGGGGAATGTCGTCAGCGCGGGCACCGGGCAAGCTCCACCCCGCCAGGTGTGGATCGGCGCCGGATTGCCGCCGACCGTGGGCGGCGTGACAGTCAACAAAGTCTGCGGCAGTGGCCTAAAAACCGTCATGCTCGCCGCCAGCGCCATTAAGGCCGATGATGGCGATTTATACGTCGCAGGCGGCACGGAAAGTATGTCCAACAGCCCGTTTTTGGATACCCAACGCCGCAGTGGGCATAAATATGGCAAATCCGAAATCTTGGACGCGGTGCAGCACGACGGGCTATGGTGCCATCTGGTCGATTGGTCGATGGGCGAGGCTGCCGAATTTATCGCCGATCAACTGGAAGTGGCGCGCGAAGAAATGGACGAATTCGCGTATTACAGCCACATGAAAGCCGCCACCGCCACCGAGGGTGGGCATTTTAAGGCTGAAATCGTGCCGGTAGACGTACCACAACGTAAAGGCACGGTTACGGTAGAAACTGACGAAGCCATCCGCGCGGATACATCCCTAGAAGCCTTGGCGGGGTTGCGGCCTGCCTTCCTGGCGGATGGTCGCGTCACAGCCGGGAATGCGCCGGGCATGAACGATGGCGCGGCGGCGGTGGTGGTCAGCAGTCGCGCGTATGCAGAGCAACACGGGCACACCCCGCTGGCGCGCATCGTGGGCTATGGCCAGGCCGCGCTCGAACCGCGTTGGATATTTTACGCCCCGGTCAAAGCCATCCCGATTGCGCTAGAAAAAGCGGGTTGGACGATAGATGATGTCGATTTGTTCGAGATCAACGAAGCCTTTGCCGCGCAAGTGCTGGCCGATGTGGCGGGTTTAGCGCGAGAGGGCTATCACCTGCCTACTGAAAAGCTGAATGTTAACGGCGGCGCGATTGCGCTAGGGCACCCCGTAGGGGCCAGCGGCACGCGCGTGCTGGTGACGCTAGTGCATAGCCTGCGGCAGCGCGGCTTAAAGCGCGGCGTTGCGGCTCTGTGCCTGGGCGGCGGCGAGGCAGTCGCTATGGCGGTTGAAGTCGAATAATGCGCCGTTTTTTCATGCTGGGGATAAGCATCTTGTTTGGGGTGAGCCTGACGGCATATGCGCAGGCGACCCCACCCGCGCTGTTGGTCACCATTACAGACCCCCAAAGCGGGGACGTTCAGATCGCGTGGGTCGATTTAGCGGCGGGCACACATCGCCTGTTAGCGCGTTTTTCGAGCGGGAGCACCTGCGCCCCACAATATTTGCCCGAAGATGATGTGTTGCTCTATGAGCCGGAAGTCTTCGGGCAAATGCCCTACGTCTATCAGGTGAATTTGCAGACGGGCGCGGCGCTGCCCTACGAACTCGCGACGGCCAATAATTGGCATTGCCCGGCCTTTAACCCGGCCCGCACCGAGGTCGCCTGGTTGCAAGAATCCCCAGAACAAACAAGCTTGCTCCTGACCACGCCCCAGGGAACCGACCCGGCTCGGGTGGCCACCCACGATGATCTGCTCAATCTTCAGTGGTCACCCACCGGGGATGCCCTGGCGTATACAGCCCTGAGTGATGACGATCCGCTATTTCGCGATTTGATCATCTACACTGACGGAAACAATCAATCCATCTGGCCGCGCACGGCGGGGTTAGTGGCCGATTACGTCTGGGTGCCAGAATCGGATGATTTGATTGTGGCTTACTGGACTCAGGATCATGCCATAGTAGGGCGCTTGGAGGCCGCTTGTTGGGCGCAAACCGAAACTTGCACGCCAACTATCCTGGCCGAATTCCCCCACCGCACCACACCGGTTATCACCTCCGCCTTCGCGAATGATGGATCGGCCTTGTTCATCATTTTGGAAGATAGCCGCCCGGATGGGAGCCTGGTTACGAATATTTATCAGGTTGATGTGCTAGCAGGTGGCGCGCAATCGCTCACCGCCTCGCCAGACTTGTATAAATCCGGCCTGGTGGGGGATGACCAAGCGCTATACTTCGTCGGCACACGCTTTAACGCCGAAACATTTGCCTTTGAGGATAACGCCCTCTACCGTTTGGTGCCGGGCCAAGATGTCGTAATGCCCGTGTATCAGGCCGAAGATTTTTTTCCTTTGGACATCATCCGACTGGCGAGGTAAATCATGATTGCAGTTTGCCGACCTTTAGGCTATGGTGAAACCATAACAACCGGAAAAGAGGACGCGCCCGAATGAAAAATTTGGTCATCGTATGGCTTATGTTGAGTTTGTTGTTGGTGGCCTGTGAGGAAGACGAAAACCCGCTTCCGCCTACCACCGCGCCTAATATTCCCGAAACCTCAGCCTTTACGCCGACGGTCAATGCCCAAGCTAACACCCTGGAAACTACCCCCACGCGCGACCCGAACCGCGCGACGGGTGTCCCTGCGGAAGGCATCCTGAACCCGACGCTGCCGCCCGCCGTGGATTTGTCTCAGGATACGGCTACCCCGCGCCCGACCCGCACCCTGGCGCCGACGCTCGAATTGGGCCCTACGGCCACCTCTAACCTGAATCCCGACGTTACCCCCGTGGATTTTGTGGACGACGCGCCCGAAGACGATGAACCTGACGACGAGCCTGCCCCCGAAGAAGCACCGCCCCCCAGGTTGCTTTTGGAATACTTCGAACTGGCGGTGCGCCTGCAAAGCTATGAGCAAACGCGCGTGGAAGATGAACTGTTGCGCTCTACCCAGGTGGTTGAATTCACGGATAATGGGATCGAATTACGTTTCGATATGATCCCCGAGGGCGAATCAAACGCCACTAATCTCACCGCGCTAGTCGCGGTGGAACTATCCGCCGAAGACGGGCGCCTGAGTATGCAGATTGATGAGATATACGAGACCAACGATCCATCGCGCGCCTATGTAGGCGTTCTGACACAGGAAATGGAAGATCGCTTGCAACGGGCCTTGGATAACCTCATCGAAGTAGAAGCCCGATCCGAAGGCGTCACCGGAGCGTTCGCAGTCGTAGACTATAGCGAAACCGAAACCGGGATTGAGGTAGAAATCATCCGGCCCTAGCCCTATGTCCACGACGACCGAATCCATCCCCCGTATGAGTCCCCTGGCCCGGCCAGGGGCAACTGTAATCCTACGTTTGCTCAGCGATTATCGTATGACGGGCCTAGAAAACTACCCCGCGCCGCCTTTTATCGTCAGTGCCAACCACATGAGCTACGTTGATGGGCTGGTGGCGGCTTCGCTAAGTATTCGCAGTATTCCGGTGCTCACAGCTAAGAAGTATCAAGGGACGCTGATGGGCGCGTTCATCAAAACGTTTGCGGCCCCGGTTTGGATCGAACAAGAAGCGCCCGACCGGCAAGCGTTGAAGGCCGCCTTAGCCATCTTAAAGGCGGGGCATCCGCTGGCGATTGCGCCGGAAGGCACACGCAGCAAAACCCGCCAACTGAAAGCGGGTTTGGAAGGCACCGCTTTTTTGGTGCGCCGCGCGCAAGTGCCTATCGTGCCCATGGGCATTATCGGCACAGACCATGTCGGGCGCGCGTTGCGTCCGCGTGTCGAGGGGCGCATCGGTAAGCCCTTCGACCTGCCCCCTAACGGGGCCAAAGGGCGAGACGCCCTGCGCGAAGATACCGACCGCCTGATGTGCGCGCTCGCAGCGCTCTTGCCCGAGCGCTATCACGGGCATTATGCCGGACATCCTTATATAGCGGAGATGGCCGACCTTGTCTTATGATGTCACAACAATTGGGGCCGAAAACGGGTGGCGCATCGTGCCACATGGCGCGCATGTCGTGCAAGCCTGGCCACCTGACGCGGACAGCCCCCTGGCATTGAAATCTTACAACAACCCAGAGGCCGCCCAGCGTGAATACGCTGTTTTACGCGCCCTGCGCGACTTTGGCGTGAATCTGGGGCCGGAGGCTTTAGCCATCCAAACCGAGCAGGAAACGCCACAAGTGTTAATGTCCTGGCTGGAGGCCGCGCCACTGGCCCGACCGCCTGCGCCCGATGAGGATGCGCTCTGGCATCGCCTAATGGCCGCCTTTGGGGCGCCAGGCGAAATGAGCTTTGCTACGTATACGCGCCCCGTGCCCATGCAAGGCCACGGCATCCAGAATCCGGCGGACATCTACCGCCAAATCGAGCGCATACTGCCCGCCGAGGTGCCCGAAAGCGCTACCCTGCGCGACCTGCTCGAACGCGCGATGGCCAATATTCCTGAACAATGGGCTGACCCGGTGCTCATTGGCTTATGTCGGCGCGCCTATGCGCTCGATAAACTACTGTGGGATGGCTATCACATTCTGGCGATTGGCTGGGAGAATGCCGACTGGGGGGACCTCGCCGCCGAACTGGGCTTATGGTCCACCCACCCGGATTGGGAACATGTGCCGTCTACACATTGGGTTTGGGTTCGTTGGGAATTCGCGCGGCTTAGCCACGCCGACCGGGGCTTCGTTCCTCGCGCGACCATCTATGCGCGTTTGGGCTGGCTATATTGGGCGAGTAAATTGCTGGCGGCGCAATCTACCCCCCCTAGCCAGCCCGAAACAGAACGCCTCGCGCGCTACATCCAGCGCGCGGCCAAAGCGATCGGCTAATGCGCCTTAGTCGCCCGAACTGGGGGCCGGGGCGCCTGCCTCCTTGTAGGACGTAATCTTCACTGGCTCGGGCACATCACCATTCGCCCAGCGGATACGCGGCACAATGGCTTCTGGAATGATGCGGTCTTCGAACTGCATGACGCGCTTAATCATGCTCTCGACGAGGGTATCGCCCAGCAAGCGCGGTTTCAGGCCCAAATCCAGCAATTTAGTATGCACCGGGTTGTAGTAGTGCTGCTCAGCTTCGACACGCGGATTTTCGTAGTGGGCGATTTTGACATCCAACCCCAGTTGATGCCCGGCTTTTTGCACCATCTGCGCCAATTCCAGAATCGAGAAGTATTCCGTAAACTGGTTGAAGACGCGCATTTTGCCGGGGGCGGCAGGGTTGAGCATCGCCAGTTCGATGCAGGCTAGCGTATCGCGAATGTTCAAAAAGCCGCGCGTTTGCGTCCCGGCTCCAAAGAGCGTCAGCGGCGCGCCGGCCACGGCTTGCACCGCAAAGCGATTCAACGCGGTGCCAAAACTTTCGTCATAGTCAAAGCGCGTTAGCAAGCGGTCATCTTGGTTCACTTCGTCCGTTTCGATGCCATAAACCACACCCTGATTCAGGTCGGTGGCGCGCAAGCCCCAGATACGGCAAGCGAACATGATATTGTTGCTATCGTGAACTTTGGTTAGGTGATAGAAGGAACCGGGCTGCTTAGGAAAGGGCAATTCGTCTTTGCGCCCTTTGTGCTCGATCTCAATATACCCTTCTTCGATGTCGATATTCGGCGTACCGTATTCGCCCATGGTGCCCAGCTTAATCAGGTGCGCATCGGGCACGATATCGCGCATAGCGAACAAAACGTTCAAGTTACCAACGACGTTGTTCTGATGCACATGCACAGCATGATGCACATCAATCATAGAATATGGCGCGCTAGGAATTTCGCCATAGTGGATAATGGCTTCGGGCGCAAAGTCTCTAACCACCCGGCTGGTGAAATCCCAATCTTGTAAGTCGCCAACGAATGACTCAATTTTATGACCGCTGACTTCTTGCCAGGCATCAATGCGCTGATGAAGTAGCTTGATGGGCGTTAGGCTGTCGGTGCCGCGTTCGAGATGCATTCGGCGGCGCATGAAATTGTCGACCACGGCAATGTCATGGCCCTTGTTGGACAGATACATCGCGGTGGCCCAACCAAGATAGCCGTCGCCGCCCAGGATCAACACACGCATTTACATAATCTCCTTTGAATTGAATTTGAGCGTTACCATGACATATGGCGTCACGATGGTCGCAAGGTAGGCGCCATTGTAGCGTATTTTAAGTACTGGGTGAACGCTTGGTCGCATGGGGTATCTGCCGCTGGCGAGGGCTGGGTATATGCGACGTGCTCGGGCTGGGTGAGACATCGCTAGATGACTGAACCGGGCCAGAGGCCCCCAAGGGCACCAAAATGCTGATTTTGGTGCCGCTGCCTTCTTCGCTGGCGATATGCAACTTGCCCTGCACCATCTCGGAGCGTTCGCGCATATTGACCATGCCCAGGCTGCCGCGTTTGTCGTAGCCGCCTTCCACCGCGAGTTGGTCAAAACCCACCCCATCATCTTCAACTTCGGTCACCAGATAGGTCTCTTGCTGGAACAAGCGCACCCATACATGTTGGCATTGGGCATGTTTGCGCGCGTTGTTCACGGCTTCTTCGATAATGTAAAAAATGACGCCCTGGGTGTGGGTATCCAGCAGGCGGTCGATGCCGGGCTGAGGTTCCAAGACAACTTGCAACTGGTGGGTATCTTGCATTTTCTCGGCGAGTTGCTCCAAAGCGGGCAGCAAACCTTGCGTTTCTAGGATGAGCGGACGCAGGGTAAACAACATATGCCGGATTTCTTTCGTCGTGCGCCGCGCCAGGTCTTCGACCTTGCCCAATTCACCAAACGCTTGTTCGTTCGTTTCGCTCACCAAGCGCCGAATA
>DAOTVD010000291.1:0-3953 GCA_034437075.1 Anaerolineae bacterium
CCATTGGCGACGGTGCCGCCTGCTTCATCCGTCCAGACGACCATGCCACACAGCGCGCGCTGGAACTCAGCGTCGGATTGCAAACTCTCGTAGAAACGCCGATAACTCATGCACATTTCGGCGCGTTGCCGATCATCGATCTCGCGCGCGGTCGTCGCGACTGCCGTGATTTTGGGGTGCAGGTCGGCGGGCATTTGCCAACACAGAAAGCGCGCGGGGCCATCCAGCGTGCGCAGCCAGGCTGAGAAACGCGATTGCAACGCGGTCACGCCCTCTTCGGTGGCGTGCATCATCAGGTCGAAGGGTTCAATCAGCACCGTGCGCGCGGGTGAGTCATCCTTACGACGAGTGACCATCAGACATCCTCCAAGAAAATTAGACCCTGGCCGGGTTCATCCGGCGCGGCGTAGGTCTCCCAGGCGGCCAGGTCGATCTCGCCGACCTTTTCGCCGGGCGCGAAGACCTCTGCGCCATCCAGCGCGACCATGTGCGTGGGCAGTTCGAGCGTCTCGGCGACCCGCGCGGGCAGGCCGGTCGGCGCATTCGCGGCGGCGATAATCAGCCAGCCGCGCAGGCGATACAGCAGGCGCGTGTAGAGGCTGAGGCCGCCACTTTGCGCACTCAGGATCAGCGCGGCGATGAAGCCCACGCCACCGAGCGGAATGGCTCCGACGGGAAAGATCATGCGCGCGACAGTAAACGCTACCACGACGACCATCCCGGCAGCCAGCAAGCGCTTAAACGGGATGCCGAACATGCCTTTTTCTTCACGTCGCAAAACGTGCGATTTGAATTCAGCGACCATACTCCTTCAGGGAAAGAGGGGCCGGGTGGCCCCTCGCGGACGATCTAGGTGAACGAGATGAGGCTGGCGACGGACGAGGCCAGCAGGACGAAAACGAGGCCCATCACAACGCTGGATGCAGCTTGGGGGTTGTTGCGTTTCCAGTCACTAATAATAGGAAAGGAAGATCCCATATACATAATGCCAAGTCCCACAACACCCAGGAAAGCGAAGATGGGCGCGATGACTTGCAGCAAGTCTTGCAGATCAGTGAAGAATCCCTCAATGGCGGTACTGACTTCACCCATGGATGAAAAACCTCCGAACAGCTATTCGCTTACGTTACGGAGAGAATGGTATATGAGGGGTGGATTTAGGCTGTTTGGGAATCTGACAATTGGGGAAAAACAGAGGCGGCTTCGTTATAATATAATGGAAAAATCGGTCTTGTTGTATTCAAGTTAATTGAGATATTCATGAGTTTTGAACATAGACATTTTGAGAGAGCTGAAGATTTACTCCGAGCATTACGATTGACCAACAACGATTGGCTTCCCGATAGAGAAGCGATGGAGTCAAGTTGGGTTTTTCGCGGGCATCAACAAGAGAATTGGAAACTGTTGCCAAAGGCATGGCGTCAAGAGCCAATATTGGAAGCAACGAAAACGGGCTGGGAGAGTCAAATAAGAGATGCCCTTCAAGGTAACGATCTTTTGCCCCATATCGAATACTTCGCAAAAGACGAGAATGACGCTCAGCACATTATCGAAAATGCTGAAAAGTGTAAACAAGAGATTTTAGTAGAATTCTTCAGCCAACTTTTTTCAGAAGTAGAAGTTGTGGCTGAATTCGTCAGTGTAGCGGACAATTTAGGATTGCCCATTTGGGATGGTAACCAAGTTAAAGTGCCAGGTCACGGGATTGCTCCTTTGGCGCGTATTTTGACAGATCACTTGGGAATTATGGCAAGACAATCATTTCTTTATATTGGCGGCGATAAACTTCCCAAAGAAATTGATCTACCGAATAGTAGTGTATTTGGTTTGGCACAGCATCACGGAATTGCGACTCGTCTGCTTGATTGGACCAGAAATCCCTTATTTGCAGCTTTCTTTGCTGCGGAGAATGTAGACCCCGATGAAACTGATTACTCAATTGCGGTTTGGGCAATAAATCGCCGCGTAGAGAATATACATCGGACTCATCGCATTGCTGCAAATGGTGTTGTTTTTGTGCGCCCTCCAAGAAATACTATAGGATTCCTTCATGCTCAAGATGCTCTATTCAGCTATGATTCACTAGCGAACTACCGCTACCTGCGACGAAGCCATTGGTTTCCCATAGAGGACGTTCTGGGACTAGCAGAGGAGACAGGTGATTTTCTTCGCAAACTTACACTACCTGCATCCGAAGCAGGTGAATTGCTCAAACTGTTGTGGATAGAAGGCGTATCAAGGGCCCAACTTATGCCAACATACGACAATGTCACAGAAGCAATAAAGCTTAGGAAACGATGGCAAGCTTAAATTGTTTTTACTCGGTCTGGATGAGGAATAGGTACGAAAATACTCTCACCACAGCAAAAGCTGATTCATCCCACGCCCAAGTGATACTCAAATCCAGCGCTTGACCCGGCAAGATGGTCAGTTGATCAAAGCCCTCGGCGGCTTGCCACGGCCCGGGCGGATTAGGCCGACTGCCAAACGCGATTCGGATGTCGTCGGGATAAAGCGTCACGGTTTCGTATTGATCATTGAGAGCCGCAATTCGGTCACGAGATAACCATCCGGCGAGGTCGCCGCACTCACCAACTCAACATACAGCAAATCGCGCGCGGGGAGAGGCGTCGCGGTCGGGATAATGGGCGTCGGTGTGGCGATGGGCGCGATTGTTTCGGTATCAGTCGAAAGGACGCCCTCGCGGGTCAACTCTTGGGCGGGCTCGTAGCGGGCGACGACTAGCGAGCGCATACCAGACGAGCGCACTACGTAGATCGACGACTTGCAGGCGGATGAAATGCGCGATCATATAACTCAGGCCAAGGACGAACATAGCGATGGTGAAGCCCATCGTGACCGCGACCCCGAACTGGCCCTGACTGCTGACGATGAGCGGCGCGAAGGCTTGCTCCGCGATGAAGTCGGTCACCAGTTCGACGATAATCCCGGCGATGACCATCACGCGCATGAGGAACCATTGCACTGTCGCGAGGAGGTGCAGCACATCGTACCACAGGCCATCGACCATGAATTCAATGTCTTGGGTCAGGTCGTCCACCCATGAGCCGGGGTCGGGGACTTGGGCGGATGCGGTCGCGGGGAAGGCGAGCAGCAGTCCCACGACCAACAGCATATAAATGAAGCGAGCGTGTTTCAAAAATCGGTTCATGGGATCAATCCTGGTTGGTTGCCGGGCGAGAGGAGCAGCGTAAAGGTCTCGGCCGCGCGGCTGCCGACGGGCCAAGTCTCGCCGAAATAAGGCACGACAAGCTGCACGGGTGCGTTGGTCGCCGCTTCGAGTTGGACAAAGCCGCCCGCATCGGTGAAGGCATGTGCGACCACGCGATTGGTGCCGCGCTCGACCAAACGAACAGAGATGCCGCGCACCCCTTCGGCGACGTCGATGCTCCCGTTGGCATTTTCGTCGTAGGCGATGACCACCGAGGCGCGGACGGTTTGCAGCGGGACGTCGGTCGCGGTGGGTTGCGGCGAAGGCGGCAACTCCGGCGATGATGAGCGCCAGGACGAGCAAAGCGATTCCGATGATGAGCGCGCGCGGCATGCGACGACCTCCACTGGGGATGCGAGGAGGCTAGCATAGCCGGGTGTTGTTTGGGCGGTGTTCGGGAAGTTGACAGAAAATTACATTGAGGCGTTCAGATTACCGGTGAAGATGCACTTCTCGTTGTTCAAAAACCTGTCGGATGGCTTGTCGGTACGCATATGACAGTACCGACAACCGACAATACCGACAAAAACGACAGATTTAGGCCTATTTATGAAGAATGTAAGATTTGTCGTCGGTTGTCGGTGTGTCGGATGTGTCGGTAGCAGCGTGATTCGCTCATGCGCAAGCGTCTCTCTCTGCTGCTCACTCTTTCAGATGCGGCCCGATATGTGGCTTGATGCCAATAGCGAAAGCTGGCCTTGGTAATCATCTTGTTTGTCCG
>DAOTVD010000292.1:0-3186 GCA_034437075.1 Anaerolineae bacterium
GCCACTTTCACGGTCATTTCAGTTGTCCAGCCATAGGTCAATTCGCGCATATCAAGCTCGGCGAAGACGGGTTGCCGGATAGCGCGAAATGGCCCCAGATCGGTCAGGTGAATGCCGTATAACCAACGCATCAGGCGCGCGGTAAGAGCGTTGCCGAAGCGCGCATGGGGCAATAACGCGCCGGGGTCATGCTGGCCCCGCGTACGAGAACCCATCACCAAATCAGCTTCATCACGCAGGATGGGATCAATCACCAGGGGGATTTCTTGCGGATCGTCCGCGCCGTCGCCATCCAGCCATACCAAAATATCACATTCGGCGGCGGCACGCGCCCCGGCCAGGCAAGCATACCCATAGCCCCGGCGCGTTTCGTGCACAATTTCGGCGCCTGCCACCTGCGCTATTGTTGCTGTGGCATCGGTTGAGCCATTATCCACCACAATAACACGCCCCACAACCGTGCGCGGCACCGCCGCGACCACTGCTTGAATGGTCGTTTCTTCATTCAAAGCCGGGATAATGGCGGCAATCTGCATCGTTGGGACTACACCTCTTGTGTTTGGGCACTCGCATCTGCCGATTGGATGAAGGTTTCCAGCGCTGGGATACGTTCGCTGAGCTTTGCTAGCCACCGATCATAATACGGTGCGAGGTAGGCATCAACACCTAATGCACGACCTGCACCAGTCATCAGCACCACAAACGACATGCCCATCGGCAGATAGTAGCTCCAGGCCCATTCGCCCGCTACGCCTACGGAGATAAGATAAGTATTCAACAAAAAGAAGAAAGAGGCCAGAGCCGCCGGGCGGGTCATAAAGCCCATCAGCAAAGCGATACCCATCAGCAGTTCCGTGACCAACTGAAAAGGCGCAAACACGCCAGTGATTGGGATAATGATGTCGCGGATAAAGTCTTCATAGATCGGTACGGGATTGGTGCTGGTATCCAGCGAGTAGTTCAAGAAGCCTTCCAACCCTTCTGGCGTATATAGGTCTTTTTCCAGGTTGTCCACCCAGGTGAAGATGAACATCAGGCCAAGCAAAATACGCAAAATGGCAACCCAAGCGACGGGTGTACGCGGTTCGGCAAAACGATCCATGGTGCAAATCCTTTCTGGTGATGTGTTCAGTGTTCAGACTCATCATTGTGAGGGTTTATTACCCGAATGCCCCCGGAAACGAGAAGCCGAGGGCATTCGAATAGTGTATTAGGCGTTTACATCGCCAACTTACATATCATCTTCGCTCATCATCATGCCAGGCAGGGGAAACTCGCCCATGACATGGCTGAAGGTCACTTCACCCATCGCACCGGGGTCTTCGCCATAGGTATTGCCATCGGCATGAAAAGCCAACACCAACGTTTGGTAATCCGCATCGGCAGGAATTTCGAAGGCGTAGAAGGCATTGCCGTCTTCGTCCGCGATGAAGCTGCCCTCGGGGCCAGCCGCTGGCCCCATGCTCATATTCTCCATATCATCCATGTTGTTGACCCACCAGGCCGTGTACAACCCTTCGGCAACCAGGCCACTGGCATCAACGGCAACGGTGATAGCGCCATCCATGCCCTGTACGGCATAAGAGGACACATCGGCTTCGTTCCAAGCCTCGGCCTCGATGTCTTGCGGAATACCATCAATCTCGGTGGCTTCCAAGCCCACACTGGTCTGCATGTCCATCAGACCCTCTGGCCCAGGGAAGGCGCCAATCAGGTGGCTGAAGGTGATTTCGCCCATCGCGCCGGGCTCTTCGCCATAGGTGTTGCCGTCGGCGTGAAAGGCCAGCACCAACCACTGATAATCGTTATCCGAGGCGACTTCGAAGCTGATTTCGGCGTTGCCGTCTTGGTCAGCCGTGAAGCTCGCTTCCGGCCCGGCGGCAGGCCCCATGCTCATCTCAGGCTGAGTGTTAACCCACCAGGCAGTATACAGCCCATCCGGCACTAGCCCATCGGCAGTGACTGTGACCGTATCCGTCATTGTGTCATTATCCATATCGAAAAACGCATCGGCGCTGGCCTGGAACCAGGCTTCGGTATCGTAGCCTTCCGGCACGGTATCAAAATCCGCCGGGAAGCCGTCCATATCCGTCGCCAGCAGGATGACATCTTCCATCATCATCATGTCATCTTCTTCATCTTGTGCAAAGGCTAGTGACAATAGGCTAGCGAGCATCAGTAAAGTCATTAGGGCCAAGCTGAACTTCTTACTCACGGTTAGGTTTCTCCTAAACTATACCAACATTACCAACGAGACGATTCGTTTGACAGTATATCAAGAGCATCTTCTGCCAAGGCCGAAGAAATACCGAAGATTTGCCGAAGAATAGTCAATGCCGGGCAGATTTCTCCGCTTTCGGCCTTGTTGATAGGTATGTAGAAAAATAGAGGGTGTCCAAACAGGACTGGGGTCTAATTGAGAATAGACCCTCACAGCCGTCTGCAAGGTCAGAAAATGCCACTGCAAATAATTGACATGCGATCGTCAAACAACTATGATTTTGCACAAAAGTTCAACAATTAAATTTTGTACAGTGATGAGAATACTTGCACCGAACGACCCTGCTCTGCATGCTTTAGAATCGTTTCTCACCGAAAATTCCCATTTAGACGCGCCCCTCACCATTATTCCTTGGGAAAACTACCGTGATGCGCTGTTAGAGACGTTACAAGCCGACACGCCTAGTTATGAACTGGTCTGTGTGCCCGGCCATGTCTGGTTGCCGGAGTTGGCCTCAGCCGGGTATTTACAAGCTCTGGATGAGATCATCTCGTCAGAGCGCTTACAAGCCTACCAAAAAGACGCTCTATTATCCCTGGCGGCCCAAGAAGGCCATTACGATGGACGTGGTATATGATAAGCCCATTGTTCTCGGATGGGCACCTCGTTTTCTATGATGCCGAGTTGATGACGCTCGCGGGGGATGTGCCAACCCTCAGCACGCAACAAGTTGCCGAGCTTGCCGCCGCGCACCACGCCCCTACAGAGCGTTATGGCATCGCGCTGAATGGCCATCCCAGCGAGATTTGCCTGGATTTTTTGCCCTATTTGCGTAAGGCAGGCGGGGGTGCTCCCCAACAAAACGTGAGCTAACTCAGTATTTGCAAGCAAAAGCGAATTGAGTAGACTAATGAACTTTGAAAAACAGAAACTCAGTCAAGTTGCTCATGATCTTCCTCTATATA
>DAOTVD010000293.1:0-9095 GCA_034437075.1 Anaerolineae bacterium
ACCGCACGCTGGCCAATCTGCTGGTGCTCATCCCGGATATGTTGGCGCTGTTGCTGGGCCTGGCCCGCGATGCGCGCGTCCCCACGGGCCTGAAAGCCCAAATCGCGCTGGCCATCGCCTATGTGTTAGCGCCAATTGATTTAATGCCCGAAGCCGTGCTGGGGGTGTTGGGCCTGGCGGACGACGCGACCGTGATGGTCGTGCTCATCAGCGCGATCCGGCGGTTTGCTACCATCGACCCGGCCATCTTGCGCGCGCATTGGCGCGGCCAGCAGAGCTTCGATGAACTGATGGACGAGGCCGAAGCATCTATCCGCGAAGATGGCGACGAGTTTTTGCAAAACGGCTTGCTGGGTGTTATCGAGAAACGCTTCAGCGAGGCTCCCGCCGACGACAAGCGCGCCTGACCTCATGCGCCGGGGTCGCCCGCGTGGCGGCGCAAGTCGTACAGTTCGCGCAGCGCGCCCCGATAATCGGTTTCCAACTGGGCGGCGATCTCGCGCAGCAGATCGCGCCCTTTTTGGCGATTCAGGCTGGTTTCGGTCTTTAGGCGCATCAAGTCGCAGTGCATCAGCGCGAAGTGTTGCTGTTTTAGGTGCTGGATTTGCTCGCGGATGGCCAGGTGCCGGTTGTGTAGTTCGCGCAAGAGCAGCACATCTAGCGGCTCATCGGGGTCGGGGATGTGCGCCTGGCTGGCCAAGACTTGCAAGGTGTCCAGGTCGCGCGCGGCATATGCGGCGTTGATATGGGCCATCACGCGCGTGCGGTAGGCCGCCTCGGCGGCGTCCGTGGTGTGGTCGGGGTGATACTGGCGCGCCAAGCGGCGGTAGAGCGCTTTCAGGCTTTCGGCTTGCGGATCGGGCGCCGGGGTCGGGATTTCTGGCGCGTCGAGCGTCACCCCCTGCGGCCCAAGCTGAAAGGTATGGGCTTGCTGAAGGTCGGGCATTTGCCAGATGGGCGGGCCTTGAATCTGCCGCTGTAAGTCGGTGATGGCCGCGCGCACGACCTTCAAACGATCCACCACAGGCTGCACCAATTGATCGTACAATTGCTTAAAGCGCGTGAGTTCATCTTGCAAGCCGCGCACATCTTGCTCTAGGGCGATTAAAACCGCCTCATCGCGGCTGATGCGCGCTTGCAGTGTGCTGATTTGTTGGCGAATATCGTCCATGCCTCATCATCGTCTATCCGACATGCCCCGCCATTATGGAACACACCCGCGAATCTGCCAAATGGGCCGCTTTGCCTATGCGATCATCGACAGATGGCCGATGTACGCGCCCCCCATCTGCCGTAGGCTAAACCTACACACGCCACAGATTCACGAAATGAGGTTCGTTTATGCTCGCAAGGCTCGAAGCACGCTACGCCGATTGGCGCCCCCAGGCGCACGCCTGGCTGAAAGGCCGCTCTGCCAAACTGATCGCCGATGCCGTTTTTATGTTGCCCGATATGCTGATGCTGGTGGTGGGCTTGCTCGCCGATAACCGCATCGCGGGTTGGCAAAAAGCCTATGTTATTTTCATGACCGTGTACATTATAAGCCCAATTGACCTGGTGCCAGAAGTCGTGCTGGGTATGTTAGGTTTGGTGGACGACGCTAGCTTGCTCGGTATTTTCCTGATGACGCTCAGCTATGCCGAAGATGACATCCTCACCGAACACTGGTACGGCAACCGCAAAATGCTAGACCAAACGACCAGCGTATTGCATCGTATGTCCCGCATTCGGCGCTCGCTGAATCCGCTACGCCTGGCGCGGTCGCTCATCGGGCGCGGCGGGGATGACCAGCAAAAGGCGAACCAATCCCTCAGCGAATAAGGCCTGCCTGGCGCGCCCGTTTGGCAGTTATAGGCCGAGTGGCCAAGAACGCTGGGCCAGATGAAGGATTTTGGGCCCCCGCGCCCCCAGCATTTGATATGCTGCCCAGACGGTGCCGCGTTTCGACACGGCCCAATCTATATCGCCAACTGACACACATTAGCAAGAAACGATGCCCGATGACCCTAGAACAAAGCCCCAAACCTGGCCGTAATCGCTCTGCGCAGTCTGTCCGGCAAGCCAATGAGCGTAAGTTCCGGCAACTGACCAAGCGCCTATCGCCCGAACTTGCCCCCGAAGATAGCACGATAACCTTAGAAGGACGCTCCGCCGATTTTCGCGATAAGCGTTTGCTCTTGCGTTTGTCGCCCACGGTGATCACTGCCACGATGATCTCTAAAGAAAATAGTGTCTACTTGGGCCGGGATGTGATGCCCATGATGCGTGAGCAAGGCACGTTGCTTGATTTAACCCCCTACGATGCGTTTAATCTGGGCGTCAGTCGCAAACATGCTGTCATCAAACAGCCAGAGCCCGATAAGCTCGTTTTGCTCGATTTATCCAGCAGCAATGGGACGTTTATCAACGGGGTGCGTCTTCAGGCCAATGTGCCCTACCAACTGACCAATGGCGATGAAATCCACATGGGTAAGCTCGCCATCGGTGTGATCTTCGAAACGATCCAACCGCTTTCTAGCGTGCCGGGTGGCTCGGCTTAAGGCTTTTCCAAGTATTTAACTATGCCGCTTGCTTTTGTCGAAAAGGATACCGTCTTGATTTTACCCCCCTCTAGCTCCCCCCGAATTCAGGGGGAGAACTTACTCGTGCGCATAATAGCCCCTCCCTGAATTCGGGGAGGGGGATGGGGAGGGGTAATTATTTTTCTGGAAAAGCCTAAGCCGCGCGACTTGACGCCTTAAGAACACATGCCCATGGGTCATTTGGCTATGGCCAAAAGGCCCGCTTGCATCATGTGCGGGCGCTGAGCATCCGTTAGACTGAATGATGTAAGGCGCCTGTGGCGCACGATCTGAACACGTTTCATGAGGAGGTAGCTACCGTGATACTTCGTGATACCCGCATTTATGTCGTCGAAGACGACCCTTTCAACATTGGCATTATTTCGATGCTCCTCGATAGCCAGGGCGCGACCGTCAAGGTCGATGGCTGGGGCGTTGATACCATCCCCAATTTGCTAGAATTCGCCCCGGTGGATGTTATTCTGCTCGATCTGATGCTGCCGAACCAAGCATCCGGTTACGATATCTATCGCCAGATTAAGGAAATTCCCCAGTTGGCGGACGTGCCCGTGGCGATTATCTCGGCCTCCGACCCCGATGTAGAAATGAACCGCGCGCGCGACATGGGCCTGGATGGCTTCATTAGCAAGCCCTTCGATTTTGGCAGCTTCCCCAAGCGTGTCGCGCGGTTGCTGCATGGTAAAGCGGTGTGGCATGAAGACTAAGCTTTGGATGCGCCTACGCTGGCAATTGAGCGCGGGCCTTGCAGGATTAACCGGCTTGGCCTTTGTGGCCTTCGTCCCTTTGCGGGCGGCCTGGCCGGGGGACCCGTTGCTGTATGATCTCGTCAGCCTGATTCTATTCGGTGGCGCGGCGCTGGGGTTGGGGGCCTGGCTAGCCCGGCGCATTAGCCGCGCGCTGAACCAGTTTAACCAGGGTATCGACCGCGTGCTGATGGGCCAGTTCGGGTATCGCATCCCGCGCGAGCAAGCCGCCACCTTTGCCGAAATCGACCCCGTGATGGCGAATTTTAACGCCATGCTCGGCACCATCCAGCAGCAGTACGACCAGCTAGAACAGCGCGTCGCGCTGAAATCGCGCGATTTGCAAGTGGCCGCCGACCTGACCCGCCAGGTGACCACTACGCTAGACCTTGATAAGCTGTTGCCCAAGATCACCACCCTAGCGCGGGCTGGGCTGCAACTGGCGTCGGTGTCCATCTACTTATATGACCCCGACACAGACGGCCTGACCCTTTCGGCCCAGAACATCGCGCCCGAGTACGATTCGCCCGTGAACCAGGCGCGTCTCAAACGCAACGACGCGGCGATCTTGCGCAGCGTGGCCGAGGGGCGCATGCCCATCTGGCAGACGCATGAAATGCACGCCAACGAGCGCCTGACATCGCCGCACTTGCACGAAATGCAATCTGAGATTGCCGTACCGATGGCCGTCGCGCAAGAATTGCTGGGCGTGTTGCACCTACAATCTGATCGGGTGGATCGTTTCGATATGAACGACGTGGCGAATATGTTTTCCTTCGGCGGGCAAGTCGGCGTGGCGGTCAAAAACGCCCGCGCCTACCAAGAACAAGTTCATATTGCAGAAATCCGCCAGCAGGCCGACATGATGAAAAGCCAATTTCTGGCCAGCATGAGCCACGAATTACGCACGCCGCTCAACGCTATCTTGAACTATACACAGTTTGTCAGCAGGGGCACCCTAGGCGACATCGCCGAGGCGCAAAAAGACGCCTTAGAAAAAAGCGTCACCAGCGCCAAGCATTTGCTCAGCCTGATTAACGACATCCTAGACATCAGCAAGATTGCGGCGGGCAAGCTAGAGCTTTTCATCCAGCCCGTGTGCATCAACACAGAAGCCCAAACCGCGCTGGACTCCGCCGAGGCGTTGCTGACAGGCAAAGATGTTCAATTGAACGTGGACATGGCCGACGACATGCCCGAACTTGATGGTGATCGGCGGCGCGTGCGCCAAATCTTCCTGAATTTGATTTCCAACGCCATCAAGTTCACGGATGAAGGTCAGATCACCGTGCGCACCGAGCACACGCCCGAGCAATTGCGCTTTAGCGTGGCCGACACGGGCGCGGGCATCCCGCCCGACGACATCGCCGCCATTTTTGAATCCTTCAAACAGCATGAAGCGGGCCTCATGCACGACGAAGGCAGCGGGCTAGGCTTGCCCATCTCTAAAAAGCTAGCCCAGGCCCATGGCGGCGACATCGACGTACAGAGCACGCCCGGCGAAGGCAGCACCTTTACGGTCTGGTTGCCGCGTGATGGCCATGTCTCCGAAGAAATTGAATTAACCCCCGAAAGCGGCGCCGTTTGAAACCGATCAACCAGCCCGTTTTTGTATATGTGGAAGACGACCCGCTTAGCCGCGAGATCATCCAGGTGATTCTGGAAAAGCAAATGGGCGAAACAGTCTATGCTATGGATAGCACGGCGGATTTTGTCGGCACCATCGCGGGCTTTGACCATACGCCGAACGTCTTTTTGTTCGATATTCACATGCGCCCGCGTTCGGGGTTCGATCTGCTGAACGAGTTACGCGCCAGCGACGGCTACGCCGATGCGACGATTGTCGCGTTGACGGCCAGCGTGATGAACGAGGAAGTCCAAACGCTACGCACTGCCGGGTTTGATAGCATCATCGCCAAGCCGATTGACCAAGAACGCTTCCCGCGCGACATCGCGCAAATCTTGCGCGGCGAGCCTGTTTGGCAGATTTAATGGTCAGAAGAACACGCCGCCATGCCCGCCCATACTCACCAGCTATTGACGCTTCGAGCTATCGATTCAGCTATGGCTGATTCACGCGCCACAGCACCTTAAAATAGGCATGTAATAAAGGGCTTAAGCCCTTTGTTAGCTTTGTTAGGCTTTTCCAAGTATTTAACTATGCCGCTTGCTTTTGTCGAAAAGGATACCGGCTTGATTTTACCCCCCTCTAGCTCCCCCCGAATTCGGGGGGAGAACTTACTCGCGTGCATAATAGCCCCTCCCTGAATTCGGGGAGGGGCTGGGGAGGGGTAATTATTTTTCTGGAAAAGCCTTAGCTTATGTAGCGCGGTTAGGTGAGCAGTTACCCAAAATCTCTATCAAGGCCCAATTTGATGCGGCAGCCCTGCCGTGCTTGGGTTGGCGTCGTCCTGATCTGCATTTCCGGTTAAAATGTAAACAAGAACAACCATTCAGGATAGCGTATGTAGGGTATAGGTGATAACCATGCTTGCATCGGGGGTCGCACCCACCATCAATAACCGTTACCACCTGCACGAAGTCATCGGCCAGGGCGGCATGGGGTCGGTGTATCGCGCGTATGACCGTCTGACCGCCGCGCATGTCGCGCTCAAGAGCGTGACAGTATTCGACCAGATGCCCTACGTCCCGCGCCCCGGCAACCACGACCCACGCCTGGCGTTGGCCCAGGAATTTCGCCTGTTGGCCAGCTTGCGCCACCCGCACATCATCAGCGTGCTAGATTACGGCTTCGATACCCAGCCGTATTACACCATGCAATTGCTCTCGGATGCGCAGTCTATCGCCCAGGCTGCCGCTGGCCAACCCCAGGCCGTGCAACTCAACCTCATCTGGCAGACTTTGCAAGCCTTGCGCTACCTACACCAGCGCGGCATTATCCACCGGGACTTAAAGCCCAGCAATATTCTGGTAGTGGATGCTCAGGTGAAAGTGTTGGATTTTGGCCTGGCGACCGCCCAACAACAAGCCCAAGAGGCCGAGCAAAACCCCGCCGGAACCCTGGCCTATATGGCACCGGAGGTCATCCAACAGGGGGCCGCCAGCCCGGCCTCCGATTTATTTGCGGTGGGGCTTATTGCCTACGAGATTCTGACCGGGGACTATCCCTTTGACCGCGATAGCCTGGTGAATCTGGTCACGAGCCTGCTAGAAGACATGCCGCCGCTGGATCACCCGGCCCTGTCGCCCGAACTCAGCGCGCTGTTGGGGCGCTTGCTGGCCAAGTCGCCCGCCGACCGTTATGCGCGGGTGGATGACGCGCTCAGTCGCTTGGCGGAGGTCGCCGGGATTCCGTATGAAACGCCCGAAATCCGCGAGAGTTATATCCAGGCGGCGCGTTTCATTGGGCGCAGTGCCGAGCTAGATCGCCTGCGCGCGGCGCTGGGCGCGGCCCAAAATGGAGAGGGCGCGCTGTGGTTGGTGGGGGGCGAATCCGGGGTGGGCAAAACCCGCCTGATGGAAGAAGTCCGCGCGCTGGGCCTGGTGGAAGGCGCGCTGGTGTTGCAAGGCCAGGCCATGCGCGAAGGCGGCGCGCCCTTTGCGTTGTGGCGCGACATCCTGCGCCAACTGTGCTTGACCGTCGAATTGTCCGAATTCGAAGCGAGCGTGTTGCAGCCTCTCGTGTCAGACATCAGCACCCTATTGGGCCGGGAGGTCCTCCCGCCGCCCGACATCCCGCCGGATGAAGCCCAGGCGCGCCTCTTTAATATCATCGAATCCTTGCTAGGCCGCCAGCCGCGCCCGGTGGTGATTATCCTGGAGGATTTGCAGTGGGCGCACGAAGGGCTGCTGGTGATGCAGCATCTGGGGCGGACGGTTGCGGCCTTGCCTTTGCTCTTGATCGGCACCTATCGCATTGACGAGCGGCCCGCCTTGGCCGAGGACTTCGCCAGTGCGCAGCACATCCGGCTAGAGCGCCTCACTGCCGACGAGATTCACGCCCTTAGCCAGTCCATGCTGGGCGATGACATCGCGCCGCCCTTGCTCGATTTACTCGTGCAAGAGACCGAAGGCAATGTCTTCTTTATTGTGGAAGCGATCCGCAGCTTGGCCGACCAGGTCGGCGAGTTGACCGAAATCAGCAGCATGACCCTACCCGAGCGCATTATGGCGGGTGGCATGCAGCAAGTGATCCAGTATCGCTTGCGCCAGGTGCCGCCAGATGCCTATCCGCTGTTGCAATTGGCCGCCGCTGCTGGGCGCGAGATCGACCCCGCCGTGTTGGGGCATCTGGCACCCCAGACCGACATCGAGCGTTGGCTAGAACGCTGCCAGAGTGCGCTGGAAGTGCGCGATAATCGCTGGCTGTTCTCGCACGATAAACTGCGCGAATGGGTCTACAACGAGCTAGACGCGGCGACCCGGCGCGCGCAGCATGCCGCCATCGCCCGCGCGATTGAGGCCACCGCCCCCGACCGCGCCGCCCTGGCGCCCGTGCTGGCCTATCACTGGGGCGAGGCGGGCCATACGCCCGAACATGTCGCCTACCTGACCCTGGCGGGCGATGGTGCGCTGAAAAATGCCGCCTACCGGGACGCGCTGAGCTTTGCCGAGCGCGCCCTGCAACACGCCGAAGCCGCCCAACTCACCGACCGCCAAATCGCCATGCTGCACCGCCTGCGGGGGGATGCTTACCTGGGCCTGGGCGAACTCACCACCGGGTATGAGGCGCTCTTGCAAGCCTTGGCACCCTTGCCCTTGGGGGAGGCGGGCTCGTGGCGGGCCTTCTGGCGATTGCTTATGCAACAGGCCCAGCACCGGATATTCCGGCGCGCGCGGGTGGCCACCTCGGATGATGCGTTTTTCGCGGCCATGGCGCGCGCCTGCGAAACGCTGGGAATCATCCATTATTTTCGCAACGACAAACGGCGCGCCCTGTTCTATAGCTTGGCCGGGCTGAACATCGCCGAGGCGCACTTGCCGCCCGACCGGGCCGAAAGCGCTCGCTTGCACGCGCTCTCTAGCGTGATGCTGTCGGTGTCCTCCTGGCATCGCCTGGGCGGGGTCTATCAACGCCGCGCGCAAGCCCTGGTCACGGCTCTGGATGTGCCAGAAGCACGTACCATGGTTGGCCTGATGCGCGGCGTGTATGCGACGAATGTCGCGGACTGGGCCACGGCGTACCCCGCGCTCGAAGGCTGCGTGAACATCACGCGCAAGACGGGCAATATGCGCCGCTATAGCGAAAGTCTGTTGGCGCTGGCGGCGGTGTGCTATTTCAGCGGTGATTGGGATCGCTCGGCGGAACTCGGCGCGTTGCTGTACGAGGTCGGCGGCGCGCGGGACAATGTGCAAGCCCAAGCCTGGGGCCTGGATGACCAGGCGCGCATCCTCTACCGGCGTGGCGATCTGGCGCGCGCGCGCGCTCTGCTGGTGCAAAGCGCGGCCATCTACGACGCTATCGACGATGCCACGGGGCAAATCTGGGTACATGGCGCGCGCATTAGCATCGCCATACGTGCGGGCGAGCCCGCCCACGAAGATGCTGAAGCCTTGCTGGGGATATTGCGCGGGCGCGCGCCGGGCACTTACGGCCTGCAAGAAGGCTACCAAGGGCTGGCCGCGTATGCGCTGCATCGCGTGGCGGATGACCCAGCCCTGGCGGACGAGGTCGGCGGGATGCTGAAGCAATTCGCGGGGATTTTTTACATTGGCCGTCCGTTGTACGCGCGCTATCTGGGTGGCGTGGCGGCGGCCCGGGGCGAAACATCCGCCGCGCGGCGCCACTTTCGGCAGGCCGCGAAACTGG
>DAOTVD010000294.1:0-7461 GCA_034437075.1 Anaerolineae bacterium
AAAATCATGATGATAAACCTTTTCCCCTCAAAATTCCGCACTGTTGGCATCTTGATCTGTGTTTTGCTTGTGCTAACCGTGCCAACTTTTGCCCAAGATGATGGCATCGTTCGCCCGGTAGACCCCCAAGAGCCACGCGCCGATGGGAGTGTGATTCATCAGGTGCGCACCGGCGACACCTTCCTGAGTATTCTGGCAGCTTATATCGAAGTGTACAACGTCACCGAAGAGGTGGTCTTGTCGCGCAATGATTGGCGCTTTCGGCCCGACTTCATCGCCGCAGGCGAAGAAATCGTCATTTTGCCGCCGGGCTCGGTTGAACCCAGCACGGGCCAACTAACCGGCTCGGGCCAATCGGCGGCTAACCAGCCCGCCCCGGCACAGGCTCAACCCGCTGAAGGCCAAGCAGAGGCCGCACCCTCCGACGCGCCTGCCGAAACTGCCCTTGATCCGGCAGAACTTATCCGACCCGCCACTCCCACGGAGGCCAATGCGCTCACAGTCCTCACCGAGAGCGACATCGCGGGTCTGACGCCGGTGGAAGCCATTACGCCTTTCGTACCGTGATGCCCATCTCAGTGCGCGCGCTGCGCTATTTTCTATACACACTCGGGTTACTGATCGCTTTCGTGGGCCTATCCCCCGGAGCAGTCATGGCCCAGCAGGTGAACCCTCAAGCACCCGGCCCGAATGGGGAACTGGTGCATGAAGTCCGCCTAAACGATACGCTGCAAGGCATTCTCATTGCCTATCAAACCGCGTATCCCGATTTTCGGCCCCAGTTAACCACTGACAACTTGCTCGAATTGAATGATTGGCGCTTTCCGCCCGATACCATTTTCACGGGTGAACAGATCGTCGTGCTGCCGCCGGGCTCGTTACCTCCCGGCGATGGGCTCGCGGCACCGGGCAATGTCGCCCCGGTAGCCCCACCAGCATCAGAACCAGCCGAGGACGGCGCGGCGCCTGCGGCCCCCCAGGTGCCCCAGGAATCTACGCCAGGGGAAAATGCCCGAACTCTGACGGCGGCGGAAATCGGCGCTCTTAGCCCTGTGGAGGACATACAGCCCTTCATTGGCCTGAATGCTGGCCCGCCAACAAGCCCAGAAACAGAGGCACAAACCCCCGACACAGCCGCCGCAGTCAGCCCCGAACAAGCCGCGCCCGAGCCTAGCGCGGCGCCTAGTGCCGGTGCAGATATACGGCTAGGCGTAACGATACCCGTTAACCCCGTTACCCAATCTGCCGCCGCTACCGCTGAAGTCGCGCAACCTGCGCAACCCGCCGACCAAAACACGCCCGAAGCCGATCAAACTGCCGCCGCTACCGCTGAAGTCGCGCAGAGCACGCCCGAGACCGATCAAACTGCCGCCGCTACCGCTGAAGTCGCGCAGAGCACGCCCGACATGGCCCAAACTGCCGCATCCGAAACGCCGAACGATATGACATCTACGCAAACACCCGTCCCAACGGCGCAGCCAACGACCGAAGTCGCAGTCGTGGCCTCATCGCGCGATAATGCCGATGACGTGCCTCTAAATTTTGCGGCCACCCAAGGCAACGTTTGCATCACCCTGTTTCAGGATTCCGACCAGAATGCACGTCGGTCGGCTGATGAAATACTCCTCGCCGGGGGACGTGTGCAGGTGAACGGCGATGAACACGGCCCAACTACGACAGAAGCCCCGCTGTGTATCTCGGGCGTTCCCGCGCAACGGGTCGCAGTGAGCGTGCTCCCCCCCGATGGCTTCGGTCTGACAACCGCGCCCCGCTTAGCTGTCTCGGTATTACCAGGGCGCACCACCGAAGTGCTATTCGGCGCCGCCGAAGGGGTGGGGCTTGCCCCCGCATCTGCCGCCCTTGCGGAAACCGTCGCCGCTCCGGTACCGCCTGCCATACAACCCGCGTCGCGTGCTACCTCCGTAGATGATGACACCTTGCTAGAAACGCTCTTCGGATACAGTGCATTCGTGGCAGTTGGCCTGGCCGTGATCGTCCTGGGGTTAGGGACAATCGGCGTGCTGTGGCTGCGTTTCGTGCGCTAAAAGTAACCCAGCAAACAAAAGGATATCGCGTGAAAGCCACCATCATACCCGTTTTTCTCATCCTCCTTCTACTACTGGTCTGTACGACAAATGACCCTGAAACCGAGATCATATTCGTCACTGCCACACCAGAAGCCACCATCGCACCAGCGCAACCCGAACCACAAACGGATGCCACGCAAGAAGTCGCCCTGCAACCTTCACCCAGCCCCACTGAAACAACCTTCCCCACGCTGACCCCGCCGCCGTCTTTCCCGACTGCCACCAGCAGCCCCACGCCCGAAGGCGGCATCAGCCCGACACCGGATATGCCGTCGCCAACGCCCACGGTACTCACGGTGAGCGGCCCTACAAACACCCCAGCGGGTTTCCCAACTGCCACACCCAGCCCCACCATCGAGGGCATCCCTAGCCCCACACCCTGGCCGACCCTGACCGCCACCGAGCCCCCGCAACTGCCCACCGAGACACCCGGCACGGTCAGTATTCCGACCCGCTTGCCCGGTACAGAGGTCGCGAATGTCGTACCGCCCCCCGCTATCTCGGACTTAGCCCCGCAACCAGAAGCCTTGCCCATCATCCGCGCTAGCCGATTTGGGGTGCAGATTCACCCCTTCGTAACCAATGAACAATGGGCGAATGCGCTCCGCCTGACCGAACAACTCGGGATGGACTGGATCAAATTCCAGATGCCATGGGATATCAGCGAACCCAGCCCCGGCGAATATAGCTTCCAGTACGAACGGCTGGTATTGCTGGTGCAAGAAGCCCACGCGCAAGGCTTTCGCGTGCTCGTGAGCATCAACCGCGCGCCAGAGTGGGCCCGTCCACCCGGCACCGACCCTTCCACCGAAGGCCCCCCCGCCGACCCAGCCGCCTTCGCCAACTTTGTGTCGCGCGTCATCAACGACATCAAGCCAGAGTTTATGGAAGCGCTAGAAGTTTGGAACGAACCAAATCTGGAGCGCGAATGGGTCGGCGTCCCGATGGACGGCGGCACCTACATGCGCTATTTCGAAGCCGCCTACAATGCCGCGCGGGCTATCGACCCAAACCTGACCATCGTGACGGCAGGCTTAGCCCCAGTGGGGGATGTCCCTGGCGCGCGCGATGATCGTGTCTTTCTGCGCGAAATGTACGCCGCCGGGCTGAACAACTTCCCCAATGCGCGGATTGGTGTGCATCCCTATGGTTGGGCCAATCCGCCCGATGCGCGATGCTGCCACCAGGGCGGTTGGGGGGATGCGCCCCAGTTCTATATGCTCGAAACCATCGAAGACTATCGCCAGATTGCGCTACAAAGTGGCGACCCGAACCGACAATTCTGGATTACGGAAATCGGCTGGGGTACGTTCGATGGCGTCGATTTTAATGGCGGCAATAGTACCCCGCCCGAAGAAGCCCAATTTATGTCGCGTATCGACCAGGAAGAACAAGCCATTTGGCTCTTGCAAGCCATGGAAATCTTGCAGTCCGAACCCTATAACGCCTATGTCGAAAAGATTTTCCTGTGGAATATGAATTTCGCGACAATTGAAAATGCCGTGCGCGACCAACTTGAATTGGTCGGGTATAGCTTCTTGGATGCGGGAGGCCGCCCCCGACCGGTGTTCTACTATCTGCTGAACACGCGCAAGTATTACGAGCCAGACTTAAGGCCCTAAAGCGTCTGAAAAGCGCGCAAAACAGTACCCTGGCCTGCTAGGGTATATTCTGCCAACTCGGCGGGAATCAAGGCGCTGCGCCCCTGGGGCAAGTGAACATCTGAAGGCGTACTTTGGATCGTCACCTGGCCTGCAATGCACGTTAACATCTGAAAACGCCCTTCGGTTTGCAGCGCTAACGGCTGGCCATGTAGCTGATGGCGGGCCGTGCAAAAATACTTGCCCTGGATCAACAAACTACGTGCTTCATCTGCGGTACGCACAATCTGCGGGAGGGTTTCCAGGTTGGCCACCTGCACCCCTTTGTCGATATGCAATTCGCGCGGGTGGCCATCCAGCCCCACGCGCCCCCAATCGTACAGACGATAGGTAATATTGCATGACTGCTGTATCTCATAGAGCAAAATCCCAGGGCCAATGGCGTGAATCGTATTGGCCGGGATATACAAGACATCGCCCGCTTCCACAGGCGCATACACCAGATGATCTTGCAGCGTGTTGTTCTGAATGGCCTCGGCCAACTTGGCTTGGGTGGTGCCGGGTTGCACCCCGATCACCAATTGCGCGCCGGGTTCCGCCGCCAGGATAATCCATGCCTCGGTCTTGCCGCGCGGATGTCCCTCCAAGGCTTGCGCCTGCACATCATCCGGGTGAACTTGCACAGATAGCCAGTCATCCGCGTCCAACAACTTGGCCAGCAGCGGAAAGCCTTCTGCGGGGTCATAATCCGCCCCTAGCAAGCTCGCACCGAATTGTAAGGCGACATCCGCCACAGTTTGGCCAGCCAAGGCGCCATTTATGACCACGCTCGTATCATGAATTTCCCAGGCTTCGCCGTAAGGTTCCGCCGTGGGTAAGTGTTTATGCATCACCTCCGCCAGACGCCGCCCGCCCCACACCTTCACATGCAGCGGCGCATCCAGCAATAAGGGATAGAGTTTGTTTGAAAAGGACATAAGCCGTTTTGGTGTTCTTTTTTGCCCTATCATTCTACGGACATTGCCTGCCACTGGCAAGCAATGTGACCTTTCGCCACGCTGTTTATGCCAAATACCACACGACAACCATTCTTACATCCCCGAAAATATGCATATATGATCAGGAGGAACATTATGCAGGATACATTACGTCATGAGATCGAACTCATGCAAGATCGCATCTGCTATGCCCTAAAAGACCCGACGCGCATCATGATTCTCTACTTGCTACATGACCACCCACATTATGTTCACGAATTGGTAGATGAACTGGGCTTGCCACAATCCACCATCTCGCGGCATTTGCAAGTCTTACGCCATCGGTCGCTCGTCTCCACGACCCGCCAGGGCCAAGCGATCCGCTATGCCCTAGCGGATAAGCGCATCATTACCTCGCTCGACCTGATGCGCGATATGCTGCGCGGGATGCTACGCGAACAATCCGAACGCCTTGCAGTAGAGGTGTCTTAGGCCCTTTTGCCAGTTGGCTCTCGCATCTGGCCCATAATGCTGCTACATTTCTGTGCTATCTTATCGCTTAGAAGATACCTCAAGGTGTAGTATGCGCTTAACACTTACCCTGATATGCCTGGCATTCGCCCTGATGGCCTGTGCGGAGTTGGATGAGAGCGCCAGCGAGCCGGACAACGACCAACCCGGCGAACGCGCTCTGGTGACGCGGGTGATCGATGGGGATACGATTGAAGTCGAAATCGACGGCGTCGGCTATCGTGTGCGTTACATTGGGGTCAACACGCCCGAAAGAGACGAACCATGCTATGGGCCGGCCACTAATCGCAACCGTCAACTGGTCGAAAATCAGACGGTTCGTTTAGTGCGCGATGAAACCAATACCGATCGGTTTGGCCGTCTATTGCGCTATGTGTATTCTGGCGGCACTTTCGTGAACGAACGTCTGGTACAAGATGGCTTCGCCGAAGCAACGCTTTACGAACCAGATGACGAATATCACGAACTGTTCGTGCGCCGCGAGCAAACCGCAGCCGAGGCTAACCTAGGATGCCACCCCACAGGCATTTTTGACGATAACACCTACCGACGCTAAATCAGTGTAACGCTTCGTTACTGGTCTGGCGAATATCTTTCGTCAACTGGCCCAAACGCAAGCTCAAGGCCGATAGCCCAATCACCCCGGCGATGATGACCACCACAATCTGGAAAATCCACAACAGCCAGGCGAATCCCGTCGCTGGGGCGGTGGCATAGCCGGCGGTGCGCAGCGCCAACACCGCCGCCGCTTGGAAAACCCCCACCGCACCCGGCAACGAAGGAGCCGCCGCGCCAATCGCCACAAAACCCGTGATGAGAAAGCCCAGCCCCAACGCGAGTGGCGGCTCGAAAAAGGCATATAAACCAATGTAAAAGTACAGCACATAGACCACCCAGGTTGTCAGGGTCCAACCCAGCACCATAAGCAAGCGTTGCGGTTGCGCGATAGCCCGCATAGCGTCTAGCGTATCGCTAGCAAAGGTCAAAATGACCTGGGCAAGGCGCTTGGGCAACGGTTTTACCACCAGGCGTGCTAGGCGCATCGCCAAAGGATGCAACGCCGGCGAAAACAACACCACCACCCCCGCCGCCAAAACCGCCAGTATCAAAACCCCAATGGTGTCGCGTGTTTGGGCGGGTAGCGCTTCACTTTGCGGCAAAAGCACCAAGCCCAATCCCACACATACCAACGCCATAATCAGATCAAACAAGCGATCCACAGATGCCGCCGACAACCCTGCCCCCATGGTCTGCCCTGGTTCGCGGCTAACCAAGACGACGCGCGCAACCTCGCCTAAACGAGCAGGCATCGTCGCGTTGAAAAAATAGCCTATATTGATAATATGAAACGCACGCCAAAATGCCACAGGCTCGGCCAACAACCGCATAAAACGAACCGTGCGGCTCACCATCGCCAATGGATACAGTACCATTAGAAGGCCAATATAACGCAAATCAGCCTGTTCTACCTGGCGCCCCAACTCGGCTAAATCAACATCTCGAAAGATAAGCCAAATCGCGCCCAGCGAAACGGCCAAACTCACGCCCAACACGAGCCACTTGCGGCCTGCACCCTGCATTGCTTGATCCTCCCGTACGTTGAAGTGGCGCGATTATAGCAGATTTCATAACGACCCGTCAGCGGATCGCCCGCTTGTGTCATTCAGAACTTATTGAATGTAATGTACACTTTGGCTGTATTGAAAGTTTTGTGTATAATCGTAGAAAGATGACTATGGGAATAAAACCATGACGACACTCGATATCGGCTCATACGTTCACACCGAACTCTTTGAAGCCTTGCTGAAGCTAGGAAAATTGCTTGGACTTAGCCGCAGCGTGGCAACCGTCTTCGCAGTCTTGTATACTGCTGAGGACGCTTTATCTGTCGAAGAATTGGTAGATGCCAGTACACTATCCAAGAGCGCCGTGAGCCTCGCGCTTCGCGAACTCGGTCAACTTGGCGCAGTGCAAGAACGTTTAGTCGTCGGAGAACGCTGCCGTCGCTATACAGGGCAAGACGATTTGTCGGCTGCCGCTGTGGGTATTGTGCTCGCGCGGGTAAAAGCGCCGCTGGACGAGCTGCACGATGCGTTTGAGGCTTTGCCCGATACCAGCCGACGCACTCAGCAAGCAGGCAGTTTACTACAACTGGTTGAAAATACGTTGCATTGCATACAGCAAACTGAACGAATCAGTAAAGCACGAACATAGATAGGGAACTGCTACGATGACTACAACGATGCCGAGCCTCAGTACGTCCAC
>DAOTVD010000295.1:0-14002 GCA_034437075.1 Anaerolineae bacterium
ACATTTGCCGTGGATTTAAGCTGGTCTGTCCCCGAGCAACAAGTGCCGTTCTACCTGGTCGCGGTGTCGCCGCCCTTTGGCGAAAACCAACGCGACCGCGTGCCCGTGCGCGCTCAGCAAGGCGAACCGAGTGTCTCCACGACCGTATCTGGGCTTGTGTGTGGCGAAACCTACACCTTTGTGGTGCAGAGTATCGCGGATGATGGCATCACGGTATTGACGAACTCTGAGCCAACCACCGCAACCACGCCCGCCTGCGAGTAGCGCGTGCGATGACACCAGCATTAATTGTGCATGGGGGCGCCTGGCGTATTGACCCGGCGGAGCATGCGGCGCATGTAAGCGGGGTCTCCCAGGCGGCCCAAATTGCCTGGGAGCGTTTGTTAGCGGGCGACAGCGCCCTAAACGCGGTCGAGCAAGCGGTGATGGCCATGGAGGACGATCCGACCTTCGATGCGGGCCGGGGAAGCGTGCTGAATTGTGTGGGTGAAATCGAGACGGACGCCATGATCATGGACGGAAAAACGCTGCACGTCGGCGCGGTGGGGGCCGTGCAGGGCGTGCAGTACCCGATTCAACTGGCGCGTTTGGTGATGCTCGAAAGCTCACATAGTTTGCTTGTGGGGCGCGGCGCGCACGACTTCGCTCGCTTAAAAGGCGTGCCCTTTGTGCCCCAAGCCCAGTTGACCGTCCAACGCGAAATTGAGCGCTATCGCGAGATGCAAGCCAACCCGCCAAGCGCCATTGCCGAAAGCTTCACGATGCCTCAATCCGGCGGAACAGTCGGCGCTGTGGCGATGGATACCCAGGGCAATCTCGCGGCGGCGACCTCCACGGGGGGCACGCCCTACAGCCTGCCCGGTCGTGTGGGGGACTCGCCGCTGGTGGGGTGTGGCACCTATGCCGACAACCAGACGGGCGCTGCCTCGGCCACAGGGCACGGCGAGCGCATTATGCAGGTAGTGTTGGCCAAACATGCCACCGATTTGATTCTGACCGGAATCGATGCTCAGACCGCCGCGAACCGCGCTATAGACCACCTTCAGAGGCGCGTAGACGGGCGTGGCGGCCTGATTCTAATCGATCGTGAGGGGCGGGTCGGGTTTGCGCATAATACGCCGCATATGGCCGCAGCGTGGTATACGCCCGCAGGTGAACTGCAAGCCTACATCCAGCCCTAAAGCGCCTCGGTATCTAAGATAATGGTCACGGGGCCATCGTTGTGGATTTCGACGAGCATATCCGCGCCGAAAACCCCCGTGGCCACGGGCGTGACCCCAGCTTCCGCCAACTGCTCGGCATAATGCGTTACGAGCGGTTCGGCGGTTTCGGGCCGCGCGGCGTCGATGAAGCTAGGGCGACGGCCCTTGCGCGCATCGGCATACAGCGTGAATTGCGAAATCACCAGCACCCCGCCCGCCGCATCGAGCAAAGAACGGTTCATTTTACCCTCGTCATCCTCAAAGACGCGCAGATTAGCCGTTTTACGCGCCAAAAGTTCTGCTTGTTCGGGGGTGTCGGTATGGCTGACACCCACTAGCGCCACAAACCCGCGTTCGATAGCCCCCACCGTTTCGCCCGCAACGTTGACGCGCCCCTGGGTAACCCGTTGCAAGATCACGCGCATAGGATAATTAGCCTTTCATTCTGAGTTAACCGTGCCCAACCAGGTCAGGTCAGAGAGGCGGATTGGCTCCATGGTGCCTAAATCCAGTTTATAGGTTCCGCCGTTGTAAAAATCAAGCAAGAGCAAGCTCTCACCATCATCCAGCAGACGATACGGGACGTAGCGGGTGGGGCTTGGTTCGATGAGCACTTGCTGCGTCCCGGCACTCGGCGAGAGGCGTAATAGGGCAAAGGTCGGCCCATCGGCAGATCGGATCGCTTGCGTATAAAACGCACTTAGCCCCGGCCAGAAAAAATCCCCCGCCTGGTCTGCGGCCAAGCCTGCTGGGGCGATGCGCTGCCCTGAGCCAACAGCGTCTGCGCTGAGCCAACGCAGGGCGAGATCGGCATCAGATGGTTCTACGCGCAAAATCGCGCCCGTGTTGGGCGCAACGCCGGCCCCACAAGCGCAGGTCGGTTCGCCGCTAATCTGCTGATAGGTTTCGGTTTCAGCCCGGTAGACGTGTAAATCTTCGTAGGTGCGAAAATAGTCGTCCGAGGCTGGACGCGCGACCGGGGCGGCGACATCAATGAACACGCGCGAGCGATCATCGCTAAGGGCCACGGGGCGCGCCCGCCGAAAGGGTTCCACCTCGGTAAGGGGTGGGGCGGGCAATTGCTGGAGGTCACCCCCGCGTACATCCGCTGTATACAGGTTCGATACCCAGGCGTTCTCGGCAGCAAAAACCTCTACCCACAAGATGCTGCCCCCGTCCGGCGAAAGTACCCATTCAATAGTCACCAGTTCTTGGGGCGTTTGGGGCATAAACGGATGTGGGCCCAGGTTGCCATCTGGCGTGGCCAGCAACAACGCTCCATCGCCAGGATTGCGCAGCATGACACCGTTGGGCAATAGCGTGACCACGTCCAAAACATGTTGATCAGCCGGAAAAGGGCCGATGCGTGTCGGCGTGCTCAGCCCTGTAATGGGGTCGGTAAAGAAGAGCGTCAAGAGTTGGGCTGTTTTGTCGTGCTGCGCGAAAACATCATAGCTGGGCCGGGTCTGCGCCCCACTTGCAACGCTGCCTATAAGGCACACCCCGCAGGCCCATATAAAAAGCAAAAGCCGCACGCTCATGGCCTTTTCAACTGTCGTACGGCGTCCACCACACGCGGCAGGGCTTCCCCCGCTGGGGCGGGCAGATGCATATCAACATAGGGCGTAATCTCGCTGGGTATGGGGTTGATCTCTGCCAGAAACGCGCCGTGCTCTTGGGCTAGGAACGGCAAGCGCGCCGCCGGATAGACCATACCTGACGTCCCAACCACCAACATGACATCACACGCTTGCGCGGCCTCAAAGGCGCGTGTGAGATTATCCAGGGGCAATTGCTCGCCAAACCAGACGACATTAGGCCGGGTATAGCCCGTGTCGCAATAGGGGCAAGGCGGCGGCGACTGGTCGCGCTGGTCAGCGGGGAGCGCATCGAAATCAATGGGGCGCGCCTGTTCGCAGGAACATTTGAACGCAAACAGGTCGCCATGTAAGGTGATAATCTGCTGGCTCCCGGCGGTGTGATGATGGCCATCCACGTTTTGCGTGACCAACAGAAACCGCGTCACGAGTGTTTCTAGGGCGGCCAGGGCCTCGTGCGCGGGGTTAGGCTGGGTCTTGCGCACCAAATCACGCCGATAGGCGTAAAAATCCCAGACCTTGGCGGGGTCGGCGGCAAAGGCTTGGGGCGTGGCCAGTTCGGTCGGGTCATATTGCGCCCACAGACCTTCTAGCGCATCCCTAAAAGTGGGCACCCCGGACTCGCGACTGACCCCCGCGCCTGTAGAGACCACGACATAACGCGCATTGGCCAGACGTTCGGCGAAGGTTGCAATCAACGTTTCCATCAGGCTCGTCCTTGTTTACTGGATAGCATTCTAGCGAACCTGCCGCGCAATGCAAACTGGGCCGGGGTATCCAAGCTTTGTTATACTCATCGGTACGTTTTATCTGTCTCGCTTAATTTTGTAAAGAGGTCTTTTATGGGCTTAACCCGTCAAATGGTCGAGAACATCGCCGAACTAGCCAAGCTACACCTCAGCGAAGATGAACTTGGGCTATTCAGCGAGCAACTGTCCGAAATTTTAGAGTATGTGGATATGCTCAGTGTGCTAGATACCGAGGATATTCCGCCCACCGCTTCGGTATTGCCTTTGCAAAACGCCTTTCGAGATGATATCGCTCATATTCGCCTGACCACCGCCGAAGCATTGGCCAACGCGCCCCAACAAGAAAGCCAGCAGTTCCGCGTGATGGCCGTGTTAGATCAGGACGAGTAAACGCGCATGAGCCAATCCCCCGCCGAACGCATCTTGATTGTTGAGCCGGACGACGACCTAGCGACATTGTTTGTGCAGTATTTTACTGAGCATGGCCCGTTTAACTGCCAGCGAGTAGGCTTGGGGGGTGAAGCGGTGCGCTCGGCCTTGGCACAACCCCCACACGTCATTTTGATCGAAACCCAATTGCCTGATAAACCCGGCTTGCATGTCCTGCACGAGTTGCTAGCGTCGCCGCGTACCGCACAAATTCCGATCTTTTTTCTGGCGGGGGGCACCGAGACGATTCTACGCAACCAGATATTGGCGGCTGGCGCGCATGATTTCATCACGAAGCCCGTGGATGTAGCCGAATTAAACTTGCGCTTGCGCAATACGCTGAAACGCATCCAACGCGATATCGCATTACATCCCAAGACGGGATTACCAATCGGCAGCGCTGTGCAAAACGCCCTCGAACGCTGCCGCGAGCAAGATACCTTCTACATCATCCGCTTGCAGATTCGTGGCTTCGAAGCGTTTCAGGAAATCCACGGATTTATCACAGCGGGGGAGGTCATCGTGTTTGCGGGTGCCGCTCTGACCGAGCTCACGAAGGCCCAAGGCACCCCGACAGATTTCGTCGGCCATCTGAGCGAAACCGAATTTGTAATCGGCACCACGCCCGAAAAAGGCCCCGCCATGTTGCAAGCGCTTCAAACACGCTTGGGCGATCGGTTACCGCAGTTTCATAGCTATATCGAACGCGACCAGGGGTATATGGCACCCCCCGAGGAAGCACCTACAAGTCCCCAATATCCCCTAATGCAACTAAAATGCTGGATTGAGTACACCACCTAAATGAGCCGCGCCGATACGTTTTACATGAAATTGCATGATCTGATTGATCGCTGGGAAACCTGGCTGCAAGCTGTGGACGACCGCCCCCGCCCCGAACGCGAGCAAGGATTCATTGATGGGTTTCAGGCCGCCGTAAATGAAGTGCGCACGCTGTATGCTCAGGTCTATGGCTTACCCCTCTCCGAAGCGTTGGGCAATGACGTTAACCTAGACATCCCCCCCAGTGACGTCCCTGCCGCAGAAACGCCCGAATGGGAATACCTCTACGTGACGTTTCAGAAAGATACCAAAGGCGCCTGGATCATCGATCAGATCAATGGCGTGCCATCGGAAGATGCGCGCGTGCTGGGTAGCTTTACAGACGCGGTGGCCCATTTGCGCAACCAAGGCAACTGGCGACTCACGAGCGTGGCTCAAGGTATTCATGTCTTCCGCCGGCCCCGCCAGAGATAACCCACGTTTGGGGCCGGGCTTTTGAAACCCCATATAGATTATATAAAGCAGGGTCTCTCATTTATTTAGATAGTCGTCTCTAGTAGGGATGTCGATAACTTTGCCTGATTCGGCCCAAAACCCCCATATATGGGGGTACTACCCGGCCCTACCCCCACATATCGGTAAAGTTATCGACATTTGCCTGTCGATAACTTCGCAAGTTATCGACATTTTATCGACATTTTTGTCGACACTGTCGATAACTCGGAAATATGGCCCCAAACGCCACCCCCCATATATGGGATCGAACATATTTTCACCCCCATATATGGGGGTCTTTCCCAATTTGGGATAAGTTATCGACAGGGGGTGTCGAAAACCTGTCGATAACGTGTCGATAACTCTTTTTGACCTGAATTTGCGATTTATCCCAAATGGGATATATATGGGGGGTAAAGATGACGATTGGGCGCTATATACGGGTTTTATCCCAAATCATAACATTTGGGAATGTCGATAACTCGGTTGGGCAGGCGTGAAGTTATCGACATTTTGCGATATAATTTGGGATGACTAAGCCCCGGCTACAAAGCGAAAAAATGCGTCTTCAAGCCGTTTTATCCAAATATTTTTTGGGATTTTTTGGGATAAGAAGGGGAAGTGTTAGCGGCTTTGGCCGTACAGTTGCGCGCGTAATTGCTTGAGTTCGCGCCGAAAGAGCGGGTCTGTATCGACCATTTCTTCGATTTTGCGGTAGCCGCTGAGGACGGTGCTATGGCTGCGGCCACCCAAGGCGCGCCCGATGGCGGGTAAGGTCGCGTTGAGTTCCTGGCGAGCCATGTAAATGGCGATATGGCGCGCGCGCGAAACAGCCTGGTTGCGCTTTTTGCCCAGCAAGTCATCCAGGGTCAGTTGATGATAGCGGGCGGTGCCTTCAAAGATGTCTTCTAGCCCAAGATTGGGTTGGCTGGTGGCCTGCACTGTTTGGCTATCAAACATTTCTGCAACCAAGGCCGTGTCGAGAGGTTGGCGCGTGAGGGCCGCGCGGGCGAGCACCTGGTTCAAGACACCTTCCATATCGCGGACACTGCCGTGTAAGTCGCGCGCGAGCATCTGGGCGACATCATCGGGTAATTCCATCCCTTGTTGTTCGGCTTTGCGCTGCAAGATGCTGGCTCGGATAGCGGGTTCGGGGCTGCATAGTTGGATGGTGAGGCCCCCTTCAAAGCGTGAGCGTAAGCGCTCTTGTAAGGCGTCGATATGTTGGGGGGCTTGGCTACCGGCCAGGATGATCTGGCAACCGCGATGAAACAAGGCTTCGAAGGTGTGGAAAAATTCTTCTTGGGTGCTGTCTTTGCCGCCGATGAATTGTACCTCATCCACGATGAAGGCATCGGCGGTGCGGTAATAATCGCGGAACGCCTCGGTTTGGCTTTTGCGAATCGCGCGGATGAGGTCATTGGTGAAAGTTTCGGCTCGGATGGAGATGACGCGCTTCCCCACGGCCTGAAGCGCATTGCCTATCGCGTGAATGTAATGGGTTTTGCCTTGCCCCACGCCGCCATGAATGTAGAGCGGATTATAGCGTTGCCCTGGCCCGATCACAATCGCCTGAGCGGCGGCGGCGGCCATTTGGTTGTTACGACCAGGCAAGAAAGCCTCTAGGGTATAGGCTTCGTGCAACTGGTCGCCCTGACCAAAGGGCATTTCGGGGGGGCGCTCTACGGCGGGCGTTTGCAAGCGCGCGGCGGTGCTGGTGGGCTGCGGCGCAGGGTTAGGATTGCCCGCTGCGGCTTCCAGGTCTGCCTTCAGGAGCGGTGCATCTTTGAGGGGCTGTTCTTTGCGCGGTAGGGGCTGGACGATGAAATCGATTGTCACTTCTTGCTTGAAGACGTTGGAAAGCGCCCGGCAGATCGTCCGATATAGCCGTTTATCTAGCCAATCTTTGGCGTAGGCATTGGGCACGGCAATCGTGAATACGGAATCCGCGTAAGCAACGTAATAGGCTTCTTGAACCCAAGTTTCGTAAGTTGCGGTGTGTAGTTGTAGCTCTAGCTGGCCCAAAGTGGCTAACCAGGCATCTGAGGGTTCCATATCACGCATAGCGAATCTAAACCTGTTACCTGATGTTGTTGTGTAGCGTGTCATCAGGTGTGACCCAACGATATTGAATTATCTTGTGGTAGATCAGTTGATAACTGATGTCATCTGTTACTCGGGTATACCGTGTATGTGGGGTGAGCCCCTGGCTTGCCCCTACCGAGTAAATTAATTTTAACAAAGAGCGGCCATCTACTCAACCGCAAGAAGGGTCAAAAACCTTAAAGACTTCAAGTTTTTAAGATTCGAGATTCTGCGGCATTTTTTGCGCGAGCGCGCGGGCGTCGAATTTGGGATATATACTCCCATATATGGGGGGTCAGACGCCTATAGACCCCACTATTGGGGGTTGCAGGGCTAAAGGGCGCCAGTGGCATTTGGGATATTGTAAGCGTCTCATTAGCAGGCCCTAATGCGCAAATTGGAATCGGGCGCTCAGATGATATAAGAGCAGCGCGTGTGCCTATAGCGTGAAGTCATCAATATCCCTGTTCTTTGTCACATTTTGCGAGGGGACGCCCCAACTCGGTCTTGGAGGAGCGTATAATGAAAAAACAACAACTTTTGTAGATGAGATGCTCTGTAATGATGGACGTTGTTACATCATTGTAGGGATGCTCTCGTGCGGCAGCATTGCCTGGCTATGACTGTAGTGCGTGTGCACCAGCCGAAATGGCCTGGCATCAGAAAATTTAGCTCATGGTTCATGGTTTAGGAGGACCACATGGAAGCGACACATCTGCTGACACAAGAAACTGACCCTTTGGCCGTAGACATTATCAAAGTCTCTGCGCGCTCTCGCTCGACAGCCGTGGCGGGGGCAATTGCTGGGGTTATCCGTGAGCATGGGCGTGCTGAGGTTCAATCGATTGGTGCTGGTGCGGTTAACCAGGCCATCAAAGCCGCCGCGATTGCCAGAGGATACCTGGAAGATGACGGGATCGAAGTTATTATCATCCCTTCGTTTACCGATATTGAAATCGACGGTCAAGAACGCACGGCTGTGCGCCTATCAATCGAACCCCGGTAACGAACACCCACTGTGCAGTATACCAGTCGCCCTTGGGCTTG
Source organism: Anaerolineae bacterium (assembly GCA_034437075.1). GTDB lineage: Bacteria > Chloroflexota > Anaerolineae > Aggregatilineales > J027 > DAOTVD01. The sequence goes on from DAOTVD010000295.1 coordinate 8,386, forward strand.
CGCTCGAGGGCTTGTTGGTTATGTATGGGCCTCGGGTGCTCAGAAAATGAGCCCGCGTGCTACCAATTCGCCGCCGACTTGTGCCCTAGTACGGTCGAGGTGTTGCGCTAGGGCCGCGTGTACGGCATCCGTCATGATCCCCGGTGCGCCATCCACAATGAGCAAAACGCGCCGCGTTTTGGTGCGGATTTTAGTCTTGTCTGAGTCTCGATGGTTGAGCGCGCGGCAAATCACCTCTTGATCGTCCGCGTAGACCAGTTCCCCGGCTTCGACTGGCTCTAGGCGTTTGGTGCCCAGCGCCTGATGTTTGTCCTCAGCGGTGGCGAAGCGTAAGCTCAGCGGCCCATCCAACCGATCCAGATCGTACAGCGCCACCGAAATCCCCGTTTCTAAAACCGTCAAATTGGCCACATCCACCAGATTATTGACGTTCGGCAGGCGTCCGTCGCCTGCCGCCAAGCGCAGAATCGTCTCGGGGCTGGGGGGCATGGCGTTGGGGTTGATGCCAAAATCGGCGAACAGCGCCCGATAAGCCGCAATCGGGCCGCTTTCGATGGCCGTATCGGGGTCGAGCGCGCTAACAGCGCTCAGGGCGGCGTTGATCTGCTGTTCTAACGCCTCTGGGCGGGTCGTCTGGATGTCCACACCCTCAAGGATGGCGGCCCCGATGGCTAGATCAGGGTATTTGGCGCGGACGTCCGGCGCGATGGCCACGGGTAAGGGGCTTAGCTGGGGCCCGTCGGTAGCGCTGGGCGCGATATCTTGCACGGCTTCGGCCACCCGTTCGCGGATGAGCGCGGCGGCGGTCTCCTGCCCTAGTAATTTGATAAAAGCGCCGCCGCGCGGGCCACGTTCTTGCTTAATGAGCGCATTGTACAAGGCGCGAAAAAAGGCTTTCGGTTCGACGTTCTCGCGCTTGGCTGTTTCGAAAATTTCGTTCTGGATGCGGTCGGGGTCGTGCTCGTCCGCTTCCAGAAAGGCGACAAATTGCCCCAGCAAGAAACCATCCAGCGCGTTAAGGGCGGGCGCTTCTAAGTCGAGCGTCATTTGCTCATCGTAGAAGCGTTTGCATTTGACGATGAGCGTGTGCAAGTCGGCGCGTTGGCCCGCGCTGAGGTCACCGCTAACCAGGTCCGAGCGGCGCAAATAATCCTCCACGATGTCGGGGTCGGAGAGGCCCACGTTGCCCACCAGATTCGCTAATGTGCCGTAATCGACCAGAACGGGCGCTTCGGCAGGCGGTTGAAAGCGCGTGATGAACTGGTAATGGCGGGCTTCGCGGGCGCGTTTGTCTGGGTCGCTAAAATAGGCTTCCGTGGCGGCGTTGGTCAAATCCATATAGCGCGGGATGACACGCGGCACCAGGCTCTTGGCCTCGCGGGGTTTGTCGAGCATCAAATACATCAGCGATTCGCGCGTGGCGTAGCGCTGCCAGAGTTCGGCATCCATACCCCGCCCTTTAGACTTCGAAATCTTCGCGCCTTTTTCATCCAGAAAGAGTTCGTAAAACATATGGCTGGGCGGCTTGGCGCGGAAGATGCGCTGCACGATACGGTCGCCCACTTCAGCGGATTCGATGAGGTCTTTGCCGAACATTTCATAATGCACGCCCAGAGCATGCCATCGCGCGGGCCAATCGACCTTCCATTGCAGTTTTCCGGCCCCATCAAACGGGCTGGTTTCGCCACAATGGCCGCAACCGGGCACACCGCCGAACTCGCGGTCGCAGCAATAGCTCAGCCGCATGTTGTCTTTATCCACGTTCGTGACGCGGGTATGGCCGACGCTGCCGCAGTTTTCGCAAATGGGGAAAAACGGAAACCAATTTTCCTGGGTTTCTTCGCGCAAATACGGAAAGATGATCTCTTGCACGGCCTCGTATTGCTGGATGACCATACGAATCTGCGCGTTAAACGTGCCGCTCTTGTATGCTTCGGCAGATGAGCGAAATTCAAAATCCAGTTGCAGATTTTCCAGCATCTCAACCAGCAGCGCGTTCATGTGTGCCGAATAGGATTCGTGCGTTTCGAAAGGGTCTGGAATGGCGGAAACAGGGTGCCCGATGTAATCCTTCAGCCATTCGGGGAAGCCCTCCGGGATTTTGCGCAAACCGTCCATATCATCCGAAAAGGCGATGAGGTGCGTCTGGTAACCCATATCGCGCAGCGCGAGCAGCACGTAATTGGTGCGGATGACCTCGCCAAAGGTGCCGAAATGGGGTTTGCCGGAAGGCCCGAAGCCGGTTTCGAACACATAGGTTCGTGCGGTGTCGGCGCCGTGTTGCTTCAAGATTTGTGCGGCTTCTTTATCTGGCCAAAGCTGAGCCATGGCGGTTCGTCTCCCGAAAAATCGTGTGGCCTACCAGAAAGAGTTTACTGTCGAATGGCGTTACTGCCCATAGGCAACCCCCCAAACGGAACCAATTTGGCTGCCGCGAACATATTTTCTTGACATAGAACAGGGGTTCCCAATATAATGGTAGGAAATGGCAGAACACCTGTCCGAAAGAAAAGGTCATGTCTAGAACACGCAAAACTACTGGTGAACGTAACAACTTATCCCAACGTCAGCAGGATATTCTCGCCTTCATCGAGGATTTCATCGCCGAGAATGGTTATCCACCCACTATCCGTGAAATCGGGTCTGCGGTGAATATCGGTTCGACTTCCGTCGTCAACTACAACCTGAATAAACTCGTCCGCGAAGGGTTTCTGGAACGCTCGCAGAAAGTTTCGCGCGGGTTGTTGCTTGTGCAAGATACCGGCGCCGACCCGCAGCGTTTCGCGCGGGCGCGGGTGATGGGTGTCGATGAGGCCAATGTCGTATCGATCCCGTTAATCGGGCAGATCGTGGCTAGCAAGCCCGTCGAATTCTTTGGCATGCACGAAGATGATGATGCGGTGATCGAGTTACCGGTTAGCCTGCTGGGCAAAGTCCGCCTAGAGGATATCTTCGCGCTGAAAGTGTCTGGCAATTCGATGATCGATGCCATGGTTGGAGATGGGGATGTGGTGGTGTTGCGGCGCCAACAAACGGCCAGCAATGGCGATATGGTCGCGGCTTGGTTAACCGACAGTAACGAAACCACCCTGAAATACTTCTTTCAGGAGGGCAACCGCATCCGGCTACAACCCGCTAACCCACAGATGGAACCTATTTATGTGGATGCCCATACGTTGGAAGTCCAAGGCCGTGTATTGGCCGTGATGCGAGCACTTTAGCCGCCGCGCTGGCTGACGACGAAAGCCGTCACCCCCAGAAGGATCAGACCAACCACTACGGGCGCGATGATTTGCGGCGCTGTGGTGCGTTGGTCTATCAATTGGGGGCGCATGGATAACCCATCAATTTGCATACGCACCCGGAAAAGCGGCGTCAAAAACCAGGCCAGGGCTAGCCCCCCGACGGCACCGCCGATATGCGCCGCGTTATCGATGCGCGCTGGCGAACCGGGAATATTGCTCAGGAAGCCGATAACGAGATTAATGCCCGCCAGCACAGCCAATTGGCGGAGTTGTTCGTTGGCGCTCTGGCCATAAACCGCCTTGTTACGATAAAAATAGGCCACCAGCGCGCCGAAAACGGCGAAGACCGCCCCCGAAGCCCCAATCGAATTGCCCTGCGTGAATACCAGGCTGGCTACCGAACCAACTAGGCCACCCAACAGATAGATCACCAAAAAGGGCACATGCCCAAAAACGCCTTCGATATTGCGCCCGAAGATATACAGCGCCAAGCAATTGAACGCCAGATGGGTGAGCCCCGCGTGCAAGAACATCGAGGTAAACAGGCGGTAGTATTCGCCATCAATGACTCGTTGGCTGAAATTGCCGTAGGTGGTGTAGAACGACATAAGCTCAGGTTGCGAGAGGGTTTGGACGTACACATGGATTGCAACCAGCAAGCCAATGATGATGTATGTCAAAATTGGATCGACCTGCGGGATTTCCAGGCGCGTTTCGCGGGCCGGTTGGGGGTCTTGGGGTGGGGGTTCGTAGGTTTGCATGGGCCTATTGTGGCACATTTACCCGCCTTTGCCGATGCCGAACCTGGGTGGCCTTCCCGGCAGAATGGGCGTACAATCGAAGGTCATGAGCCATAGTTATGAAGATAGTGCCGATTTCCGCACCAGCCGCATGGCCCAGGTCGTCGCAGAAACCTGGCAGGTGGTCTCGCAGCGCAAACGCGAAGTTCCGCTGGCCGGGGTGCGGGCCTTAGCTGGTATGCAGCGCCGCACTTACGACCTCCTGAGCGCATTGCGCAACGATGGCAAAGTCTCGCTCATTGCCCAGATCAAACGCACGTCGCCGGATATGCCGCGTAGCCTGGATAATTATAATCCGCTGACCCTGGCCCACCGCTTCGAGAGCCTGGGCGCGCGGGCGTTGCTCGTGGCGACCAATCAGCAATACTACCGAGGCGATGTCGCCGACCTGACCCACGTATCCAGCGCGGTGCAGGTGCCCATCATCCGCCAGGATTTTATTTTTGACGAATATCAGATTGTCGAAGCACGCGCGGCAGGTGCCGACGCCGTATTGCTCATCGCTGCGTTGCTAGAAGCACCAAAATTGCGCGAACTCATCTCGATTACCCAGCGCAACCGCATGACCGCGATGGTGCAGGTGGCCAGCCAGGCCGAAATCGAACGCGCGGTGGCCTTCGAGCCGCGCGTGATCGCTATCAATAACCGCGATATGGAAACGCTGGCGGTAGATTTGGATCGTACGCTGCATCTGCGCGAATACATCCCGGCTCATATGGGCGTGGTCAGCCTGGGCGGGCTGCGCACGGCGGAAGATGTGGCGTATGTGCATCAGGCTAGGATTGATGCTATCGTGGTGGGGCAAGCGCTCTTGATGGCCCCCGATGCCGCCGCCGCTTTACAGGAATTGTTCAAATTAACGGAAAATGGCGATGTATCAGACGCTCGCTAAACGCATCATCGCACAAAATCCCTGGTACACCCTGCGCCAGGATGATGTGCGCTTGCCCGATGGGCAAGAAACCGTCTACAACGTCATCACGAAGCCCAACGCGGTCTGGATTGTGCCGCTGTTGTCGGATGGCCAGATCGTGCTGATTGACCAGTATCGCTATACCATTGATACCTGGTGTTTAGAAATCCCCGCTGGGGGGATGCTGCCGGGGGATACACCCGAGGGCACCGCCGCACGCGAACTGGGCGAAGAAATCGGCGGCACGGCGCGCGAGCTCGTCTTGCTGGGCACCTTTTGGACGATGAACGGCATTGGCGATGAACTCGGCTATATGTACTTGGCCCGCGATGTTACCCTGGGCGCCCCCCAGCGCGAAGCAACCGAAATGATCCGCCAGCGCAGTTTCCCGGCGGCGGATGCCGTGGCGATGGCACGTGCGGGCCAGGTGCCGGATGCGCAAAGCGCGCTAGCTTTGTTGTTATGCGAACCCTATCTATAAGGCCCGGTCTAGGGCTCATCGTGCTGGCGCTGTGGCTGGCGGCTTGCGCCACCTCCTCCAATGAGGGCGCGCCGACCTCCGACGCGCGGTTGCTGGATGGCGACATGCCGCGCCAGTTGCTGCCCATTGAATTCACGCCCGAACCCAGCGCGACCCCAGATGGCACGCGCCCACCGAG
>DAOTVD010000296.1:0-10285 GCA_034437075.1 Anaerolineae bacterium
TAATCTGCGGCGCGATTTCCCAATGATGGCATAGTCAGTGCAAGACGTCCTTCAACGCGCCTTCGGATAGGATTACACTATTTCCGATATAGTCTAATAGCAATCGGCATAAGGCTTTTCCAGAAAAATAATTACCCCTCCCCAGCCCCTCCCCGAATTCAGGGAGGGGTTATTATGCGCGCGAGTAAGTTCTCCCCCCGAATTCGGGGGGAGCTAGAGGGGGGTAAAATCAAGCCGGTATCCTTTTCGACAAAAGCAAGCGGCATAGTTAAATACTTGGAAAAGCCTAAGTTAAAACTTGGGAAAAGCCTTATGGACAGTTCAAAACAAACACAAATGTTTTTTCTGCCAAAACCGAGGGCTTAAGCCCTCGGTTTTATACGGATTTGTTTTGCGTTCTCCATTAGTCGCGCCATTCAGCGAATAAATAGGGCGCGTGCTGAGCCAAGAGGTTCTGGATGGCTTCTGGGTCTGTCTCTGGGTCATCATCCTCAGCGTAGCGCGTCGCCAGAAGTAGCCAGGGTTCGTAGTACGCTCGGTCATATCCGGGCAAGGTCATCTGGGGCAGGGGGCTGAGAATGCTAGGGCGCGCAAAAATGGCGCTGGTGTAGGCACTTTCGCTAGACAGGGGCAGCGGGATGCTGCGCAATAACAACGCATTGATTGTGTCAGCGGGGTGCCCGCCCTGCGTGATGAGCACCTGCGCCAGCACATAACTGGCTGGTGTATTTTCTGCGCCAAAGTATAATGCGCGCCGGGCGTGGGTTTCTGCCGCTTCCAGGTTGCCCAGTTCCCAATGTGCCAGCGCCATGCTGGTCAACAGGCCCGTATTATCCCTCCCAAAGAGGGTTTGGGCCTGTTGCAAAACATCCAGCGCGCGCGCTGCTTCGCCATAATGTAGGTAGTATCGGCCCAAAACCAGGTGCTCGACCCAAGTTTCGGTTTGGCGCGCTAATCCTTCTGCCAGATCATGCGCGCGCGCGTCCCAGCCCATATTCATGGCAATGGTCAATTGCCGGGTTGGCGTAGCGGTTTGGTAAACCCCTTCGACCGCTTGCTCTCGTAGCGGCGATGCATGCCAGTAAATTGATGAGGTCAACTGGAGGTTATCTTGAAGGGCTGTCTCATAATCCGCTTGCGCTGCGGCGTCATCGCCTAGGGCCACCCGGTATTCCGCACGCAGAATATAATAATCTGTGCTTGCGGGGGAGGGGGCGATACCAATCGCCTGGTTGATGGCTTGTAATGCGGCGTTGTAATCCCCACGCTGCGCGTACAAAACCGCCAGATTGGCCCATACGAGTTCGTGCGGCGCGGTGTGTGTTTGCAAAACGGTCTCATACGCGCGGATGGCGCGTGCCAATGCCTGAGGATCGCCATCTTCGGCCAGCGCGCCCAGGGTCTGAACATGATGCAGGTCATACAAGGCAAGTTCGGGGTCTAGCTCGGCAGCGCGTGAAAACGCCTGCGCGGCAGCGGCGTAGTCGCCCGCTCCGTAAAGCTGCATGCCGTTCCAGTAGCGCGCTTCGGCAATATCGGCCCGCACCCACCACACAGCCCATAGACTGACAACACCCAGGATGATCAGCGGCGCCCAGCGATAAGGCCGCGCGGGCCGAGGTGGCGCGGGCCAATCCACGACGACATAGGCCACACATAGCGCAATGCCCAGCCCCAGCGCCGGATGCTCAAAATTATCGACTGCCGAATGGACGGCTAGGGCGCTCAACGCGGCCAGAATCCCCACCAGGCGCGTGCGGCGTTTGGCTGGCGCGTGTTGATAGGCGATCCACCAGACCCGTAGAAAACCACCGACTAGCCCGAGTATAATGAGTAATCCGGGAAGCCCGGTTTCGGCCAGGGTATTGAGCACCAGGTTATGAGCGGCCATCAAATGATCTATGTCTTCATCTACCAGGTGATAAACGCGATAGGCGCTGCCGAAGGCTTGCGTTCCCACGCCTGTTACGGGGTAATCCAGGGTGGTAGTTGTCGCCGCTTGCCACAAATCCTGGCGCGCCTCATCATAGGCTGGGGTGCCGTCTGTCATGGCGAGCAGCATCAGCAGCCCAAAAGCAGCCCCCACGCCGCCGATGACCGCCCCCAAGGCCGCTAATTGGGGGATACGCGGGCTACGCTGCGCGGCATAAAACGTCAGGCATACCAACATAGATACCCCAAATGCGACATAGGCACCTTCGGAATAGGTGAGGTACAACACGACCACCAAACCGCCCACCAGCGCCAAGGCCCCAACGCGGTTATCAAAGCGCCGCGTGCTGATGCCCCACGCCAGCACCAAGGGAATCAGAAATGCGACAAAGTTGCCCAAAATAGTCGATACATTGAACACGAGCGCCAAGCCATCCATTTTGGGCGGTATGGGCTCAGAAAACCCGCCGACAGCGAACCAATCCTGGTCTTGCAGGACAAATGGAAAACCACTATAGCGCGATAGCACTTCCAAGAGGCTAATCAGGACGATCACGCCCGCATTGAGCAAGAGCCCCTCAAAGAGCCAGCGTTCGCGGCCCTGGCGCATGAGGTCTAGCACGATATAAAACCACAAGACATAGACCATTAACGCCCAGACGCCTTCTAGGCTAAGGCGGGGATGCTGGCCACTGAAGGCCGTGATAAACAGCCAGGCGACGTAAATCAGCAAGAGGCCGTCCAAGGGGCTGTGGGGTAGGGCGCGTCTTTGCCAGGCCCAGCGCCCAAACCAGACGAACAAACTGCCCATCACAAGCGCATGAAACATGACCTTGAATAGCAAGTTATTCGTCGTGTAGGCAGCCGACGCGATGAAAATTAGGTACAAAAATGTCAGCAAGATCATTAAGCGTTGGAGAGGCATGGTAACTGTGTTGTTCCGTTTTATATGTGCATTGAGCCGGGCGAAAATAGCGTATGCCCCAAGGTAGCATAGCATAATTCCGTTGGCGATAATGTGTCCAGAGCAGGGGCATAGCGCGTAGAAACCGAATCCACATAAATCGAGGGTTTAAGCTCTTGGTTTATTCAGAGGCTACGATACGCTGGATTTGATTTCACATCTTTATTATGTTGCCCTTTGCCCAATGCCGCGCTACTCTCCAAGGTCATCCAGAATAGCCTGCGCTTGGGTATGCAAGGGGGCTTCAGGATCGGTCAAGGCGATAACCTGGCGGAAGTCATCAATCGCGCGGCTACGTTGGTTGGTGCTCAAGTGAGCGGCACCACGATTATAAAAAGCAATAACCTGTGTATCATCGCGTTCGATCGCGCGGTCGTAGTCCTCGATAGCCTCATAGGTTAAGCCTTGGTTGAATAGCGCATTGCCACGATTGGTATAGCCTTCGGGGCGTTCGGGCGCTAGCTCGATCACCCGTTCGAAGTCCGCGATGGCCGCTTCGTAGTCTTCCTGGCTTAGGTATAACGCGCCCCGGTTCACATAGGCATCTACAAATTCGGGCGTGACGGTGATCTGGCGCGTATAGTCCGCGATGGCGGCTTCGGTATCTTCCAGAGCCGCATGCACATTCGCCCGCAAAAAGTAGATATTTTCTGTTTCTGGGGCCATGGCGAACAGGGTATTGTAGCTGGCCAAGCTCTGTTCCAAAACGCCCCCCTGAAAATACATGCTGGCCAGGTTGAAATATGTATCGGGATCATCCGGGCGGAGGTCGCGCACGATTTCCAGATCAGCAATCGCTGATTCAAGCTCGCCGAGTTGAAAATGGGCCAAACCCCGGTTGGTGAGCAGGTCAGCATCGTTCGGACTCGTCGCCAGAACAGCGTCAAAGTCTGCGATAGCGGGCGCGTAATCTTCCTGGCGGAAGTAAGCGATGCCCCGATTGCGCTGGATGTCGGGTTGGTCGGGGTTTAGGGTTAGGGCCTGGCTCCAATCGTCAATGGCCGCGCGCAGGTCGTCGCGCGCAAAATGCGCATTGCCGCGCAACCCATAATAGCGGAAATCATCCGGCGCAATCTCGATGGCTTGCGTCCAGGCGCTAACTGCCGCGTCATAATCGTCTAGCGAGAAATGCGCGAAGCCGCGCGAAAACCAGAGATCAACCCCCGAGTAGCCCGCCGACTCGGCCTCTTGAAAATCAACTAAGGCATTTTCATAGTCATCAAGCTGGTTATAAGCTCGCCCGCGCTGAAAATACGCCACGCCAGAGTCCGGGCGTAGGGCTAGCGCCGCGCTAAACGCTTCGATAGCTGCTTGGTAATCCGGCTGATTGAAGCGCGCGATGCCGATGCCATAATGCGCGTCGAATTGTTCGCTATCCAGTGCCAGCGCGGCTTGCCAATCCGCGATAGCAGCGCCGGTATTTTCTAGGCGTAAGTGCGTGCTGGCGCGTTGCATATAGCCCATCAGAGGGTCTGCGGCGCGCTCGATGTAGGCCGTAAAGTCATCTAGGGCGGCTGCGAAGTCTTCCAGACGGCGCTGCACAATCGCGCGGTTGAAATATGCATCCGCTAGGGAGGGGTCTTGAGCCAGGGCGGCGTTGTAATCATCCAATGCGGCGGACAGATTATCTTGTTGAAAGTAGATGCTGGCCCGTTGGGTTAAGGCGCTGGTGAACGCTGGGTCGTGTGCTAACGCGGCGCTGAAATCCGCAAGAGCCGCGTCGAGGTCATCCAGGCGGCGGTGGGTCATACCCCGGTTAAAATAGGCATCCGCGAATTCGGGTTGCAGGTCGATGGTCGTGGTGTAGTCATCCAGGGCAGGGGGGTAATCTTCTAGCTGGAAATAGAGGTTCGCGCGCTGGTAAAAGGCGTTCGCCAATGCAGGATCGTTATCGATGGCGGCGCTAAAGTCTGCGAGGGCCGCGTCGATGTTGCCCGCGTCACGTTGCGCGATTCCCCGGTTGTAATAGGCGGGGGCGAAGTCGGGGCGAATCTCTACCGTAGCGGTATAGTCCGCGATGGCTTCCGCGTAGTTGCCCTGGCTGTAATGCGCGTTGGCGCGCTGATAGTACGCTTCGGCATAGTCCGCCTGGCGCGCGATGGCGTCATCCCAATCGTCCAGCGCGGCGGAGATGTCGCCCAGTTGGTTATGTGCGTTGCCCCGGTGGAAGAAAAAGCGGGCCTGGCTATCATCCAGGGCGATGGCCTCGCTTAGATTAGCAACGGCCTCGGGAAAATCTTCTAATAGAAGCGCCGTGATGCCCCGCTCGGCGAGGTAAAGGGCGCGCGGTTCATCCAGGCGAGCTAAGGCGGCGTCAAAGCTGGCTAAGGCGTCGGTGTGGTCGCCAAGCTCGCGTTGCGAAAGCCCGCGCTGAAAATAAGCATTTGCGGTGTCGGGGGCAAGCGTAATCGCGATGTTTAGATCGTCAATGGCGGCGGCGTGCGCGCCTTGGTCTTGGTACACCAGGGCGCGATTGAAAAAGGCTTCGCGGTAGGTGTCATCTTCTTCAATGGCGCGGGTATAGCTCGCTAGAGCGGCGGTCAGGTCGTTCTGTGCGCGCTGGACAATCCCCAAATTGTTATACGCGATAGCATAGGTGGGGTCGAGCGTGACGGCTTGCGTGTAATCCGCTTGGGCCGCGTCGAGATCGCCCGCGTTGTAATGCGCCAAGCCACGGTTGTTATGCAGGGCGGCGTCCTGGGGACGCAGTTCGATGGCACGGGTGAAATCGTCAAGGGCCGCGTCAAGATTATCGTTCGTGTAATGCGCAATGCCCCGGTTGCGGTAGGCGGGCGCGAAATTCGGGTCCAGCGCGATGGCCGTAGCCCAGTCGTCCAGCGCGGCGGGCAGGTCATCCAGCGCATAGGCCGCGCTGGCGCGGATGTGGTAGGCGTTGGGCTGGATGGCGGGCGTTTGGCCTTGGGGCGTGGCTGCTTGCTCGGCTTCGATGAACGCCGTTAAGTCATCCAGCGCGCCCGCCATGTTGCCCAGGTTGAAGTTCAGCAAGCCGCGCGCATAGTAAATATTGTTGTCCTCTATGCCTAGCTCGATGGCGCGCGTGAGATCATACAAGGCGGGGAAGGGGTCGGCGTCTTCCACCGTGAGCAAGCCGCGCTGGTAGTACGCTTCGGCGTAGTCTGGGTCTAGGTCTACGACTATGGTCAGGTCAGAGCGCGCCGCATCTTGGGCACCCCGCGCGATGTGGCTCTGGCTGCGCCGGAAGTATGCATCGGCATATGCTGGATCGTTTTCGATAGCGCGGCTGAAGTTCCGAATGGCGGTTTCGTGTTCGCCCCCGCGCTGGTACGCGCGCCCCAGCCAAAAATACGCTTCGGCGCCATCGGGGTCGTTTTGGGTCGCTATAGAGAGGTTGGTGATGGCGGATTGTAGATCGTCATTGGCCAGGGCGGCGCGGCCCTGCGCTAAAAAGTTGGAGGGCGTTGGCAGGGCGGGGTCGAAAACCGTGCCAGTGTTTTCTATGCTCTCGTTTGGCAGCACGGGAAAGAACAGCGCAATCAAGATGACCGCTATGATGCAAACCGTCACGACGAGCGTGATCTGCCGTTGATATAACCTGAAAATTCCACCGATATTCATCTGTACCCGGTACCTCGTGACTACCTGACGTGCTTCATCTCAAATATTAAAAAAAGATAAGAATTTTGCAATTATGGGTTGTGTATTATCCAAATTGGTTGCATCGAGACACATTTCATGCGTAAATGAAACCGTACCTATCTAGAATTCTAGAATAGATACGCAGATTCTAACATTTCATGGCGGTTTATGAGACAAGCATCTTGCTAATACATCGCACATATTCCATAAAACTTGGAATAATTTTGATGATAGGTTTTGCCTTGCTCTGGCATGCGACTATCGCGTCTGCGCAGGAAGGCGAACCGTCGAGCGATGCGCCGCCGGCTCAAGAGAGCGCGCCGCCGCCGACTCAAGAGAGCGCACCCCCGCCAGCCCAAGAGAGCGCACCCCCGCCGCCGACTCAAGAGAGCGCGCCGCCGCCGACTCAAGAGAGCGCACCGCCGCCGCCAGCCCAAGAGAGCGCGCCGCCTGCGGCTCAACCAACAACATCTAACAATACGAACAATTCCCCGCCTGCGACCCCCTCGGGCGCGACGTCTTCTGAGGCCGAGAACGCCCCGGCTGACGATGCGCCGCTGCAAACGGATGACAATATCGCGGGAACGGATGATGGCATTATTGACGATGCGGCACCTGCCGAAACCGCAGATGATGCCCCAGTCAACGACGTCACAGATGATACGCCCGCTCAGAACGAGCCGGCCAACGACAGCGACGAAACCACATTAGAGGATGCCGCCGAAGACGCGGCATTACCCGCTGATGAAAGCGTTGAAAGTGACGACAGCATCGCGACGGAAGACGACGCATCCGACGCCAACGCCGACGATACCGCAGCCGAAACGACCGCTGATGAAACAGCTTCCGAGGAAGACGCAGATAACGCCGAAACTGAAGATGCTGAATCCGAAACGAGTACAGACGACACGACCGCGCCTATCAGCGCGGAAACCGCATCGCGTGAGCAAAGCGCCCCGCAGCCTGTATCATCGAACACCGATGATGACGTGAGCGAGAGCACGCTGGATGATAGCACGCCCACCGAGGCCGACATGCCCGACGACATCATCGTGGAAAGCGATGATGATCTGGCCGAGACGGATGGCCCGATACTCGATGCGAATACATCCGCGCCCGATGCGACCTCCGCCGACCTGAGCGAGAGCACGCTGGATGATAGCGCGCCCGCCGAGGCCGACCTGCCCGCCGATACCATCGTGGAAAGCGATGATGATCTGGCTGGGGAAGGTGAGGGCATCCTGGCGGATGACGCGCCCACGGGTGACGCGACCGCGCCGCAAGACGAGAGCACCTCGCCCAGCGATCCCTATATGTTGAACGATGCCAGCGGCACGCCTACCTGGGATACCTTTGTAGAAGATGCTGCCGATTGCCCGACTACGCCGAGCGATGGTCAGCCTTTTACGTGTGATGTCTCTACGACGCCTGTGCAAAATGCCGTAAACCATTATGCCGACTCCACGGTTAACGTGCCCGACAATACCATTTATTTTGTCCAAGCGACCTTTACCGAAGCTGGCAACGACATCATCTTAAACGATGCGAATTTGAACGGCGTCACCCTGCGTGGGGACTCGCCCGAAGTGGATGTGGATGCGGGCGGGTCAACGGGCGGCGGTTATACGACGCTGGATACCAACATCATCCTGGATGGCCTCAGCAATATCACGTTTTTGAACTTCCGCTTCAGCGGTGGCTTGGAAATCCGCAATGGTAGCGAAGACATTTTGGTTCAGGACGCCATTATCGACAGCACCGTGACCGTGGACGATAGCGGCGAATCGGGCACCCCGATCCGCTTCGAAGATACGGAGTTCACCAGCGGCGCGACGTTGACCGCGCAAAATGGTAGCGTCGTCGAAGTGACCAACCCCACGGGCGACCCGAACGCGACCATTGACAATAGCGAACTCACCGTGACCAATCCTTCGGGCGACTTAAACGTGACGGCCCAAAATACGGCGACCCTTACGGTTGATGCCGGAAGCGGCACCGTGAATCAGGTGGACGTCAATGGCTCCGTGAATAACGACACCATCAACGTCAATGTGCAGAACGGCACAGTCGATACCCTGAACGTCAACACCGGGGACGCCGCTGATATTGCGACGGTGACACTGGCCGACACACCCACCGCTGGGGTTGTGAATACCTTGAACCTGGATGGTGGGGCAGGCGAAGCCGACGTGACATTTAATGGATCGTCTCTCACTGACACGATCACTATCGACGCGACTAATTTGGCGAATTTGGACATCATCACCAACGGCGGTGATGATGTCATCGCCGTGACGGCCAACGACGCGCTAACCCTGGCCCTGACGGGCGATAGCGCCGCAAACGAAACCATTACACTAGATGGCGACCTGGACAACCTGAGCTTGCTCCGTACGGATATTCGCTTAGTTAATCTGGTGGGCACCATCACCAATTGGACGGTTACAGGGTCGGACGTGCCCGACTTCAGTGATCGTGATAATATTTGGCTGGACATCCCCGCAAGCGCGTCGGGCGGTTCGATTATTTTCGACCCTGGCACAGCTGGCGAAGAAACGTTGACCTTTACCAGCATTCAGAACTTGCGCATTAATTTCCGCGATGGGGCAGACATCCTTAACAGTAGTAGTCGGGTGTTAACGGATGGCATCCTCGATAACTTGATCCTGGATTTTGGCCCGGGTGATGACAATGGCACCTTGCAAATTAGCGACGACTTTTTAGATAGCCTCGTCATCATCGACCCGGCAGGCAACAACGATTTCGACATCACAGGTACGGCGGCGAACGATACCTTGCGCTTGGGCTTCAATGACGGCGCCACTTCCAGCGGCGATATTGCGACGCTGGATATTGACTTGGGCGATGGTGATGACACGCTCATCCTTGTTGACCCGCCCGATGATAATGATATTTACGAAATGGCTATCGCGGGTATTCTGGCCCTCACCAATACCTTAGGCGTCTATACTCTGCGCAAATCCAATATCGAAACGCTCGAAATTCAGGCCAATGGCGGTGGTACGATTTTCGGCACCGCTTCCGATCCTTTTGATCTGACGAGTTCTGGTGTGCAAAGCGTCACGTTCGATGGTGGGGCTAGCAGATTTGATGATCTGTATGTGGCGTTCGAAGGAACCTTAGAAGCGACCTTGCGCAACGCCGCGCTTGGTAGCCTGATCCCTACCTTTGAAGGCTCCGGCGCGACAGATCAATTGACCATCAATGTGGATAACTCGATTTTTGACCTGGCGCTGATCGACAACGACAACAATCCTGGCGATACCGTCATCATCAACGGCACGCCTATTCAAAACGATTGGGGCCTCACGAACAATGCTAGCGCGGGTTCTTTTGATGACATTACCCTGAATCTGGACAGTGGCGCGGATACCGTATCGCTCGACCAGGGCGATAATGACCTGATCTTGACGGTGAACCTGGGTGATGGTGGCGACTTGTTCACTGTGAACCAGGGCGACGGCGCGCTTGATCTGCGGCTCAGTGACGGCGGTGGCGCCGACGGTGTGATCGTGAACGGCCCATCCGGCGCGGACCTGAATCTGACGCTGACCCTACCTGATAGCCAGACCGACACAATTGAAACGCTTAACATCAATGCAGATGTCAATCGCACGAATGCGCTTATCATGTCGGCGACCAGCCAGGACGATGAGATCAACATCGCGCCGGACACCCTCGCCAATCCGCGTGATGGCACCCTCAGCCTGCGAGATAGCACCAGTACGGAATATACGCGCGTTGATTTTG
>DAOTVD010000297.1:0-5636 GCA_034437075.1 Anaerolineae bacterium
AAAATCGGTGCCGTGAGAACACCGCAAAGCCTCGAAAATGTCGTAAAATAGACTTAAGGCTAACGTTTGCCACAAGGGGATACCCCATGCCCGAAACCTACGACATCTACGGTTTCAGAACTTATGATTTGGAAAATGTCGCCAGCGAATTATGCCATCTGGTGGGGAGACTATTTATCAGCCGCCGCTGTGTATTTTTGGGCCGCACCTACCAGGCCGGCGACCCGCGCGGCGAAAATTTTGACCTGCTGCATAATCACCCCGGCGAGGCGGATAGCGACTGGCTAGAGCCCAATTTCAAGCAGTTTGGGACGATCTTATATGTCAATCGCACGCACCGCGCCGCCGAATTGGAAAGCGCGATTGCGGAAACATTCGGCGAGACGGTCGCGTTGCTCGCGCGCCAAACCTACGATGAAAAGTTGTGTGTGGGTTAATCCGCCTCGATGCGGTCGAGCAATTGGGCCATCATGGGCGAGATGCCGCGCGTCTGCATGGCTTCGCGCAAGCGTTCGGACAACACCCGGATAATCCCCAGGGCCATGTCGGCATGATTGGCCAGTAGTTCTCGGAAGGCGCCCTGGCTGAGGCGCAGCAGATGTGTCTCTTCTTGCGCGACCGCCGTCGCGGAACGGGGCGCGCCATCAAACAACGACATTTCACCGATAAACTCGCGCGTTTTACGCTCGGCCACGACCGTTTTTTCGGTTTGGATGCGCACAACGCCCGAGACAATGATATACATCGCGCTCCCGGCTTCGCCTTCTTGAAAGAGCGTTTCGCCGGGTGACAGGCGCACTTCGTCCAACAGCGCGGCGATCTCCACCAGGATGTTATCGGGTACTTGCTGGAAAATCCCTACGGTTTTCAAGATTAGCACTTTTTCAATCGTCAATAGCATCGGGTTCTCCGTTTGGGTCAGTCGTTGAATCTGTTGGGCTAGGCCGCTCTGGGGCAGGCCGTCGTCCGCGAGCATATGGGCAGTATCACTGCGCAGGCGTTCGGGGTCGAGTGTCCACAAGGCCCAAATGGCCGTTTGGCGCACGCTGGGCTCGAAGCTATACATCAGGGGCCGGATGTCTTCATACAGATGCGCAGCACCCGCCTGGGCGATCGTGTACACTGTGCAGTCGATAATCCAGGTGTTCACGCGCGCATGGTGCCCGCGCAGAATGTCGCGCAAGCGGTCTTCGGGGGCCAGGTTGGTTTGGGGATGATGCGCGGCTAGCTGAGCGAGTTGTTCGGCGGGCGATAGGTCATCCAACAGCGGGAGTACCCGCGCGCGCAAAGGCCGAGCCAACATAATGCTCAAGCTTTCCAGGGCATAGACGCGCTGCTCGCGCGCGCCATAGCGCAGATTATCGGACAAGCGCACCATCGCCGCATGGTCATACAAAAAGGCCAGCAACATGAGCAAGCGCGCGCGGATGTCTTCGAGGGCGGTGTCTAGGGCATCCCGTAGCGCACTGTAGAGCGCGTCATTGGGTAGATCGGCCTGCGCGGCCAATAGCCAGGCCGCTTGGGCAATATTATCGTCAATCTGACGATGGATTTCTGGGGTGATGGCCCCGGTGGCCTGAAAGCGGCACAGGTGTAGCGCAACCAAGACTTGATGCTGCACCACAGGGTCTTGAAAAGATAATTGGGCTTGCAATAGCGCGATGGCGGGCTCGTCCCCGCGTTGGCCACAGATGCGCGCTACGCTCACCAGCAAGCCCCGATTATAGCTCGGCTGGTTGAAGACTTGCTCCAGAGTCGGGTAAATCGAGCGGTTGGCCATCAACAACGCAGAGACTGCCGCCGTCGAGACGCTATGATCGACCAGGGCTTTGACGACGGTCGGCCAGTATTGCGGCTGGTTGAGCCGCCCAGTGGCTAACAGGGCCGCGCGCCGCACTAACGGGTCGGGGTCAGCGAGGAGATTGGTCAGATAGCTGGCGTAGCGCCGGTTGTCGATCTCGCCAAGGATGTTCGCTGCGAAAGCCCGTTGCGGGGGGTCATCATGGCTCGCGAGCGCATACAATACGCGCTCGGCGCGTTCGGCGGCTTCATCCTGGCCATAGCGCAACAGGCCGATCAGGGCGCCGCGTTGGCCATTGCCAACCGCATCCAGGTAGGGCACCAGGCGCGCGGGCACATCATCGGCGCCCAAGGCAGCGTAGGCCCGTAAGGCCGCATCGCGCACGCTGGGTTCTGCCTCATGCTCGATGAGAATGGTCACTAGGGCGGGGTCTAGCATGGGGTGGTGTTGTTCGATCAGCAACAGCACATGGCGGCGTACTTCCGGCGCAGGATGGGTGAGTAGGTCGGCCAAATACCGAGCCGGGGGCTGGCCGCCGCTTAGTTTTTCGAGCATCTCTAGCGCATAGATCACCTGGCCGGGGTGCGGGCTCTTGAGCGTGTTGCGTAGCAGTGCCAGCTTGGCCGGGTCTGCCACGAGGTCTTGCTCGCCCGTGAAGATGCGCTTATCCAGCGCTTCGCCCAGTTGATCGCGATAAGCGCGATACGTCAGCAGCGCCATGGCCACCCACGCCACCGCAACAACGGCCAGCATCCCGACCGTGCCAAGCACCGAATACCCGCCGGTCAAATCGAAAACGACCAAAATGCTGCCTGCAATGATAGCCGTTAGCGGATAGCCCGTGCCCTCGACAAAACTCAGCGCGGGGGTGCGGCGTTGGGGCGGGATGGGTTGGTACAAGATGCGCGTAGCGGGTTCGTTGGTGGCCTCGCGCAACACTTCTTCGCCATATTTGGTGACGACCACAAACCAGAAGAACAGCGCGGCTGTCCCCGCGAGCAGCCCGGCGCCGAAGGTCCCCCAAATGCCCACGGTCAAAATGATTGGCGCGGCCAGCAAGCCGAAGATCAGCCCGTAACGGGTCAGTAAGCGCCCCACGATGAAAAATTTAAGGATGAAGTTGGTCAGGTGCACAAAACCGAAAACCAGCCCGATAAAGCCCGCGATACGTTCGGGCTCATCCGCGAATTCGTTTTGCAGGCGCTCCAAGAACGTGAAATCCAGCAGATAGTTAAAGACCCAGGCCAGCAGATAGAGCGCAAAAATCAGCAGGATATAACGGTCGGCGAGCAATTGCCGGGGCGTAGTGCGCGGTTGGGTGGCGCGCGCTTCGGCAGTCCCGGCTTCCGAGGTGGCCAACTGCTCTGGATGCTCGCGCAGGATGGTCAGCACGACCCCCAGGCAAATTGCCACTGCTCCCGCAACGATGACGAACAGATTCGCGGTGCCGATAATGGGTACGATGATGGGCACCAAAAAACTCCCGATCATGATCGAGAGGACATCCCCAGCGCTGATAAGGCTAAACAGGCGCTTACTTTGGCCCAGGTCAAAGAGACGATTAGCCAGCCCCCAAAAGCCGATGATGAGCAAGATAATCATCACGCGGAACCAGACGAACAGGCTAAAGATCAGCGGGCGGGCATCGCTGGCGGCCAGCGCGACCCGCACCCCCACCAGCCCGATGATGAGTGCTATCAGCGACCCCACCAACAAGCCCGAGGCGCTTGTGCGGCCTTCAAACGCTTTATAAATCGCTTGCGTCACGAAGACGGCCAACCCACCTGCGATGAAGACGTACGGCAGGGTCGTGATCTCAAAGACGCTCAAAAAGAGCGCGCTGCTGGCGGTGAAAAAATAGTTGATGGCGATGCCAATCGCGGCGGAATACACTAGCATAAGTAGGGTCAGTCGGATTTCATCGGGACGAATATTAAAGAGGCGTGGGATACGGGCTGCGAGTGCGTTCATTAAGGTCTCTGCCTGGGCTATGCTACGCTAAAGTGTAATCATTCTGGCGCGCTTGTCAAAGCGCAATGCCCTTAGAATGGGCCGGGCGACCCATGGATAAGTAGCCGGGTGCCGCATGTTCTTCTGGCTACAAACGGGTATCGTGTGCTTTAGCTTGAACAATCGCAAAGGAGAATGACTACCATGGCTAAAGATGTCAAGAATCTTGAAGGCTTACGCGACATAGATTTGAACGAGTTAAAAGACGCTATTTCCGAAAATTTACTGAGCCGCATTGAAGAATTGCAGATGAGCCTGCAACGCTTTGAAGATCAATTGGCCGAAGCCCCCGAAGAAAATAGAGAATATTTTGAGAGCCAGCTAGAAGGTATCCGCGAACAACGCGATGATTTGATCGAAGAATTGCGCCAACGCGAGCTCGACGATAGTTCGGATAGCGCGATTCGCCAATCCATCGACAATATCATGGATCAGATTCGCAATGCATTCAACAGCCTGACTGGCTCGTCTGATGATTCCAACCAGAACAAACAGCCATAGGCTTCATTTCGCAGGCAACACCCAGGCGCTAATGCGAGGCTGGTATCCCTAACCTCAGCCTTTTTTTATATTTGGGGTACAATGACGCCGTTTGCAACCTGGATGATGAGCAACGGCATAATGACCATCAAAATTGTGATGATTAACGGGGACGGAGCCGCTGGTCGTGCGGCCTTTGTCGGATGATGCGCGCTGGGATGCGCTGTTCGCATCGTCGCAAGATATGCTGGCCGATATGGCGCAACAGGTACGCGCCCGTCACCGCGCCGGAAAAAGCACCTCGCTACGCTTCTAAAGCGAATGGCCTCGTCACAGCGCCCAAAACACGCCCCTGTCACACGCGAATAGACAATGCGACATGTCACCGTGTCGCATATACCCAATCAATGTGACACGCCCCCGCGTAGCACATACGCCTCGGCACCATCGACATTCGTTTTGATGAGCATCCCGGCCCGCTCCAGGTCTTCGGCAGTTTGGCGCGCGACCTTGGCCGGAATATGCAAATTGCGATACACGTCGCGCAGCTTCCGACCGCGCCCGCTCACTCTGGCACGGTGATGGTTGTCAGATAGGCCCGGGGCCCGATTTGTGTGCCATCGCTCAGTGTCGCCGGAATATCCCCGTTGCGCCCTGGGTCGTACATACCCAACAGCAGATCATACGCGCCGGGTGGCGTGGTGCAATCAATGGTCAGCATGCGCACATCCAGATAGGGCCGTTCGGGTTCCCATAGTAGTGTTTCCAGGTTGCCGATATTATCCACTGCCGAGGCGGCTATCTGCCCCTCGGCATTCACAAGCGCGGCGGACAGGAGGTAGTTGGCTGCGGGGGGGGCTTCTGCTATCCACCAGCTTTCGAGTTCGAAGGTCTGGCAAGGGCGCGGTGCATCGGTCAGATTGATGCGCCAAGCCTGTAAGCCGACCTCCTGAAAGGTGTAATTCAGCGCGAGGTCATCCGGCAATGGGCGGTAACGGCTCAGGCTAAAGCGCGCATCGCGATACTCGGGATGGCGAATCGGCACCGGCGAACCGGCATAACCGCGCGTGCTCAGGAACTGCGCGATGCTGGCGGCGTGATCGGCGGTTTCGGGCGTGGAAATATGCCACACCTCGCCTGGGGACGGCATGAATTGCGCGAAGATATCGCCTTCAAGGCCGCTGGGTTGGGTGACGACAAAAGACAGCGGGTTGGGGAAGTCGAAGCGAAAATCGTCGTCGGCATCCGGCGCAATATGTAGTACCTGTTCTTCTGATACACCCGCCAACAGCGTATCGCGAACATAGCTATTCAGCCAGATTGACGGGCTATCGAGGATGACATA
>DAOTVD010000298.1:0-10677 GCA_034437075.1 Anaerolineae bacterium
CGGTTTTGCCTGGGCGCAAGACGTCACGCTAGAGCAACAGGCCGCCTGGTTGGGCACCGCCGCGCTCATCAACGCCCAAAGCGGCATCGTGGATATGATGATTATCTGGAACCTGGACAAAGAACGCTTTGACGAAGACCCCATGGCCGGCTATGCCATCATCCGGCCTGACGGCAGTTGCCCGGCTTGCGATACGCTGGGCAGTTTGTGGCCCCAAGAGCAATAATGCAACGCTGGATCAGTTGGCGGCGGCGGCGTTTGGCGCCTTTTCTGGTGATCTGGGGGGGCTTTACGGTGATCGTGATCGCGCTCATATACACGGGTACGATCAACACCGAGCCCCCGCCGGACATCGTGCAGAATACGCTCCCTTCGGTGACGATTTCGCCAATGCCCGAGACGCCACCGCCGTTCACGCCCATCCCGCTAGAAGCCGAACGCTTCGATCTGGGGGTGTTTGTGCGCGAGACCCAGCCCAATGTGCCGCCCGATGTGATGGACGGCTATTTGAACGCGGCGCGCAATCAACTGAATTTGAACTGGATACGCCTGCAAATCCGCTGGGATTTCGTGGAAACTGAAGCCGGTGTATACAACTGGGCGCCCTGGGATACCGTCTTCGAGTCCGTGGCCGCCCACGACCTGAACGTACTGGTCACCGTAACGGGCACGCCCGATTGGCTGCTGCCGCCCGAGATGGCCACCCGTGATGACTTGGTCGCTGCACCGCCGGACCCTGACGCTTTTGCTGCCTTCATCGTAGAATTGATACGACGTTACCCCAACCAGATGCAAGCGCTGGAAATCTGGCAGGAAATCAACCTGGAAAGTGGCTGGGCCAGCCCGAATGGGCTCAACGCGGCGGATTATGTCGCGCTGGTGGAGGCCGTGCGCGCCGCTGTACGCCCCCTAGACGCGGATTTGCTGCTCATCAGCGGCGCTCTGGAACCCGCCAGCAGCGCCCCGGCGGCCATTGATGATTTCGTCTACTTGGATGAACTCATCGCAGCGGACTTATTGAGCGCGGTCGATTGTGTGGGGGTGCGGCATAATGGCTATAACATCGGGCCGGATGTCCCCTGGGATGCCGTGCCTAGCAATGCCACAGCGCTATTCCGTGGGCCATACGACAACCCCCACCATTCCTGGAGCTTTTTCAGCACGTTGAACACCTACGCGCGCAAGATCGCTGCGCAAGGCTCGCAAACGCCGCTGTGCGTCACAGAGTTCGGCTGGGCGGTGACCGAAGATTTGCCCAATACGCCCTTTAATCTGCGCTTTGCTGCGGATAATACCCTGCAAGAACAGGCCGATTGGACCGTGCAAGCCATCCGCTTAATGCAAGAGTGGGGCTTTGTGCGCCTGGCCTTCATCTGGAATCTGAATATCGGCCCCGAAACTGGCTTCGACATCGCCCAGGCGAATATCGCTTATTCGCTCATCCGGCCCGGTTACACCTTCGCGCCCGTGTGGGATGCCATCGCCGCGCTAGATTTTCGGGCCCGTGAAGACTAAACCGACTCAGCTAAAGGAATCTCGTATGCGCCCTCGACTATTGCTCATGAGCGTCGTCGGGTTGGTGGCGCTGGCCATTGGCGCCCTGGTCCTCGCCCGCCCCACGCCGGACGACCCGCCCCAACCCTGGTATAACCGCCCGCCCCAAACCTACCCGGATGTAACGAACGTGGCACTAGCCCCCGGCGAGGACTTCGACCAGCGCTTCGCCTCGTTAGCCTACGGGGTGCATACCTTTTTGTGGTGGAACAGCACCTACCGCACCTGGGATTTAGAAAACGTACGCCTGATGAATTTTGCCTATGTGAAGCAAAAATTCGCCTGGCGAGATGTGCAGCCTACGCCGCATACCTGGACATGGCAACTGGCCGATGAAGTCGTCGCCGAAACCGCCCACCGGGGGCGGCGCGTGGTCGCGCGGTTGGATACGCCCCCCGATTGGGCCATTCAACCCGCCACCGACCCGGCCTTGCCGCCCTTCGATATGGACGCGCTGGCGGATTACTGCGGCAATGTTGCCGCGCGCTATGCCGGGCAGATCGAAGCCTACCAGATATGGAACGAGCCCAACCTAGCCCGCGAATGGGGCGAACAACCACCCGACCCGCGCGCGTATGTTGTGCTGCTGGCACGCTGCGCCGGGGCCATCCGCCAAGCCGACCCAAACGCGATTATCATCTCGGCGGGGCTGTCGCCCACGGGCACGCGCACCGCCGAAGCCCTGCCCGATGAAGAATTTCTGTGGGAAATGTACGCCGCCGGAGCCGCGCCCCATTTCGACGTATTGGGCCTGAACGCGCCCGGCTATGCGCTGCCGCCGGAAACATCGCTGGCAGAAGCCACCGCGCAAGGCTACGACCGCTGGGCGCGCTTCCGGCATGTGGAAGACATGCGCGCCATCATGGTGCATAATGGTGACGCGCATAAACAAATCGCCATCCTAGAAATGGGCTGGACGACCGACAACCGCCCGGATTCAATCTATGCCTGGTTTGGCGTTTCGCAAGCAGAACAAGCCGATTACCTGCGCCGGGCCTATGCTTTTGCCGCCGAAAATTGGCGCCCTTGGGTCGGGTTAATGGTCGTTATCTATATCTCGAATGATGTCTGGACACCGGAGGATGAACAATGGTGGTGGTCGTTGGACGAACCAACAGTGCCGCCGCAGTTCAAAATCATGCGCCCGGCCTATTATGCCCTGGCAAATATGCCCAAAATCTCAGATAATCCAGACTTTGCAGAGTCCGCCCGTAACGAAGATGGAGCGATGGATATTGTCCCTCTCCCCGGTCGCAATTAGTTATTTTTTGCATCTGATCGCTACGGTGATCTGGCTAGGCGGCATGGGGTTGCTCTTATTGGTGATTTATCCGCTGGCCGCGCGCGACCCCGACCGCTTGCGGCGCTCTTGCCACCCCTAGAAAGGCGTTTTCGGCCCATGGCCAACCTGAGCTTGCTCGTTCTGCTGGTGACGGGCGTCGTCCAGACCGCCGAAGACCCCAATTATGGCGGCTTGCTGGATTTCAGCACACCCTGGAGCCAAGCCATCCTGGCCAAGCATATCGCGTTTGGCGGCATGGTGGCGATCGTGCTCTTTTTGCAATTCGGCTTGCGGCCCGCCATGGATCGCGCAGATTTGCTGGCCCGCAAACAAAGCGACCAAGCCACGACCGTACAAGCGCTGCGCCGCCGCGAACAACGCCTGACAAGCGTCAATTTTGCGCTGGGCATGGTCGTGCTGTTTTTTACGGCCATCGCAACGGCTATCTGATGGCGGGGATAGGCTCATGATTTCTCCTCGCCTCGAACGCCTGGCCGTGCTGGGGCTATTGCTGCTGGCGGTGGCGTTGCGTGCGGTAGCCTATAGCGATGCTCCGCCGGGGATCGCGGATGAAGAATTGCTGGCCATCGACATGAGCGAGCAAATGCGCGGCGGCCTCATCCAGGTCTTTTATCCGCGCCCCGAGCCCGGCGGGCAAGCCGGCTTGTTTGCCTTGTTGAACATGCTGCATACAGCCCTTGTGGGCCAAGGTTTGTTTGGCTATCGCTTGCTGAGCTTATGGCTAGGTTTGGTGGCGTTGGCGCTGCTCTACCGGGGCGCGCGGATGTGCTTTGGGCCAGCCGTGGCGCTGGTCGCCCTGGCGATCATGACCAGCAACATCTGGGCGATTCTGCTCGCGCGGAGCACCCTGCCCGCCGGGCTTGTATTGGCCCTGGTGATGGCCGTTTTCGCAGGATTGGCCTGGGCATTTCAGTTGTATAAGCCCGTGGGGCCCTATCCCCCACGCACGATGGCCTATACGGCGCTCGGCCTGGCCACTGCCGCCGCGCTATATACCGATTTTATGGGCAATTTCGTGGTCTTGGTGACCTTGTTGTTCATCGTCTACATGTGGTATACGCGCCAGCCCGTCTCGCGCTATGTATGGTCATCCAGCCTCTTTATGCTGGTGTTGATCGCCATCATCGCGTTACCCTACCTGATTTCCGTGGCGCGCAACCCAAGCACTTCAGACATCGCGCAATTGTGGTATGGGCGGCCTACTAGCCCGCAAGAAAGTCTATCGACGGTAACGAATACGCTACTTAGTTTGTTCCTGCGCACCGAAAACCCGAGCGCCCCCTATTTACCGGTGGCGCCGTTGCTGTCGCCTTTTTGGTTTGTGCTGGCGCTAGCGGGGGGCTATTTGACGGTGCAACGCTGGCGCGAACCCGCCTATGCCCTGGTGTTGATCTTGCTGGGCGTGGGGCTTCTGCCGGGTTTATGGCTGCCCGAGACGCCGCCCCTGAGCGCGCTCCTGGTCGCTCAGCCTGCGCTGATGGTCTTGCCCGGCCTGGGGGCGTTCGTCATCGCCCGGCGGATTCAGGCCAGCGGATGGTCGCGTGGCTGGCAATTTGTGGCCGCGCTGATGGCGGTCGCGCTAGCCTGGACGGTCTGGCAATCGTACGACAACTTGGTGAATGAATGGCCCGAACGCCCGGCGGTACAAACCGCATACCATGCCGATGTCGTCGCTCTGGCGCGCTATCTGGATGCCGAAACGCCGCGCGAACCGATCGTATTCTGCGTGAACGATATTCAAGGGGCGCCCTACGCGCAGCCGAGTATTGCAGAATTCGCGCGGTATCATACAGATTTGCCCGTGCGCTATGTCGAATGCCGGACAGCCTTTGTGCTGGCCAACGGCGGCGGCCCGATGGTCGTCTTGCAAGCCTCGCCGGGGCGCCTGCTCGAAGCCACCGCGCCCATCCGCTTCTGGCTGGATCAACTGCAAGCGCGCCCTGTGGACGGCCTGCCGCCAGCGGTCA
This sequence comes from Anaerolineae bacterium, assembly GCA_034437075.1. GTDB lineage: Bacteria > Chloroflexota > Anaerolineae > Aggregatilineales > J027 > DAOTVD01. Next base: position 4,825 of record DAOTVD010000298.1, read on the forward strand.
TTAACAGGTTGGATGCCGAAAACACACTAGCCGAACGCGCGGGGCAGCTTCAGTTGCAACAACCGCTGAATTACCCGCGCGAAGGGCGCAGCGAACGCGCCACCACCTGGCCCATCCGGTTTGGGCGCAACTTGTCGCTCATTGGCTATCAACCGCCCCCGCCCGGCCCCTACGCCCCCGGCGATGTGCTGATGATCGTCAGCTATTGGCGCATTGACGGCCCCCCGCCCGCCCGCCTGGGCATTTTCACGCGCCTGCATGACTCTCCTCAGGCTAGCCCTTTCGCAGAGACCAACGCCATGAATGTGCTCTCCACGGGCCTGCGTGAGCGGGATGTGCTGGTGCAGACCAACCTCATCACCGTGCCGGAAAACCTGCCCCCCGGCGACTATATCATCACCATGGGCGCTTTCGACAACAACCCCCTAAACCAGATTCCGCTACTGGGGCCAGAGGGGGAACAGCAGGGGGACTATCTGCTGCAAAACCAACCGATTACCATCATCTCGCCAGGCGAAAACGAAGGATAGCTATGCCCAGAATAGATGGCAACTATGGAGAAGGCGGCGGCCAGATTTTACGTACCGGGCTGACGCTCGCATGCATTACAGGCTTGCCGCTGGAATTACACAACATCCGCGCGGGGCGCAAAAAACCCGGCTTGCGCCCTCAACATCTGGCTTGTGTGCGCGCTGCCGCCGACATCTGCAAGGCCGAAGTCCGGGGCGGCGAAGTCGGCTCGCGCGAACTCTATTTTCTGCCGAAGATGGCCCCCAAACCCGGCCACTATCGCTGGCAAATCGGCACGGCAGGCGCGGCGACGCTCGTCTTACAAACCGTTATGCTGCCCTTGGCTATGGCGCCCGGCCCCTCGGCGGTGCATGTAGAAGGCGGCACGCATGTGCCACATAGCCCGACGGCGCATTACCTGCGCGATGTCTACATCCCGATGCTGATCCAGAGCGGCGCCGAGGTCGAAATGCATCTGGAACGCCTAGGCTGGTACCCCAAAGGCGGCGGCGCGTTGCTGCTCCAGACGGAAGGCTGGGCGCACCTGAGCGGGCAAAATCTGCTGGAACGCGGCGACCTAGAACGGGTCTTCGGTGTGGGCTTAGCGTCTAACTTGGCCGCGCATATCCCGCAGCGCCTGAGCGACCATAGTATGCGTTTGCTGGCGTCTTTGGATGTGCCCGTGGACATCCGCGTGCAACGTGACGGTGACGCGGCCAGCCCCGGCGCGGCGCTGTGCCTGGCCATGGAATATGCCAACGGGCGCGCGGGCGTTTCGGTGCTGGGCGAGCAGGGCTTACCTGCCGAAAACATCGCGGAAGAAGCCGCCACGGGCGTCATGGCCTTGGCCGCTGGTGGCGCCAGCGTGGATGCGCATCTGGCCGACCAATTGGTGTTGCTCTTTGCGCTGGCGGATGGCGAAAGCGCCTTCGTTACGCCGTATGTGACCGAGCATCTACGCACCAACATTTGGGTCATTAACCGTTTCATCCAGCGCCGCATCAGCATCCATGAGAAACACGGCTTGGTCGAGATTGCGGGTTAACGCGCTCCCCCGGTTGGCCTATAATGCCTGACTATGTTTGAAATCGCGTTCTTAGGCACTTCTGCCGCTGCCCCTACCATCTATCGGGGATTGTCCTCGCAGATGATTATCGCCAATGAGCACCGTTTTTTGCTGGATTGTGGCGAAGGCACCCAGCGCCAGATTTTGCAAAGCGGCCTGGGCTTCAAACGGCTGGAAAAAGTGCTGCTGACGCATGCACACCTGGATCATATCCTGGGCTTGGGCGGGTTGATCTCTACGCTGGCCCGTTGGGAAAGCCTCTCCCAGATCGACATCTGGGCCGGCGAAGCGACCCTGACCCGCGTATCTAATCTGCTCTTTGACGTGGTCTTCATCGGCCAACGGCCCGATTTACCCCTGCATTTGCACCCCTTGAGCGCGGGTATATTCTTTGAGGATAAAAAATTCTCGGTGAGCGCTTTCCCGGTGCATCACCAAGGGCCGGGGAATTTTGGTTTCGTGTTTCAGGAACACGCCCGGCGGCCCTTCTTGGCCGAAAAAGCCGATGCGCTGGGCGTGCCATTTGGCCCAGTACGCGGGCGTTTGGTCGCCGGGGAAACCATCACGCTAGAGGATGGCCGCACGATTCACCCCGACGAGGTGCTCGGCGCGGAAATCCCCGGCGCTAAGCTGGTGCATGTGGGCGATTGTGGCAACCCGAGTAATCTCTACGACATCGCCACCGATGCCGATTGCCTGGTGATGGAAGCCACCTATTTGGACGAAGAAGCCGACATGGCCGCGCAGTTTGGCCATATGACGGCGGGCGGGTCGGCGCGCTTCGCCCGGGAGGTCGGCGCGCAGGCGTTGGTGCTGACCCACATCTCGCGCCGCAGCCGCGAATACGAAATCCGCGACGAAGCGCGCGCTATCTTCCCCGAAACCATCGTCGCGCGTGACTTCGACCACTTTGTGATCTCCAAGCATAAGCCCCTCAGCCGCGCCCAACGCGCCCCGGAAGACGCATAAGTTGTTCCGCTGTATGCTGACGAACTAGCCGCCCGTGGCGTGGGCGTCGTACTGATGCGGTTCTAATTCGCTCATATGATAGAGTTGCTCATCCAGAATGAAGAAAATTTCGCGCTCGGGATGTTGGCTTTGCAACGTTCGGAAGTAGGTCTGGTCGCTATCGCGCAGGGCGATGATGTCGCCTTCGGCGCGCGGGTCGGTGATGCCCATCAGCGCGGCCATATCCCGCCAGTGATGATCCCCGGTCGCGATGACCATCACGGGCACATCCGGCGATGTGCGGCGGGCTTGCACTTGTTCATATAGCGCGTCGGTGATGTTGCCGTAGCCGTTGAGCATCTCGAAGCGTTGGGGCGTGTAGGCAATACTGGTGAACAGCAGCGCCCCCACGAGCAACGCATACACCCCATAGCGCAGATTAAGCCCATCCGCCAAGCGCGCCAAAGCGCTGAAGCCTGCGCCACTGAGCAAGACCAAAGCCCCGGTCGCTTCGTAATAGTAGCGCGCGCTGTAGACCCCCGCGCCGATCCAGTAAGGAATATGGATGAAGATCACGCTCAGGGCGAGCGCGCCCAGCAGCAACGACCATTTTGCTTCGCGTAAAAATCCCCACAGCAAACCGCCCGCCCGGCGGAGCCTATCGCCTGCCTGCGGGCGCGCACGCCATGCCGACCCTAGGACGAAAACCCCGGCCAAGGGCAGCAGAATCCAGCTATAGCCGGGTTGATCGTCCGGCACTAGGCAATCATTCGTCGGGACAAAACGATCATTAAAGCGCGCTGGCGGCTCTACCCAGCCGAATAAATCGCGGAAGTAACAGCGAGTATCGCGTTCGGTTTGCTCCCAGCCGCGTTCCCAGCTATGCCCGGCGTGGGTTATCAGGCTGATCTTTTCCCCATTGGCGGTACCCGCCGAGCGAAGGGTGCCGCCATAGCGCCCAATGCCTTCGCCAAACCCCCAACGGTCATAGCTCCAGATCAGGGTGTAGAGATTTTTGGTCGGGTCGCCGATCACGGCCTGGTTATAAGCCGGAAAAAGCATCCCGAACAGGATCGCGCACAAGCCCAGCACGAACAGGCCCCGAAAAGCTGGCACAAGCGTCTGACGGTCGCGGGCCAGCAACCACAGCAGGCGCAGCACGCTATAGGCGATGAAGGGCAAGGCCACGCCCAGCGAGGCCAGCGGGCGATTGGCCACCAGCAAGCCCAAAGCTATCCCCGCCAACGCGCCCCAAAACAACCGCCCGCGCCCCGCGCTGGCTCGTTCCAAGCGCCACAGGCCATACACAAAGAGCATCGCGAAGAAAAGCGCGCTGGTATGGCTCATCAGGCTGCCGCTTTGCAAGAGTGCAATCGGGCTGAATGCCAGCAAGAGCGCAGCGGCGGCGCCCGCCGTTTCATCATATAATTCGCGCCCGAAGCGATATATCAGCGCGACCGTTAGCCCCGCGAACCACACATTAACCATCCAGGGCATATTCAAGCCCGTACCCAGCGCCAACAACATCGACCAACCCGGCGGATATTTGCTGAAGCGCTGGCCATCGTGGTTAATGGTGAAGGGTTGCCAGTAGGCCCGGTTAGGTTGCAACGTTTCGGCGGCGATGTCGCCCCCTTCGAACACGCGCGCCTGATACAGATAGGCGAATTCATCTTCCAGATGGGGCAGGCGGTCGAAGACTTGGCGCGATACCTGCGCCGCGCCGAACATCGAGAGCCAGATAATGAGCAGAACAAGCCAACTTGTGTGTTTCATATGGGTTGATTGTAGCAGTTTCACCCTGGCAAGGGCAGGGGCTTTGCGGTACCATTGCCCACTGCCCGGCAGACAAGGAATGTTATCATGAAAGTCATTCTTACCGACTATGTGTATAAACATGGTGTGGCGGGTGATGTGGTGAGCGTGGCGGATGGTTTCGCCCGTAATTTCCTCATCCCGCGCGGGTTAGCCGTGAAAGCCACCGAATATAATCTGAAGCATAACGAAAGCCTGATGGCCCAGGCCGCTGTGCACCGCAACGAACTTAACGAGCGCTTGGTAGCCGTCGCCAACGAGATCGAAGGCACCGAATTGGTGTTTGGCCGTAAGGCGGGCTCCAATGGCAAGCTGTATGGCTCCGTCACGACGATGGACATCGCAGATGCCTTGCTGGAAAAAACCGGCATCGACATCAACCGCCGTCGTATTAGCGAACGGCCCTTGCGCGAAATCGGCTCATTCGAGGTGCCCATCCGCATGGGGCAAGACCTATCGCCCAGCGTGCATATTACCATCGTGCGCGAAGAAGACCTGGCGGCCTACCTGGCCGAGCGCGAAGTGCCCGACGAAGTCGCCGAAATCTTGGACGACGCCGATGAAGTCTTCATGGGTCGCGAAGATACGATGGTGGCGCTAGACGACGCCGATGCGCTGGAAGCCGCCGTGGAAGAAAGCGAAGACCTCGAAGCCACGCCGTCCGCTGTGGCCGAAGAACCGGACGAATCCGAAGAACCCGAAACCAATGCCTGAGCATGTGGTGTGCCCCTGCCCATAGCGTGAACCATGACGACCGATGAATTACGGGCCATGGGGCAACGCCTGCGGGCCGTTCGTTTAGAACGCGGGCACACCCTGCAAGACGTGGCCGCCGCCACCCGGATTCGCCTGAAGTTTCTGGAAGCCTTCGAGGCCGGCGACACCGACCCCAGCTTGACCGATTTGCAGTTGCGCGGTTTTTTACGCAACTATGCCGCCTATCTCCATCTGGATTTCGACGCGATGCTCGCGGCCTACCAACGCCTGGCCGCCGGGCAACGCAAGCGCTTGTTGCCCTTCCGGCGCGGCGACGATGCCCCGCCGCTTGAAGTGCCCATCATTACACTCCATAGCCAAGGCACCGTGCAGACCCCACCCGGCCCCATGCCCCCTGTGCGCGGCGTCACGACAAACGAAGCGGATGCTGCATCTAGCATCCCGCGCTGGTGGTTGGGCATCGCGGGCGTGAGTATCGTGGCTTTGTTCATTATTGGGGTAGCCGCGATTGGCACCATAGCGCTCGGTGGCTCCTCGGATGAAACCGCCGAAGCCACGGTCGCGCCGTTGGCCGTGGATGATGCCCAAGCCACCCCTACTGAGGATGTTTCTGCCCCAAGTAGCCCAACCAACCCCAACACCACCGCCAGCCCTTCACCCGAGGCGAACACATCGCCCGCACCGACCATAACGCCTAGCCCGGTGGCGGGGGGCTTCCAGATGCAACCGCCCGCCGAAACCGAACTGGACATGACCGGCGCGACCAATGTCGCCATCACCGTGACAGCCCAACAACG
>DAOTVD010000299.1:0-3024 GCA_034437075.1 Anaerolineae bacterium
AGGTCGCTAGAAAGCCCTTCTTGCTGGGCCATCAACAGCGCACCGCCGACCAAGGAGCGGGCCATTTCGAGCTCGCCGCGTTTGTAGCGGGCTAAGGCTTGGGCATATTGCAAGCTGACATGTTCGCTACTCTCGGCTTCGCCCGGTGGCAGCGCGCGCAATTGGGTGGCGGCTTGCGCGTAATAGCGAAACAGCGTCGCGACTTCGCCCACGCGGTAATTCAGTTCGCCGCGCAACAACAGCAAACTGAGATGATCGCGCGCGGATAGGTTCGGCAAGGCGCCGATGTCGTCTAGAGTGGCCGCTACGCGCATCCATTCGCCCAGATTCAGCAGCGCGTCCGCGCGGGCCAGCAACAATTCCACGGGCGGCGCTTCGCCCGCGTAATGGGCCAGCGCGCGTTCGAAGTGGGCTAACGCCTCGCGCGGGGCGTCCATTTCTAGCGCGGCGGCGGCATTGCGTAAGCAGATTTTGAGCGCGGGGTCTGGCAATCCGGCGGGCTCAACGTGGTGTTCATCCGGCAGGCCCATATGCTTGGATGCCTGGCGCGCGTACCAATGTAAGGCCCGGCGATACGCGGGTGCCATATGTGTTAAAAGTGCATCGCGGGCGGCGGTGCAGGTGAATCCCCAGGTCAGGGCGGCATCTTGCGGCGCTAGCCAGCCGGCATCGTGCAAGGCCAGTAAATAGCGCATCAGATAGCGTTCGCCAGTCATGCGGCGCAGCGCGACGACGTTAAAGGCATCGCCTAAAATGGCCGCACTGCACAAAATATGCCGCGTGCGCGGGTCATCTGGCCAAGGGGCGGGGACGTGGGCGTATTCGTTAGGCAGGGCGTGCAGCACGGTATGTTCGGGCAGGGCATCGTGCATGGTCTGTCGCAGGCGTTGCCATCCTTGGGCGCTACTCTGCACATCCGTGCGAGCCGTGACGATCATCAGCAAGGGCTGCGAGGCCGTGAGCGGCAACACCGCGCGTAGCGCGGCCAACGACGCACTATCCAGCAGGTGAATATCATCCACCAGCAGCAACAAGGGTTTGCTCATCAGCAAGCCCATCAGGCTACGGCGAAAGGTGGCAATATGCGAAAGGCGACGTTCGTGGGGGGCTTGGCTATTGCTGACGACCTCCGCGCCGAGCCAATGCCGGATCGCGCCGAAGGGTTCATCGGGCCGGGCCTGGCGTCCCTTTAGGTGAATGATCCAAGCTTGGGTCGCGTTTTGGAGTTCGGCGCGCAGGGCGCTCAGCAGGCGCGTTTTGCCCGTGCCTGGCAGGCCCGTGATGGCGATAAACCCGCCGTGGCGCGGCGCATGCTTAAAGGCATCCAGGGTGTGGTCTAGGCCCCGCCAGGCTGCGTCGTAGCCGGGCAAGGTGTGGCGCCGGGGGCTGGTGGGGGGCGCGGGGGCGCGCTGCGCGGGGCGCAGGGGCCACCAATCTTCGGCATCCCAGGCTGGGCGCTGGGGCAAAGGCGCTTCGCTGGGCTCGGGCGGGTCGTCATAGGCATAGACCGCGCGCGTGTCGTGGTAGAGCGTGTCGTTGCACACGATACTATTGCTGGGTTGGATGCCGCTATGCGCGCGCAAGCGCTGAAACAGGTGGCTATGCGGCAGGGTGCGCATCAGCGCGATGGCGTCGTGCTCGTTGTAGGGCAAGATACCCGTGCCCGCCGTAATCCGGTAGATACTTTCGGCACCCAAGCGCGCGGCGGTATGGTGGTGGGCCAATGCGCCCGCTACCGCCAAGGCCGTTTCAATCACCAGATCGCTATCGCTCTGAAATTGGGTGGGGGTGAACAACAGCGCCACGCCGCCCAAAAACGGCGCTTCCAGCGCCCCGGCCCCGTGGGCGGTCGCCTGGACGCTCTCAGTTGCGCGCGCGTCCCAGGGGCCATCCAGCGCCACCCAGATGAGCGCTACGCCCGTGCTGGTGACGCTCTGGCGGGCGGGGCCGGGCCAGCGCCCGATTACTAGCGAGGTGGCGAGGTCGCTCGCGGTGCGGTCGGCGTGGGGGGTGCCCAATTGCCGAAAGGTCAGGATGGCACTGCCCAGCCACTGGCGCGCTTGCTGGATGGTCTGTTCTTCCTGCCCGGCGGGCGCGGTTTCTACGCCCCCGAGCAAGGCCGCGCGGGCCATATCAACTTGCGTGCGCGCGCTTTCGTAGGGCGCGCCAGCTTGTACGAAGCGCAACAACGCGGCGCTCAGATTCGTTTGAGCAGCGCTGGCTTCGCTGGCGGTCACTTGCCACAACCCCAACGCGCGTTGGGCGACCGCTTCTGCTAAAGGATCATCCGCCGCGCGGGCTGCGCTCAGGCCGGATTGTAATTCGGTATCCGTCGGGAAGTTGCCCAGGCGCGCGATTGTCTCTAGCCGATACGCCGCCGCGCGGGCGGAGAGCGGGCCGCGCGCTTCTAGGGCGCGCAAGGCTTGCATGGCTTCGGCCTTCTCGCCGCGTTCCACCATCACGCGCAATTTCTCTAACAGCGCTTCGGGGTCGCCGTGGCTGTCGGCTTCGTTCAGCAGATGCCAGCCCAGGGGCAGTTCGTCCACGCGACACAACAACCCGCCCAGCGTGCGCTGGCTGCGCGCGCGAAAGGCCGCCCCCCCGGCGGAGGCACCCAGCGCCAGGATAGTTTCCAGATGGCGGCGCGCGCCGGGCCAATCGCCCACCCGCAGCGCATAATCGGCCATGCGCCCCAAGATGCGCCCCGCAGCGGCCAGGCGTCCCTCATCCAAGTAGGCGGTCAGGATGTCTTGCAGGGCGGCCTGGGTGTTGCGTTGCCCGGCTAGGTCTTCCAGCGTGCGGATTTTCTTCTCGTGCTGGATGTTCGCCTCGCAGTGGGGGCAGATGGGTTCGGTTGTTGAATGGAAACAAACCGGACAGTAACTGTGCATAACGACCCATTTTCGGTACTTTGGTACCGGCAGTATACCAAAAGTGGCCGTTAGAAATCCGTAGGGTTGGAAGACCCTAACGAGATTCTAGCCGGAAGCAAATTTTGGGGCGCGACGCCTTAGGCTGTCCTAA
>DAOTVD010000300.1:0-34812 GCA_034437075.1 Anaerolineae bacterium
TGAATAATCGTATATGGTTGTGGCGTCGCCCACTGCCATTGTGCGGCTATACCCCCCTCTTTATCTCGCCTATCAAAACCCCTCAAAAACAATTGAATCAACTGAGCAAAAAGGATGCTTCATGTCTCAGCAGAACGCTTTCTCGCGTCGTCGTTTTTTGCAAGTGAGTATGGCGAGCGCTGCCGCTGCCTTTGGTGGCGTCGCGTTCAACCTCTCCCCCGCGCAGGCCGCCGAATTGGCGGCCCGGCGCCAGAGTAACACCTTGCGCGTGGCCTGGGGGAATCCCGCGACCCTCGACCCGCTGACGGCCTCCGCCGATGCCGAAATCGCCTTTCTGAACGCCGTATATGATTATTTGATTGATACAGACGTGGACTTTAACCTCGTGCCGCGCCTGGCCGAATCTTGGGAAGTCAACGAGGACGGCACCCAGTACACCCTCACCATTCGCGATGGTGTGACCTTCCACGATGGCAGCGAATTGACGCTGGACGACATCTTATGGACGTTTGACTATCACCTGAACCAGGATGGCCCGGTCGCTGGGTTGCTGAGCGACCTGGAAAACATCGAGCCTGGCGAGGGGGATAACACACTCGTTTTTACCCTGAGCAACCCCAACCCGGACTTTCTGTATTTCCTCAGCGATAACCGCTTGGTCATCCTGAAACAAGATGCCGAAAACATCGGCGAAGAATTCAACGGCACGGGCCCCTTCGTGTTGCAAGAATACACCCCCGGCGACCGCGCCGTCTTCAGCGCTTATCAAGACTACTGGGGCGAAGTGCCCAGCCTCGAAACGCTCGAATTCATCTATTTTGATGATCCGCAAGCGGCGGTCAGCGCCCTAGAAGGCGGGCAGGTGGATGTCGCGCTACGCATGGATAACGCGACCTTCTTCAGCCTGGCCAGCGACCCGAACTTCACCGCCCAGGATGTGGCCACCAGCGGGCACGACCTGGCCCGACTGCGCGCCGACCGCGCCCCTGGTGATGATCCGCGCGTGCAGCAAGCTTTTAAGCTGGCCACGGATCGCCAGGCCATTTACGAGCGCATCCAGCTTGGTTTTGGCTCGCTGGGTAAGGACTCGCCCATCGGCCCCGTGTATGGTGCGTTCCACAACGAAGATTTGGAATTGGCCGAGCGTAATGTCGAAGAAGCACGCAATCTGTTGGCCGAAGCGGGTTATGAAGATGGCCTGGACATCGACTTTTACGTGCCCAACAGCGGCGACCGGCCCTTGCTGGCCCAGCAGTTGGCCGCCCAATGGGAAGAAGCGGGCATTAATGCCAACATCATCTTGCAGGATGAAGCGACTTACTACGCCGAAGATGGCTGGCTAGAAGTTGACCTGGGCATCACGGGCTGGGGCGCGCGCCCGGTGCCGCAAATCTTCCTGAATCAGTACGTAACCTCCGATGGCGTGTGGAATGAATCCCACTGGAGCAATGAGCGCGTCGATGAACTGATCGCGCTGGCGGGCAGCACCACGGATGAGCAAGAGCGCATCGACGCCTATCATGAAATTCAGCAAATCATGCTGGAAGAAGGCCCCATCATCGTCCCCTACTTCTTCGCGGCTTTCATGGTGCACGATGCGGCTGTCTCGGGCCTTCAGGTGCAACCCTTCCCGGGCCGCACCAACTTCAACACCGCAAGTTACTAAACCCGGTAACTTGATTCTGGCGGGGGGTGCTTGGCGCCCTCCGTCTTTATCTACGTTGGAGCAGTAGCCCCATGCCAAGCTTTATGACATCGCTGCGGCGCTATGTTGGCGAGATCTGGCGCTTTTTTCGCGAACTGTATAGCCGTCCGGCCTCGGGGCTGGGGACGACTTTGGTCTTGTTTTTCCTATTTTTGGCCCTGTTTGGCGAGCAAATCGCCCCCGTGCCCGAACCCAACGACCAAGACCCCAGCCGCCCGGCGCGCGCCGAACCGACCATCGACCTGACCGCGCCGGAACTGGGCGATTATCCTTTTGGTACCGACATCCTGGGCCGGGATGTGTTCAGCCGCGTCATTTTGGGTGCGGAGAGCATTTTTCGGGTGGCGGGCTTGGGCACGCTGTTAGCCGTCATCTTCGGGACGGTGTTGGGGTTGTTTATGGGCTATCAGGGCGGCTGGGTCGATGAACTGCTGGGCCGCGTAATCGACGCTTTGCTGGCTATTCCGCCGTTGTTGCTGGCGTTGGTGATGGTTGGCGTGATCGCGAATCTGGAATTTGCCCCCGGCAGTTGGCAAGCGAGTATTGCGGATAATGCCGTGTTGTTGGTTATTGCGCTGCTGTATATTCCGATTGTGGCGCGCGTGGTGCGCAGCAACACGCTAGAACTCAAAACGCGCCAATTTGTGGAGGCCGCGCAGATACGCGGCGAATCACGGTTGTATATCATTTTCCGGGAGATTTTCCCATCGGTGATTCCCGCGCTGGTGGTCGAGGGCTCATTGCGGTTTTCGTATGCTATTTTTCTGGTGGCATCCTTGGGCTTTTTGGGCATCGGCATCGACCCCACCTCGCCGGACTGGGGCTGGATGGTCAGCGACAATCGCGGGGGGCGCTATGCCCTCACGCCTTGGGCGTTGGAATACCCCGCCGCCGCCATCGCGTTGCTGGTGGTGGGCGTCAATCTGATGTCGGATGGCGTCAAGCGCATCGTACAAAAGAGCGAGTAAGGCAAATATCATGACAGAACGCACCGTCATCCTGCGTGTGCAAGACCTGGACATTAGCTATAAGGTCGGCAAGCGCTGGTTGCCCGCTGTGCGCGATTTTCATATGGAAGTGCGCCAAGGGCATATTTACGGCATCGTGGGCGAAAGCGGCAGCGGTAAGTCTACCGTGGCCATGGGCCTGATGCGCTATCTGGACGCTAACGGGCGCTTGAGCGACGCTAGCCAGATTAGATTCCTGGGCGAGGATTTGACGACCAAAGGCCGGGACGCCATGCGCGCGCTGTGGGGCAAACGCTTGAAAATGGTGCCCCAAAACCCCGCCGCCGCGCTGAACCCGTCGATTAAAGTCGGCAAGCAAGTCGCGGAGGTGCTGCGCTATAACCACGATATGAACGCCCGCGACGCCCGCGAGCGGACAATCGACATGTTCCGTCAGGTGCAACTCATCGACCCCGAAAACGTGGTCGATCGCTACCCGCATGAACTCAGCGGCGGGATGCAACAGCGCATCATGATCGCTATGGCCCTCATCACCGACCCCGAATTGCTGATTCTGGACGAGCCGACCACGGGCCTGGATGTGACCACCGAGGCGGTGATTCTGGATTTAATCCGCCAGTTGATTTTTGACGCCGAACGCGACGCGGGCGCGGTCTACGTGACGCATAACCTGGGCGTGGTGGCGCAGCTTTGCCAGCGCGTGACGATTATGTACGCCGGGGAAATCATGGAAGATGGCCCGGTGCGCGCCATTTACGAGCAATCCTACCATCCGTATACCATTGGTCTGCTCAAGAGCATCCCACGACCGGGGCAGAACAAGCGCGACGCGGCCCTGGCCACCATGGACGGGCATCCGCCCTCTTTGCGCGAACTGCCGACGGGCTGCGTGTTCGCGGATCGCTGCCCGATTGCCGTCGATAAATGCTTTGACGAAAAACCGCCCTTGGAACAAGTGCCCGGCGGGCGCAGCGTGCGCTGCCATCGCTGGCAAGAGATCGCGAACAATGAGGTCATCGTAGATTATGAAGCCCAGGAAGGCATCGGCGACGCCGAGCTATCCCGCACAGAGGTTGACCAGGTGATGCGCGTGGCGGAAATCACCAAGCATTTCCCCGTGCCACGCAGCCTGCCGGATGTCATCCGGGGCCACCGGCCCGAGCCCGTGCGCGCCGTGGATGGCATTAACTTTGCGGTGCAAAAGGGGCGTACGTTGGGCCTAGTGGGCGAGAGCGGCAGTGGTAAAACGTCCCTCTCGCGCGTGATTATCGGCCTAGAAGCGCGCACGTCTGGCAAAATCGAATTGCTGGGGCTAGAAGTACGCAACAACGTGCGCCAACGCAGCGAAGACGTGCTGGCTAAGCTACAGATGATCTTCCAGAACCCGCAGACCTCGCTGAATCCCTACCTGACAGTGGGCCAGGCGTTACGCCGTCCGCTGATGAAATTGCGCGGTATGAATCGCCAGGAAGCCGACGAAGAAGTCGCGCGCTTGCTCAAGGCCGTCAGCCTGCGCGCGGAGTACGTGCGGCGCTACCCGAACGAGCTTTCCGGCGGCGAAAAGCAGCGCGTGGTCATCGCGCGGGCGTTTGCCTCCGACCCCGAAATCGTCATCGCGGACGAGCCCGTTTCTGCGTTGGATGTCTCGGTGCAGGCCGCCGTGCTGAATCTGCTAGCACGCTTGCAAGAGGATAACGACACGGCCTATCTATTCATCTCGCATGATCTCGCGGTGGTGGGCTATCTGGCCGATTACCTGGCGGTGATGTACTTGGGCGCGCTGTTCGAGGTTGGCTATGCCCGCGACATGTTCGAGCCGCCCTTTCATCCCTACACCGAAGCGCTGATTTCAGCTATCCCCGTGGCCGATCCCGATCACCAGACCGACCGCGTCTTGCTGCGCGGGAACGTGCCCAGCGCGCGCAACATCCCCAGCGGATGCCGCTTTCATACGCGCTGCCCGCGCAAAATCGGCGACATCTGCGAGCAAGAGGTGCCGCCCTGGCGGGACGACGGCAACGGGCATTTCATCCGCTGCCACATCGAGCTAGACGAGCTCGAAGAACTGCAAGGCGCGCTGAAACCGCCCGCCGCCGAGCGTACAACTGAGGACGGTTAAGCATGTGGCGATTTTTTCTGCGACGCGCGCTCTTTTTCGTCTTTACGTTGATTTTCACGTCGGTCATCGTCTTTTTGCTGGTGCGCGTGTTGCCTGGCGATGTGGCGCGGGTCATCGCGGGGGGGCGCGAGGCCCCGCAAGAGCGTGTCGACCGAGTGCGCGAGGATTTGGGCCTGGATGAGCCGCTCCCGGTGCAATATCTCAATTGGGTGTCGGGCTTCGTGCAGGGCGACTGGGGCACGTCGTCGGCGTTCCGGGGCGAGGACAACCGCGAATTGATCTTACAACGCCTGCGCAACTCGGCGCGCTTGGCCGGGCTGGCGTTGCTCATCGCGGTGCCGCTGTCCATCACGCTGGGCGTTATCGCGGGGCTGACCGAGGGCCAGGTGCCGGATAACGTGATCTCAATTGGTACGCTCTCGGTGGTTAGCCTGCCGGAGTTCGTCACAGGGCTATTTTTGATTAACACGGTGGCGTTACGTTGGCAGGATAACCCCATCGCGGAGCGCTTCGGCTGGTTTCCGGCCAGTTCGTCCGTCCCGGCGGATGCAACATTCGGCGAAGCCTTGCCCGCGCTGTGGCTCCCCGCAATTACAGCCACGTTGGTGATGCTGGCGTATGTGGCGCGCCTGACCCGCGCGGGGGTCATCGAAGAACTCAAGCGCGATTATGTCCGCACGGCGGCCCTGAAGGGCATCCCGCGTTGGCAGGTGTTGGTGGGGCATGTGCTGCGCAACGCGCTTTTGCCGACCATTACCGTGATCGCCATCAGCACGACTTGGCTGGTTAGCGGGCTGGTGGTGATTGAATTTGTGTTTGGGTACCCCGGCCTGGGCAGCGCGTTGATTACGGCCATCACCCGGCGCGATCTGTTGTTGATCCAGGCCATCACGATTGTCACGGTTAGTGTGGTGCTGGTCGCCAATTTCCTGGCGGATGTGCTCTACGCGGTGGTGAACCCGCGCATCAAATTGGAGTGATGGAAAAACGGGTGAGGCCCCTGGCTCACCCGTCAAATTAGTTTTTATCTGGCCCAGTGTAGTTGATGCGGGCGCCGTCCGGCACGATCTTGTTCGGGTAACGCTCGGTGAAATGGGCTTTGGTCGTGTCTGTGCCCACGATGACGCGGCAACCAATGGTAATTTCGGCGGGAATGTCCGAATTTTTGCCGATAGTCGTCAGGCCGAGGTTATTCGAGCCGTCTTCAATGCGTCCGATGTGGGCATCGTGGCCGATGTTGACTTGCTTATCGCAGACCACGCGCTCCACCACCGCGCCACCTTCGATGGTCGTATCTGTCAGGATGACGGAGTCGCGCACGACGGCATTCGGCCCCACATACACCCCCGGCGAGAGCACGCTCCGCTCGATGAGCGCGCCTTCCGAGACCTGGCAGCCGTTGGTGAGCATACTCTGGCGGACGGTGGCGCCAGCCTGAACATGCACGGGCGGGCGTTCCTCACTGCGGGTATGGATAACCCATTTACGGTCGTAGAGGTTAAATTCGCTGCCCGTTTCCACCAAATCCATATGAGCTTGCCAGTAGGCATCCACGGTGCCAACGTCTACCCAGTAATCCTCAAATGGGTAAGCATGGACTTCGTAGCCTTGTTCGAGCATGTTCGGTAAGATGTCTTTGCCGAAATCGTGGCTCGAATGCTTATCGGCGTCATCATCTAGCAGCACGTTTTCTAGCACATCCGTATTGAAAATATAGACGCCCATGTTGGCCAGGTTGCCGGGTGGGTCGGGCGGCTTCTCGATAAACTCTTTGACCTTGTAGTTATCATCCGTGAAGATGATGCCGAAGCGATGTGCTTCTTCCCACGGGACGGGGCGCACGCACAGCGTCACATCGGCACCGCGTTCGCGGTGATATTCAATCAGGCGGCGGTAGTCCATCGAATAAATATGATCGCCGGAGAGGATGAGCGAATAGCGTGGTTCGTCCCGCGTGACTGCGTTCAGATTTTGGGTGACGGCGTCGGCTGTGCCGACGTACCAATCGGTATCAAAACGCCCTTTGTAGGGTTGCAAGATTTGCACCCCGCCGCTGAGCGTGCGGTCGAGGTCCCAAGGACGACCGCGCGCGATATGCTCGTTCAGCGAATGGGGCCGATATTGGGTGAGCACCAATACGTCGAAAATATCGGAGTTCACACAGTTGCTGAGCGGGAAGTCGATGATGCGATATTTCCCTGCGAAGGGGACGGCAGGCTTAGCGCGCTTGCCGGTAATGACACCCAGGCGGGTACCTTCGCCACCCGCCAGGATGATCGCACGTACTAATGAAGGCATGGGTTGCTTGTTCTTTCTACTTGTAGAAACTGCCTACTTCTAGCTTAACGGATTAGTCCCATCCGACCCAAATATCCACATAGAGCGGATGATGATCGGAGCCGGTGGTATGGCCTCGGTGAACCACATGCGCCGACCCTTCTACCATTCGTTGGCGTAAAGGCTCGGAGAGCAAAATATAGTCAATTTGCGAGCGCTGTTTTTGTTCTGACCAGTAGTGCGTCCAGCGGCGATTCTCCGGCAAGGTGGTCAGCACATCAAACAGCCCCAATTGAGGATTATTCAGCAGTGGCGCCAGGGCGGCGGAGTCGGGCGTATCGTTGAAGTCGCCCATCACGGCGAAAAATGCGCGGCGTGGGTTCGGAAACCGGCGCTGGATGATCTGCGCCATGGCCATGGCTTGCCGGGTGCGGCGGTGGTCGGAGCGTTGTTGTTCTTCTAGGCGTTCGGCACCGCGCAGGCTGGGGTCGATGTATTTACTTTTGAGGTGGGCGTTGAAGACGGTCAGCACGGGCACAAAGGTTTCGGGGTCTAGGATTTCGACTTCTAGCAAGTCGCGCGAGAAGATTTTGCCCCGGCGCGAATCGCCGAAGTCGCGCAGAAATTGGTACGAGACGACCTGCCCCAGCGGGAGCGTGCTGGCTAGGCCGAGTTGAATGCCGCGTGGGTCGTTACCTTCGATGACGACCTCGTCCTTAAAGTGGCCCCCCAATTGCACAACATTAAATTCGTAGAGGGTGCCTTTGTTTTCGACTTCTTGCAGGGCCAGCACATCTGGGGCGTCTTCGCGCAGGCGCGCGCCGACACTAAAGATATCGCTCAGGGATTTGGGCTTGGTGCGCCGCGCGCCCCAGCGATCATCCGCCCAATTATAGGGGTCGTCAAAGCGATCAAAAAAGTTGTTGACGTTGTAACTGCCGAGTTTAATCCGTTGCACGGGCATCTGGGCACATCTTTCTGTTTCAAATCGGTGTGTTGATGATACCCAGCGGCGCAGGGCCTAACAAATGCCCATCAGGTTGAAGAATTCCCAGGCATCATCCTCGTCCGCCACGTACTTGATGTGCGCGCCCAGTTTATTGTCAATTTCGTGGGCCAGGGTTTGCAAGCGCGGGCCTAAATCTACGAATAACACATAGCCTAATTGGGGGTCGCGCAAAGCGGGGTGGCGCGTGAAGACATTGATGAGCGGCGGTTCTAGGATGTGAATTTCGATGAAGCTGAACAGAATATGCATGGGCATTTGTGCCCCAACGAGAATATCATGCAGCGTGTTCAGGGCATCACCCACCTCGTCAACGCTCAGTTGATCGTAAAAT
Organism: Anaerolineae bacterium; assembly: GCA_034437075.1. Classification (GTDB taxonomy): domain Bacteria; phylum Chloroflexota; class Anaerolineae; order Aggregatilineales; family J027; genus DAOTVD01. The sequence goes on from DAOTVD010000300.1 coordinate 8,410, forward strand.
ATCAGATGGATGAGGCGCGGATGTTTGCGCCATGGATAAAAGATACTATAAGCCATATTGCACTATTTCTACAAGAAATCTAATTGTCCTGAGTATAGCATAGACCGCTTTCATGCGGTGCTCTTTCAATGCTCAGTTAACGCTCACGTAATGGTACGGGCAAACACTTTGTCCAATGCTATAGTCTTGTTGAAATACCAGCCATATAAAGGAGTATGATAACGTGAAGCAGTGGATCAGTTTCATGTTTGTGATGATGCTCGTGCTCAGCACGAGCGCCGTATTGGCCGAGACGCCGCCTTCGGTTCCGGCCATTTCGGAGACACCTCAGGAGGAGGGCAGGCTTTCTTTACCAGACCTATACGACCGGGTAAGCCCTGGTGTGGTGTTCATTCAGGTTCGCAACTTTGGCGATGATGCAGCCTCGCAATTCTTCCCCAGCGGGGGGCTGGGCTCGGGCTTTGTGTATGATACGCAAGGCCATATCGTGACCAACCATCACGTTGTGGAGGGTGCGACGAATATCGATGTCGTCTTTCAGGATGGCACCCAGGCCCGCGCCGAAATTATCGGCACTGACCCCGACAGCGACCTGGCGGTTATCCGTGCGCAAGATGTGCCCGTTGATCGTCTGGTGCCGCTTGAACTGGGGGACTCGGGCGCGGTGCGCGTGGGCGAAGAAGTCGTCGCCATTGGCAACCCTTTTGGCCAAACCTGGACCATGACGCGCGGCATCATCAGCGCGGTGGGGCGCGCCAACCGTGCGCAGACGGGCTTTTCTATCGCAGAGATGATCCAGACGGACGCGGCCATGAATCGCGGTAATTCCGGTGGGCCATTGCTGAATTTGCGTGGCGAAGTCATCGGCGTGAATACGATGATCTTCACCGAAACGAACGCCAGTAGCGGCGTGGGGTTCTCCGTGCCTGTGAACACCGTGCGCCGTGTCGCGCCCGAACTCATCGTCGCCGGGGAATATGACTACACCTGGATCGGTATCACGGGCGGCGATTTGAATCTGGACATCATCGAACTGATGAATTTGCCGCGCGATACACGCGGGGTGCTCATCAACGATATTTCGCAGGGTGGCCCCGCCGAGGCGGCGGGCCTGCGCGGCAGCACCGACACCGGGCGCATCAATGGCCTGGGCTACGAAATCGGCGGGGATGTCATCATAGGCATCGACGGCACGCCAATCGTGGGTATTGACGAATTGATCGGTTACTTGGCCGAAAATACGCGCCCGGGTGATGATGTGCAAGTGCTGATCATCCGCGAGGGCGCCGAAACGGTCATCCCCGTGACACTGCAAACGCGCCCCGACCGCGTGCCGTAATGGCTATAAGCTCAGCCGTTTGAAGATGCGTTCGGGCATGCTGCGGATGATGAGCATGATATAACGCCAGAAAAACGGCACATAGATTTCATCTTTGCCCGCTTTCGTCGCTTTGTAGATCGTCTCCCCGACGGTTTCTGGGCTGGCGTAAAGCGGGTTCTTTTTCAGATGTGCGGTCATGGGCGTGTCTACAAAACCGGGTTTCACCGTCAGCACATGCACGTCGGATTTCGCCAGGCGCGCGCGCAAGCCCCCCAGAAAGAGCGATTTGGCACCCATGGCCGTGCCGTACACATAATTGCTCATGCGGCCCCGGTCGCCCGCTACGGAGGAAATGACCGTGATGCTGCCGCGCCGTTGCGCTTCGAATTCCTCCGCGATGAGCGTCAGCAACGACACGGCGCTCAGGAAATTAACATCTAGTTCGCGCAGGGTGTCTTCCACACTATGCTGGATTTTTTCCTGGTCGGGCAGGGTGCCATGCGCCATCAGGACGGCATCCAGCCCGCCGAGCCATTCCTTGGCCGCCGCGATGAGCGCGGGGTGTGCGGCTCGGTCGGTGAGGTCGAGTGCCTGAATTTCGGCGCGTTGAGCACCGCGCACCAGCAGATCATCCTGAATGATGCGCAACTTGTCGGCATCGCGGCCCACCAGATAGAGTTCGGCGCCGTCGGCGGCAAAATGTTTGAGGGTCGCATGGGCAATCGCCGAGGTCGCCCCCAGCACAAGCATCTTACGCATGAGGTTTTCCTTCTTGTTTTTCGTCTGGTTTAGCCTGTGACGCGCCGCCAGAACGTGGACGAGAACTTCGGATCGACATAGGCGGCAAATGCTTCCCAATTGGGGTATGACCGCCGGAACGCACTCGCGGACATACGCGCATCCTTCGCAGGATACAACGCACCGCCATGCGCAAAGACGATCTCATCCAGTTGGTCGAATAGCTCTAGGGTGCGGCGGCCCTTGTTCGGGAAATCCATGGCTAGTGTGACGCCTGGGCGCGGGAACGACAACATCCCCGGCGAAGGCATATCCCCGAACACCTTGAAGACCACGAGCGGCGAGCCCTGGCCCGAGTTTGCAATGCGCCGAAAAATGGTCTTTACAGGCGCCAAATCTTCGTAGGGCAATACAAATTGATACTGGAAAAAGCCCGCTTTGCCATAGCCCCGGTACCAATCTACCAGCGCGTCTAGCGGGTAGAAGAATTTGTTATAGTGGCCGACACTGCGCACCAGGCGCGTAGGCTGGCGATTGTAATATAACGTGTTAAAGAGCTTCACCGTCAATGGATTGATAGCAAACGACGGTAACTCGACTGGCACGGGCAGCGGCGGCAGGGCCTGGGGCTCCTCGTCCAGCCCTAAAGGCGGGTCGTAAAAGTTCCCGCGTTGGAAGTGCCCCCGGCCCAAGCTATCGCCCGTGGCCATGCAATCCACCCACGAGACGGTATAGGGATAGCCGAGCGCTTCGGATTCTTCGGTGATCTCGAAAAATTCGTCCACATTCCGAAAGCGAATATTATCGGCTTTAATCAACGGCGAGGGGATGCGTTTCAGCCGGAATTCGGCCCACAGGATGACGCCAGTTAGGCCCAGGCCGCCGATGGTCGCGCGGAAGTAATCTTCGTTTTCATCGGGCGAGCAGATCAGGCGCTGGCCATCCGAACGCAGCAGTTCTAGCCGCGTGACATGGCAGCCGAATGTGCCATCAACATGATGGTTTTTACCGTGCACATCATTGGCAATCGCCCCAGCGACTGAGACATACTTGCTGCCGGGCGTGACGGCCAAAAACCAGCCATGCGGCACGATGATCTCAAGAATTTCGGCCAGCGAGACGCCTGCCTCGCAGCATAACAGGCCGTTTTCGGTGTCGAAGGCCATGAACTGATTTAACGCGGTTGTATCCAGCAGAATCCCGCCGTTATTCAGGCAGCTATCCCCGTAACTGCGTCCATAGCCAAAAGGCAGCACAGATTCTGCGAAGGCTTGCAAGTCGGGCAGGTCGTGCCGCCAGCGGATTGATTCGACATGTTTATGCGCGGCGGCGGGGTAACGCCCCCACGAACTATACCGCTTGGTACCGATGCCTTTAACCACACTGACTTCCTTATCTTTGGCTGTGTATTGATGGTTTCAGTATACCCCCGCATGGCGTATGCGTCATGGGACGGTTTACACCTTTGTGCGTTCCGTTGCTCCTTATTTAATCGGGATGTTTGCCTGCGAGAATCTGGTAACGTCCGTTATCGGCGATGAAATGAACTTCGGCGAAATGGGCTTCGAGCACGTTCCAATAATCCAAAAAGCTGTTAAAGACGAGCGTTAGCGCCCCGCCCGGCGCTAGCATCTGCCGCGCGCGGGGGACGAAGCCCCGTATGAAGGCGGTGTCCGTGGCGTGGTCTTGGTGAAAGGGTGGGTTGCACAAGATCAAATCAAAGGGCGTGTAAGGCGCCAGCAGATCGTGCGTGAGGTCAGCGGCCACGACGTCGCCCGCTGGGCGGGTGAGTTGCATAGCACGCACAGCGAGCAAGTCGCTATCCGCCCACACGACCCGCCGCGCCGCGTAGACCTCCGCCGCCACTAGCCCGATAATCCCGACACCGCAGCCAGCATCCAGCACGCGCGGCGCATCCGGGGCGGGCAGGGCGGGCAGATGATCGAGCAAAAACGCGCTGCCGTCGTCCAGGTGATCGTAGCTAAAGATGCCGGGTTGCGTATACACGGTGTAATCTTGCCCTTGGACGTGAAAAACGCGCGTTTCGGGCTGCCAGGGTGTCCCCCATTCGGCAGGGATACGGGCCGTAGCGGGGCGAATCGCGCGGAAAATACGATGGCGCGCTTTGTGCCCCAACACCTGAGCGGGTGCCAGGGCTCCCAAGTCGGTTTGAGCGGTTTTGGCGCCTCCGTGGTTCGGCCCGCTGACGTAAAGCGCGCCGCCGGGTTTTAGGCTGTGCCAGGCGCGCGCCAGCATCGCCCGCGAGAGCCCGCGCCCCTTGGGCACGCCCAATAGGGCCGCGTCATACTCCGCGCCTGATGGGGGGAACACGTCTTCATAGATCGTGATGCGCGGATGGTCGCCAAAACGGCCTTGCACATCCCGCAGGGCGCGGGCATCCCGATGAAAAAGCGCGACATGGGCGGCGGTCGCCGCGCAGGCGGCCACCAGCGCGGGATCATCCAGATTCAGCACAGCCAGATGGGCATCGGGCAGGTTGGGCAGAGCATAGGTCTCGCTGAGGTAAGTATTGGGCTGCATATTGCGTGTACAATCGTCCTTAAAGTGTTATTGCGGATAAACAAAATGTTTGGAACGGTCATTTACGGTATTGTAACAGCGGTGGTGGTATTTTTTTTCGTGCGCTCTTTGCTGATCGTGATCGGCGTCTGGAAAGACCCGGTCTTGCGCGCCTTCGAAAAATATGGCGATGATGAAACGTTTTTTCACCCCTTGCCCCATATGCTGGGCTGGACGGGGGCGCTATCCATCGTCGCGAATTACTGGTTAGATGCCCTTTCACAGAGCTTGTTGCCCTTGTTCTTCCTGGGGTTGGTTTTGTTGGGGTTGGCGTATGCCGCTTGGCGCCAACCCGGACTTTTTGGCGGGCATCCGGGGCTGATGTTCAACCAACCGCGTTGGCTGGCTGACCTCATCGAGCGCACGACCCGCCTAGAACGGCGGCGCTTGGCGTACATGTGGCTGCATCTGCCGCCCCGTTTACGCCTGACATACAACGGCAACGACCGTGCCTTCCGCGAATGGGCCGATTTCGTGATTTTATCAACCTTGCGCTAATGTTGATATAGAAAGAATATAGACAAAAAAATTAATGTTTTGGTACAATAATAGTCATTTAACCGCTATTTGCGCCGCCCTTGGCCGCGCAAGTATCGACGTAAAAATAGCTCTTACCGCTTTGCTTCATTCCCCCCTCTAACGTGTCTCAGGCGGATCATGTACAATGCATGCTCCGCCGTTTTTTATGCGGGTTGATGCCGAACATGCAAGATCGCTTGGATACTGTCTGGATGCGCTTGGCCTTGGCCGAAGCCCGCGCCGCCCTGGCCCATGACGATGTTCCGATTGGGGCGGTGGCCGTGCGCGCGGGGGAGGTCATCGGGCGGGGGCATAATCGCCGCGAGATCGACCAAGACCCCACCGCCCATGCCGAGATGATCGCTTTGCGCGAGGCTGCGCGCGTGGTGGGGCATTGGCGCCTGGAAGGCGTCACGCTCTATTGCACGCTAGAACCGTGCGCCATGTGCGCTGGCGCGATGGTCTTGGCCCGTTTGCCGCGCCTGGTGTATGCCACGCGCGACCCCAAAGCGGGGGCCGGGGGGAGCGTGATGGATATATTGGCGCACCCCCGCCTGAATCATCAGGTGATGGTGCACAGCGGGCTTTTTCAAGAAGACGCCGCGCGCCTGATCGTGGACTTTTTTGCGGGCTTGCGGGCCCAAGGGCAAAAATAGGGGTTTGACGAAAGCGCGTAAGCATTGTACAACTGAAGACATCTATACGGAGAGGTGCCAGAGCGGTCGAATGGGGCGGTCTCGAAAACCGTTGTAGTCTTTAGGGCTACCGTGGGTTCGAATCCCACCCTCTCCGCCTATCAGAGAACCGCAACAGGCCAGCGCGCCTGTTTTTTGTTATGTGTTTCAACATATCCGCTACTGGCCGTATACAAACCGACATCGGATAAAGGAGTTTCACCATGAGCCGTAAGGCCCGCCAAATTACTCGGCAAAAAGCGCAGAGACGCCAAGCCCTCTATATTTACGGTGGCCTGGGTGGGGTGATCTTGCTGATTGGATCAATTATCGCTTTCACCATTTTGGATACACCGCCCGAAGTGTCCGAAGATCGCCTGGCACAAGAAGCCACCCTGGGCAGCCCTGGCGCCCAGGTGCAAATTGTGGAATATGGCGCGTATGGTTGTTCGACCTGCCGCGCTTTGCACGAAAGCCAAACCATCGAGCAGCTAGTTGACCTGTATGGCGACCAGGTGAGCTTTACCTTCCGCAATTGGCCCAACATCATCCCCAGCATCGATCCACTGGCGGCGCAGGCGGCCCAATGCGCGCTCGACCAGGGCAACGACGCTTTTTGGACGATGCACGACGCGCTGTTTACCGTCCCGCTGAGCGAATATCGGCGCATGGATGGCCACGACCAGTACGCCAGACTCGCCCAAGATCATGGTTTAGATGGAGACGCCTTGCAAAATTGCCTGGCGGAAGACACGCACGCCCGCACGGTGACGCATTGGGAAGACGCGGGCGACGAACTTAGCATCCGAGGCACACCTACGATTTACGTCAATGGCCAGTTGACTAGCGCCAATAATCTGCGGAATGTTGTTGAGCGCGAACTAGGAGGTTAACGCATGATCCCCAAAGATTTGCAAACCCACCGCGCCCAAAAAAACGCCTTTCTGAAATCGCATCCGCAGTCCCCTTGGCCCAAGGCGGCGCGCTCTGATTTCGCGGGGTTGGATTATTTTCCGTATAATCCCGAACTGGATTTGACCCTGAAGGCCGAACGCTTCGCTGAGCCTGAAAGCGTGACCCTGACCACCAACACAGGCGAAATCCGCGACTATGAACGCTGGGGCCAGGTGCATTTTCAAGTCGATGGCCACGCCGTGAGCCTGACGCTTTACTGGGCTAGAGACCATTTTTTCCTGCCGTTTACGGATGCCACATCCGGCGCGCAGACCTACGGCGCGGGGCGTTACCTCGACCCCGAGCAAACGCGCGACGATATTTTCCGCATCGATTTCAACCGGGCCTATGCGCCGTTTTGCGCCTATAGCGAGGCCTATTCTTGCCCGCTCCCTCCTGCTGAAAATCGCTTGTCGGTGGCCATTCGCGCGGGGGAAAAGACCGCCCCCAAGCCCGGCGCGCCATAGACAGCTGCGCGCATACGGTGTACAGTGCGCTACCGATGCTTAACGCTAATTCCACCAAAGAAGGGCTTATGCTGCGAAAAATCTTGCTGAGCGGTATTCTCATCCTGGGCCTGGGCGCGCAAACGCTCGCGATGGCGCAAACCGACCCGACACCAGTGCCCCCGCCCGAAGACCGTGTTATCCGTGTATGGTATGCGGATGAAATGATCGTCCAGGATGCCGAAACCTTGTTGCAAACACTGGCCGAACAACAGACCCAATTCAACCAACTCACGACAGAGTTCAGCGCAGATATTCGCCTGAAGCCTAGCCGGGGCGATGGGAGTATCGTCAATACGCTGATCGTCGCCCAACCTGTCGCCTCTAGCGCCATGCCTGACCTCGTTCTGCTAGATCGGCGCGCGCTGGTGGAGGGAGTACGCAGCGGCGTGCTGCGTCCGCTGACCGATTGGTTCCCGGATGAGCTACGCACCGAAATCGTGGCTAGTGCGCTGGCGCTGGGCCAAGTCGATGGCACCCTATACGGCATCCCCTACGGGTTAGATGTGCAGCATCTGATTTACAATATGGATGAAATCGAGACACCCCCAGCGGCATATGACGATATTTTGCAGAACCCGGCCCGGTTCGTATTACCCGCTGCCACGCGCGAAAACCTAGAAGCGAGCGACATGATCCTGGCCCAATATTTGGCGGCGGGCGGTCGCCTGGTGGATACTGCCGGGCTACCCATCCTAGATCAAGAGCCTTTGTTAGATGTCCTAGGCTTTTACGAGTCCGCGCTGGCGCTGGGCGTGTTCAATATCGACATGCTCAATTACAGCGTTCCGGCGGATTACCTGGCGCAGTTGGTGCTGGACGAAACGCCGTTGATGGTCACCACCGCGCGGGCGCAGATACAACAACGCTCGCCCGCCCACTATGGTATGGCTCCGTTGCCCACCACAAACGGTGAACCCTTGGTGATTTTAGATGGCTGGTTGTGGGCCTTAACCACGACTGACCCCGAACAGCAGCGCGGCGCGTTGGCCTTTGTAGAATATGTGTTAGGCATTGAAGCGCACGCGGACAATAGCATGGCCTTCGGGACGGTACCCAGCCGCGAACGCGCCCTGCGCATCTGGTTTGATGATGCATATGCCGAGCAATTGCTTACTTGGCTGGATACCAGCCTCATTATCCCAACTGAACAACGCAATAATGCGGCAGCCACCCAGATACAAGCGGCTTTTGAGGCCGTATTGAGTGGTACTACAGCTAGCGAGGCAACCGAATCTGTCCTGAGCGCGCTGTCATCCAGCACAAATTAGCGCGCTTTGGAGTTCGCTCATACGTACCCAATAACGATCCTGAGCGCTGTCATCCAGCACAAATTAGCGCGTTTGCCAGTCCGTTGTGTACCAGGCAGGAATATTTTCTATTTCTGATGAACTGATGGGTTGCATATTCGAGGGTTCTTCGTACAATATTAGAAGAAATTACTTTCATTGACGTTTTTTGTTGGGGCGTATCAATTGGAAAAAATAAGCGTTAGGGGCGGCTGGGGTTGCCGGCCCAAGAGTTTTTCATTTGCTTCACAACCTATCCCACCAAGATCACGCTTACATCCAGTTGTTGCTCTCCACTCAACAATTTGAGGACTGCGAATGTCTGCTTTTTTAATCGTCGATGTTGACGATGTGACCCAATACTTAGAAGCACAGAATTTTATGCCGAATATGCTGGATGTAGCGGTATCGCTGCGCAATGCCGCCGCTTTGGCGGTCGGGCTCAGTAATCCAGAAATGCTAACCGCGATTGCCGTGGCCGATTGGAACCAGTATAGCCGAATCACCAGTGCCGGGACGGCCAATTTGCAGCAAATTTTTGCTTCGACTGGCTATAACCTATTCAACGTGGCCGACCAGCGCTATGTTGCGGACGCGCTGCTGACGGATTACTTCCCCATGGATGCCGATACGCCGATTGAAGAACTGATTATTGCCAGTTCGCGCGAGGATTTCCAAGAAATTATTGATCGGCTGCGCTTACCGAGCGGAACGCGGGTGCGCGTTTGGGCGGATGTCAACCCCTTTCGCGAGGGCATCATCTTTCAGGATTTGGAGGCAATCTTGGCCGTTAAATCCAAATCGGTCGCGCTGTATATTGACTTCGAGAACATTAGCATCAGCCTAAACGAGCAGGGCTATGTGGTTGACCTAGATACGTTGATCCACGCCTTGAAGAACCGGGCTGCGCAATATGGCCAACTTTTGCATATGGCCGCTTATGCACCCTGGGGCCAGCGGGGGAGCCTACCGCCTATGCTGGATCAATATGGGCGTGAGATTTCCGACGATGTGCCCAGCCGCCTGGCGCTAGAAAGTATCGACCCCGTATTTAGCCTGCCAGGCAAGAACAGCGCCGATTTGCGCATTGCTAAAGATGTCATGGCCGAAAGCGCGAGCGTTAACAGCGCGGAAATCGTGATTATCGCCAGCGGCGACCGAGATTTTAACGACATCTACAACAGTTTGCGCGCCAGGGGCAAGCAGGTGGTGGTGTGGGGCGTACGCGGCAGCACCAGCCGCGTGTTGGAAAACAACTCCGTCATCAAGTTGGAATATATTGACGATTTTGCGCTCTTTCGGCGGCACGAAGAATTGAGCAGCCTGTATCAAGACACGTCTGTTATTGAATTTGACATGGATATAGACAACGATTTTCGACCTTCGCAATGGTCTAGCCTGGTGTTGCAGTTCGACTATTTGCAAGCGGCCAACCCACGCAAAAAAATCACCACCGATGACCTGACCCGGCGCTTGGATGAGGTCAATACCACCGTGAACACAGCCCGCGCCCAGGATTTAATCGAGCAAGGGCTACGCATTGGCATCATGCGCCGCAACAAACATTCGGGCGCGCTCAGCCTGAACAAAGATCATCCTGTAGTGGCCAAAACACACACCATCCGCGACCATATCGTTAACCGGGTCAGCAATACGCTGAGTGTACGCAAATGGGATTACGTGAACTATGGCTTTTTGCTCAAGGGCATTGCCATGGATGAAAAACTCAATGAGCCTGGTCTAAACACGGATGACAATTGGCGTTCGGAGTGGATTGATTTTCTGGTGCGCGAAGGCATCTTAGAGCGCGAGTTGATCCCCCATCGGCATAATCCAGACGACCTGGTGCCTGTGATTCGGGTGCCGGATGATGCATTAGAAACCGTCACACAGACCGAAGACGACACCCTGACGGTGGATGATATTGATGATATGGTGCAACGCATCGTGGTCAGCATCGAACAATTCACCAGCTTTCGCAATTTCGTGTGGTGCCCCCTGGGCAGCTTGCACAAGCGCCTGCGGCCTTTCGATGGCAGTACGGCGTTCCAGCAAGCTGTGGAGGTGTTGCAAGGCGAAGGCGCGGTGGATGTGAGCGAGTACGAAAATCCGCAAAGCCAGTATAAAACCAAAGGCGTCTCGATTAACCTGGAAGCGCCGCGCGTGCAATCCATCTTGGCCGAGCGCGACCGCGTGGTGCGCGCGCTGCTGGATTTGTACGAGGCGCGCCAGCCAATCACCTATGATGATCTGCAAGCATTGCTGGATTACGATGATCATCAGATGCAGTTGTGGATTTCGATCATGGAATTGGAAAATATCCTGAACCGCTCGCCTAACCAACCGGGCTATTACAGCCTATTCCGTATGCATCATACGGTTAGCCTGGTGGCTGACGACTGACATTTGTCGGATTTTGCACAATTGGATAGAACCAAGTGCACCCTTTAGCCTTCTGCGGGGTTATAACTTGATATATAACCTGGTAAACCGCCATACAGTACGCGGTTTCACAACCCACTAACAACACACGACATGAAGTAATGAAAGGTTCTTGAAGCGTGTATGTAAATGACGAGCAATTCGGCTTTATCGTTGACTACGATCATCTGCGCGAAGCCATTACACCTATCTACGACTATTTCTTCCCAGAGTATAACTTGTTGCGTTCTGCTGAATTGTCAGTAGAAGCCGCCCAACGCGACCCCAGCTATGCGACATCTATCGGGGCTAGTGGCTTGTCGTATAGCGTTTTGATCGCGGCGGGTGAACACGAGTTGGCAGAGTCGTTGAAGGGCAATATTTTTACACTGGGTTGGACAGAAGAACACACCGGCTCAGACTTGCTGAGCCTGCGCACCAAGGCCACGCCCCTGCCGGACTCTGAAGATGGGCGCGATTATCACATTACAGGTAGCAAGTGGATCATCAATTGCTCGTATCATGCCGATTATCATATCGCTTTAGCCAAGGTGGATACGGAACAAGATGGGCCGCGTTCATTATCGTTCTTTCTTATCCCCAAGAGCAGCATCAAGAATTGGCAACGCATCGAAACGCACGTCATGCGCAAGATGGTCTTGGGCAAGTTTGAGATCGACGGCCCAGGGCGTTTGATCGGCAAAGTGGGGCATGGTTTGTCCTACCTACAGCAGATGGCCATGCCCAGTAAATATCAATGTACCTATATGGGCATTAGCATGCTCTATCGCTCCATCCCGGCTGCGCTAGACCACTTGGGCACGAAGGTCATCTTCAAAGATAACCCCCTGCGCTTTTCGAATGTGATGCGCCAGATGTACGATGTGGTACTCAAAGGCGCGTTTTATGATTTCATCTATCATCGCGCGGTGGTCTTCAATGGCGATGGGTTCTTGCAGTTCCATGGCACCTTGTTGAAGTCCTTCTTGTTGTTGCGCATTCATGAAGTGCTGGATAAGAATTTGCTCATCACAGGCTCTAAGGGCTTCACGCGGGAGAGTTGCATTGGCGAAGACGCCGCCGACTCATCCTTGTTGCCCGTGTTCGATGGGCACTACACCATCAACACGCTGATGTCGGCCAAGCACATGCCGCGCTATCTGAACGCCGAAAACACAGTTGACATGGAAACGCGCCTGCAAACCTTGCGCGAGAACCTCTTTGTTCAGCAGTACAAGAACGAGATTCACAACAGCCCCAAAGATATTCGCAAGCCACCCTTCTTCGATTATGCCGACTATCTGAGCCAATTTCAGGTGCCTTTCGAGATCGACCCATCTGTCATTGTCAACACTGTGCAAAGTGTGATAGATGAGATCAAAGACCGGGGCTTGAGCGGCGACCAGGAATATAAGTATAAGTCGGGTGATATGCTGCATTGGATGGAATCCGTGTTGGCTGCCGCCGAGATGTGGAAGCTGTTGGGTGATGAATACGTTAACGTCATCCCCTTGCAATATAACGGTCTTGTGAATGTGGTGAATGAGATCATCGCCGAAGGGGGGATGACCACCGAATTCCTGACCCCCGTGCGCATGAAGCCCATCCCGCACCCGAACGAGCTAGACGACCCAGCAGGTTATTTGCGCGATCTGTTGAATATTCGCAGCCGTGTGAATCAGCCTGTGCTCAGTTACTAGCCCGCCCAGGATGACGCCACTCCGCCGAGCCCATCAGGCGCCTGATGGGCTCTTTTTATGCTTGCCCTGTGTTGCAGGGCGGGCTATGCTAAAGCTATGGCAGATTTAAGCGGCACGCGCTTGGGCGCGTATACTCTCATCGAGCGCATCGGGCGCGGTGGTATGTCTAGCGTTTATCGGGCGCGGGGCGATCAATACGGCGTGGATGTGGCCATTAAGGTGCTGACGCTGGTGGCCGATGATGAAGAAAGCCCCATTTTTTACCAGCGGTTTTCGCGCGAAATCGAAATCATTTCGCATCTAAAACACCCCCATCTGTTGCCGGTTCTGGATTATGGCCAAGCTGGCGACCATGTCTATTTTGTGTCACCGCTCATCACAGGCGGCACCCTGGCGGACATCGTGCGGCGCGGCGTCAGCACGCCAGAGGCCGTGTGCTATTGGCTGCTGCAAATCGGTGCCGCGCTCGACCATGCCCACGATGAGCAGGTGATACACCGGGACTTAAAACCAACCAATATTTTGCTGGACGAAGACGGCAATGTGTATCTAACCGATTTTGGCATTGCGTTGCTGTCCACCCAGACGCGCGGCCTCACCCAGACTGGCAACGTGGTCGGCACGCCCGCGTATATGGCGCCCGAACAGTGGCGCGGCGAAATGCTCGACCGCCGCACGGATGTGTATGGCTTGGCGATTATGGCCTATTTGCTGCTGACCAAGCATGTGCCTTTTGAGGCCGAAACCGCCCACGCTATGATGTACATGCACCTGGATAACCCGCCGCCGCCCATGCGCCAGACTGTGCCGACCTTGCCCGAAGCGGTTGATGCCGTGGTGTTGCGCGCGCTGGCCAAACATCCAGACGCGCGTTATGCCAGCGCGGGCGCTTTCGCGTGGGACTTTAAGCAGGCCGTGGAGGGGTTGCCGATCCATGCCGCCGATTATCCAACGCCGCCCTCACAATCTGCCGCCCGTCCGGCGATTGAGTATCCCCCACCGGCGTACAGCGCCCCGCCCGCGCGTTACGATCATCTGCGCGCGCGCCCGCGTGGCGCAACGCCTCGGCTGTTGATTTTCGCCTTTGGGCTGACGCTCTGGTTGGTGATTGGCATCACGGTTGGGGTTGGATTGCTCGTGCTAGAGGCGTTGGCCGCAGACGACACGCCGAACACGTTGCAAGAAGCCACCCCCAGCGCGACTGCACCCCCCGTGACGCCCAACGCCCAGGCGGTGGATGTGCCGCGCATCCGCATTGATGATCCGCGCGACGCGCCAGAAATCCCCCTGGGCGAGACGGTGCGCATCGAAGTCACCGCGTTCGATAGCCAGGGCGTGACACACGTGGAATTGCGCCGTTTTGACCAAACGCTAGACCGGGTGGCTGCCGAGGATGCCCAGGGCGTTTCGCCCTTGCCCGCCGTGTTGCGCTATACCCCGACCTCCACGGGCCGCCACCGCCTAGAACTCATCGCCTACCGGGGGGATGTGGCGGGCGACCCGCGTTATATTCTCGTTGAGGTGCGCTGATGAGCGTGCGGCAAGGCTTGCTGTCGGATGTGGCGGCCATTAGCGCCATTTATCGCTCGCATATTGGTCAATGGCATATCCGCAACGCGGCGGGCGAATTAGAAGCAGCAGATTACGAGGCCCTGACCTTGTTCGAGCGTTGGCAGCACGGCGGCCCCTGGCTAGCTGTAGAGACTTGCGCGGTGTGGCTGGGGCATTTGCTCGAACGTGGCGAGGGCATCCCGATTGTGGCTGAACATGCGGGCGAGGTGCTGGGCTATGCCGAGGTCTTCGTGGGGCGCGAGCCGGAACCGTATGGTTTTCATCTGAACATTTCTACGCTGGCTGTGCATCAGGCGGCGGGCGGGCAGGGGCTAGGGCGGGCTATGGTGGGTTATATCGAAGACATGGGCCGCGCGCTTGGCTGCCAGCGCGTGACCGCCGCGTACCCGGTGCCAGAAGAATTTTTTGCTCATCTGGGCTTCGTGCCATTCATGGAACGCCAGCGCGTGGTGCTGGCCGCCGAGGAAGGGCGCGTGTTCTACAAAGCGCATGATTTATCCAACGCCCACCCCGACCAACGCGGGGGGTGGTTTATGCCCTTGGGGCGCTTTCAGAACAGCCGCGAGGAATGGGAGCGCATGTTCTGGGGGATTTGGCGTGGGGTGCCCGAACTGGTGGAGGCCCGCTGGCATTGCCTGACCATCGACCTGACCGGCCAACCGGGGATTCTGCATCTGCATCAATTGGACAATGACCCGCACAGCGCCACGGCGCGCCTGTGGACGAAAAATCGCCCTTCGTCGCATATTGTAGCGGCCATCAAAGACCGCGCCGCACGCCTGGGCTATACGCGCTTACAGACGATTGTCGATGCCCCGTTGGCCGAACTCGTTAACGAAGCGCTCCACACGTCCCCGGCCCAAACGCTCTATGCCAAGCCGCTCAATAGCGAGTTGCCTTAGCACGCCGGGCAAGTTAGATTATAGTGTGCATCAACCACAGTTTTGAGGACGATAATTCGTGACACACGATCTAAACGATCTTTACATCTTCGCGGGGGAGTCGAATCTGCCCCTGGCGGAGAAAATCTGCGACTACATGCAAGTACCACTCAAATATACCTATTTTGATCGCTTCAGCAACGATAACCTCTGGGTGCAGTTGGGCGAAAGCGTGCGCGGCAAAGATGTCTATATTGTGCAGAGTTTTTCCGCGCCCGTGAACGACTATCTGGTACAGCTGCTCATGATGGTCAATATCGCGCGGGTAGGCGATGCGCGGCGCGTGACGGCTGTGATCCCGCATTTTTCGTATGCCCGGTCGGATAAAAAAGACGCGCCGCGCGTGTGCATCACGGCCCGCCTGATTGCCGATCTCATCGAAACAGCAGGCGCTGACCGGGTCATCACCATGACGCTGCATTCCGAGCAGGTGCACGGCTTTTTTAGCATCCCGCTGGATCACCTGACCAGTTTATCGGTCTTCTTGAAGCACTTCGAAAAATACCGGGGCACCGACACGACCATCATCTCGCCGGACGTGGGCTATGCCAAACATGTGGTGCAACTGGCCCAAGGCTTAAATCTGCCCTTTGCGGTGGGCAGCAAAGTCCGCTTGGGCGACCGGGACGTGCGCGTGGATGCCATTTTGGGCAGTGGCGAAACCGCGCAACGGGCCATCATCATTGATGACGAAATCGCCACGGGCGGGTCGGTCATGAAGACGATAGATGCCGTGCGCAAAATGGGCACTCAGAAATTCATCGTCGCCGCCACGCATGGTATTTTCTCCAACAACGCGGCCCAACGCTTGCAAGAAATGGACGATGTCGAAGAAATCGTGGTGGCGGATACGGTCTATTTGCCCGAGCCCGTGCGCGCGTTGCCCAAATTGCATGTGCTATCGTTGGCGGAAGTCTTCGGCGAGGCGATTATCCGCAACCATCGCGGGCAATCGATGGGCAGTTTATTTACGTTTTGGCATGATGATTAGGAGCGCGCGCCATGGCCATAGATATTTGCAAGGTCTCAACCCCCGCCGAACGTGAGGCGTTCTTTCGCTTCCCCTGGCAGCATTATAAGGATTCGCCCTATTGGGTGCCCGAATTGCCCGCCATTCGGCGCGAAACGCTCAGCCGCGAGCATAACCCCGCCTGGGAATACTTGGAAGGCGATTATTTTCTGGCGCGGCGCGGCGGCCAAACCGTCGGCACGATTGCCGCGTTCATCAACCATCGGCATAACGAAGTCCACAATGAAAAAATGGGCTTTTTCGGTTTTTTTGAAAGCATAGACGATCAAGCGGTCGCGGCTGCGCTACTGAATACCGCTATGGAATATGTGCGCGGGCTGGGCGCGACGGCGCTCCGTGGCCCGGCAAATTTTACCGTTAACGAGCAATATGGCCTGCTGGTGGAAGGCTTCGACCAATACCCGATTGTCTTGATGCCGTATAACCCGCCCTACTACATGACCCTATTAGAAAATGCTGGTTTCGAAAAAGCCATGGACTTATATAGCTGGCGGCACGATAACGACACGGTGTTCAGCAAGCTCTACGAAGAAGATGGCGTTACCGAACAACGTACCATCAAGCTCATCCGGCGGAACAACCAGCGGCGAAAGATCACCGTCCGCACATTTGACATGCGCAACAAACAGCGCGATTTTCACATTCTGCGCGAGCTATATGACAAAGGTTGGGAGGCCAACTGGGGCCACGTGCCCATGACCGACCGCGAATTAGATGCGCTCGTCGAAGGGCTGGGCTTTTTGTTGCTGCCCCGCTATACCCTCTTTGGGGAGATCGACGGCGAACCCGCCGGATTTATCCTCATCATCCCAGATTTCAACCAGGTGTTGCGCCATGTGCGCCCGCATCCGGGCCGCCCGACCTGGTGGTGGTATCTACAAGCGGCCTGGCATTGGAAAATCCGCCCTAAGATTACGGGTTCGCGCGCGATTCTGTTTGGCGTCAAGCGCGAGTATCACGGGCTGGGGGTAGACCCGGCCATGTTCTTATACCTGGCCGAGCAGTTGGTGCAAGATGGGCGTTTCGATTGGCTGGATGCGAGTTGGATTCTGGAAAACAACCACCCCACGAACGATCTCGCGGTGCGTTTTGGGGCCTATATTCATCGGCGGCATCGGATTTACCAGAAAACGTTATAATCGGACAAGAGATAACAGCAACCAGAAAGAGCGGTGCGTGGCGCATAAACTACTGGTGGTGGACGATGAAGTCGCAACGGTCGATATGATCGCCACTTTCATGGAAATTGTCGGTTACGATATGGTGTCCGCGCATGATGGTATCAGCGCGTTAACCATGCTAGAACTAGAACAGCCGGATATGCTCATCTTGGATTTGATGATGCCGGATATGAAAGGCTTCGAAATCTGCCGTCGTATCCGTCAACAAGAACATTACACCGACTTACCGATTCTGATTGTTTCGGCGCGCACCGATGACGAAGCCATTGCCGAAGCCTATGACGCAGGCGCGAACGGCTATATGACCAAACCCTTCGATCTCAACAAATTGCTGGGCGAGATCAAGCGCTTTTTACCCGATGGATAACGCCGATGAGCTACCAATTATCTCGCTTGCCGTATACGCCTACCATCCTTATCACCCTGCACAATGGTATTTCGCCAGCTATGCTGCGCTTATTGTTCGAAGACCTAAAGATGTTAATGAGCACCATAGAAGGGTCGCGCTGTTTAATCTTTGACTTTCGCAATTTGCCCTTGCACCCCTTCGATGTAGACGAAATGACGCGCTACGTTAATGTGATGGCGGAGGAACTGCGCCGGGCCAGCATCATCAACAAGGTTTATACGACCTTTCTGAGTGAAAGCCACGAGATTGGCCAGTTGGCCGAGCAGCTTGGCGAGCTGGGATTCGTCGTCCCGGTTTACCATGCTGTGGATGATGCACAGTCATATTTAACGCTCAAAATCGACGGGGATATGCTTCGCCAGGGCCGCAGCACATCGGCCACGACTCAAAGTAGTAATAAAGAAATCTTGCGCGTGGCCCAGGATGTTGTCCAGCAAATAGCGCGCGAGCGGTGTAACTTCCCGCTGGGCGGGACGCTGCGCCTAGAAGCGGTGGAAATGAACAAAAGCGTCGTGGTCTTACCCCAACGGGGGGTGCTATTGGGGCGCCGCACGCCCAATTCCGAACGGCCCGATATTGATCTGAGTTTATGGGCAGGGTATCGGACGGGCGTTAGTCGTAACCATGCTCGGCTTTTTCTGGCCGAAACAGGGTCATTGCGTGTGATCGACCTGGCGAGTTCGAATGGTACTTTTTTGAACGAAAAACGTTTACAGCCGCACCAACCTTATGGCGTGTGTAATGGCGACGAACTGCGCTTGGGCTCGTTGGTGATGTGCATACACTTTCAGGAATCGCTAGCCAATGATGAATCTGACACCCAACCTGTGCCCGATGAATAAGCCTAAGGACTGGGTCGCATACGAGATTGGCAGGAGGCACGACAGCATGACCATGGGGAGCAAACCTGCCCATATATTTTATTTTGACCGGGCCCAGGCCCGCCAAATGGTGGGGGATGCGCCCGGCGCGCTGGCCGATTATAACGCTTGTTTAGAACATAAAGACGATTTCGCCCCGGCGTATAGTAACCGAGGGGCCTTGTACTTCGCGCATGATGAACTGGAAGCGGCGCTACAAGATTTTGACCAGGCGATTGCTTTGCAGCCCGACTTGGCCGCGCCCTATGTAGGCCGGGGGAACGTCTGGCGGCGGCTGGGGGATACCGGACGCGCGCTGGCGGACTACAACGCGGCGCTAGCGCGCCAGAACGATCTCGTAGAGGCGTATTATCAACGGGGCACCTTGCGCCGCGAGCAAAATGCCTTGCCCCAAGCGCAGGATGATTTCGAACAAGTCTGGCGGCGCAATCCAGATTATGTGCCCGCGTACCTGGCCCGGGGATACGTGGCCTATCAACTGGGCGACCTGGCCGCCGCGCTGGCCGATTATGAAACCTACCTGGCGTTAGGTGGCGGCGAGCGCTACGGCCATGCCGAGGCTATCCAAAGCCGTATCGACCGCCTCCGCGCGCAACTCGGCCAGTAAGCCTGGCCCGAATGTGGCATTTGATACTGCCCAAAGCGTGCTGGTGTATGATAATGTGGCTGTAGTTTGAACTAAACTGGCTTGTATGGCTGTCTTTTAGATGTGTATTTTTTATACGAGGAAAAGATGAAAAACGAATACGTTAAGGATTGGATGACCCCCCAAACCATTACCATTCACGAAGAGGCCACGCTGCCTGATGCGCACGAACTGATGAAAGAATATGGCATCCGGCGCTTGCCTGTCGTAGATGGTAATGGCAAGCTCAAGGGCATCATTTCTCAGACGGATGTGCGCGAGGCCCAGCCCTCGGATGCCACATCCTTGAGCATTTACGAACTGAACTATTTGTTGGCCAAGCTGCGTGTCAAAAAGGTGATGACGGCCAACGTCTCGACGGTCATGGCGGAATCCTCCGTGGCGGATGCCGCGCGGATTATGCTAGAGCAAAAAATTGGTGGCTTGCCCGTGGTGGATGACAAAGGCAAACTCGTGGGCATCATCACGGAAAGCGATGTGTTTCGTATGGTGGTGAAGCTCTACGCCGAGTAAGCCGGCATCCTCACGAACTGGATACCTCACGCAAACAAAAAAACGGGGCGTCTGGCCTGTGCCAAACGCCCCGCGCTGTGCTCTCCGGCGGAAGGATTAACTATCGTCTTCGTCGGATGTTTCGTCGTCTTTGGGTGCATCGCCTTCGCGCGCGGCGCGGCGGGCTTCGTCGTTGGCCTGGCGTTGGCTGCGCAGGTTGGCCGCCTTGGCCTGGATGTCGCGGAAGAAGTCGTTATCGACGATGTCTTCCACTTCTTTATCTAATTTGTTCTCGTCGATGATGATCTGCAACGAGGCGACCTTTTTCTTCAGGCTTTCTTCACGCTGGGCGACCTTTTCCACCATGCCTGTGAACACATCTGCTAGCTTGGCGACTTCATCGCGGAAGGGGATATTGGCCAGGTTAGCCAGTTCTTTATCCTGGTCGTAATTCCCCTGGCCGATCTGTTCGGCGATCTGGGTCAGATTTTGGATGGGGCGCGTAATGCTATACGCGGAAACGACCACCACGCCCGTCAGCGCAATTGAAGCCAGGACCAAGGCGGTCAAGGCTTGTTCTTGGATGTCTTGTTCAATCTGTTCGATCTCAATCGCGCAGGCATCCAGCCCGACCGCGCCATACACTTGGCCATCCTGGCCGACGATGGGCGCGAAGGCCGAGAGCCAGGTGCCGAACTCGTCCGTATAAATTTCTTCTGTCACGGCGGGTTCTTCTAGGCCACGCAAGGCACCGTCAATAAAGATGTCATCCCAACCCCCAACTGCTACATCATAGAGATCGGGCACTTCTGTTTCCAGCCCAAGGCGCGTTAAGATGAACCCGGTACGCGGCACGCTAATGGGGTCAACGTTACAACCTTCTGGACGGGCCGCAATGATTGCTAGGTCGCGGTTGGTGATAATGGCGCCGGGCAGATATTCCCCTTGGCGATTAACGGCGATATATTGCCCAGTGGGGGAGGTTTCATAAATTGGAATGCCGTCTTCGGTTTCGCCCTCAATAACGGGTTCTCCGATTTCATCATCAAATGCCACGCGCACAGGCACGTTTTCACCCGTTTCGGGGTCTTCTTCGGTATAGACAGGCACGCCGGCACTAATCGCAAAAGCGATGGCATCACCAGCATAGGCTTCGTCAGGATAAGTAACATAGGTATACATACCGGCGGCTTCGGGGTTGTTGGCCTTGGCCTGGCGCAAGATTTCATTAATGCGTACATACTGCGCATTGAGCGTGGCATCGGGGCCGATGTCGGCCAATTCCTGATGAATGGGAATCAGCAAGTCATCCTCATTGGGTGCCGCGACGCGGGCGACTTCTTCGGCGGTGGTTTCGGCCACGGCCAATAGGTCTTCTTCTAGGTCTTCGCGGGCTAGGGCGGTGGCGAAATCTACAAACCAAAAGTAGGCCGCAACGATGGCAATAGCGAAGAGCGCTATAAAGAGAAGGAGCAGCTTAAAGCGTAGGCTCAGGTAAAGTCCGCTGCGCTTAGCGGGCGCAGCCTCGGCATTAGAGTTCATGGCAGCGTTGGTCATGGAATCTATCCTTACAGATCGTCTAGGTTCAGGTCATCGAGAATGCTTTTGCGTTTACGCTTGGTCTCAGCGCGTTGTTCGGCGCTGGTATCGTCGTCGTCATCATCAAAGCTCAGGTTGTCCAGGGGGCTAGCTCCCGCTGAGCGCCGACGGCGCTGGGGCGTATCGCTGGCGTCGGTGGGTGTGTCGGTTGCCTCGGCGGGGGCGTTGGGTTCCTCGTTTATTTCGGGGCTGGGGTGGGGAATGTCTTTGGCTGGGATGGGCGGTGGGGTGATAGTCCCGAGTTTATCGAATGTCATGCCATCCAGCACGGTGCGGCGGCGTTGGGTATCTTCGGCTTTTTCTTCTGCCGAGCGCACATCATCAAAATCCAGGCCATCCAACACACTTTTACGCCGCGAGCGCGACAGCCGCCAATTCAGCAGGCTTTGGTCGTACACACCCCGCAGCTTGTAGGCGGCGTATATTGCACCCAGGGCGCAGACAACCGCTATCCCCAGGTAAATGTCGGTAGTGATCTGACGCGAAAGCACATCTTGCCCAGTTAAAATGAGCAACGCGCCAACCAATAAAGACCCGATGATGGTGGCGGTAGCATAAAAATAATTGTCCATGATGGTCGCCACGCGCCCGCGCCGTTCGTCTGGGATAAGGCCCTGGGCCGATTTTCGCGCGGGTTCATCCCAGCCTTTTTGCACCATGCGCGCGATAAGGCGCCCAGCGGCCACCCCCAGCAAGCCTGGTGCAAAGACCGTAGAGGCCACCATCACGAGCACGGCGCCCAGCAAAAGCCCGATAGGCAGCATCAAAAAGCTGTTGCTGATGCCCAATTTATCCAGGTAACGGCTGGTGATGAACGATTGAAAAGCCAAAATGCTGGCGATCATCACGGCTTTATACAACCCAAAGAAGGTTTGGAAATACGCGGCGGGGTCATCTAATTCTTGGGCGGCCAAGTCTAGCGTATACAGAAAATGGAATTCGATAACAGTCAGCGAGAGGCCCGCCAAGATCATCGCCAGCGCCAAAAAGCGGAACATGGGCACATTCCTGACGACATCCATACCGCCCTTTAGGGTTTGGGCCATGCTTTCCACCTGGCGCGATTGCCGTGCGCGGACGTCGTAATTGCGCAAGGCCACTTGCAAAACCACAAAGCCACCCAGAAAGATGACCACCCCCAGGCCCAGCACTTGAGGTGCATTGCCGCCATCCATGGGCAAAATGGACGATAGCACCGCCGCCAGCACATTCCCGGCGATGCTGCCCAGGGCGCCGCCCGTGGCCAAGATGGGGAACAGGCGTCGTGTTTGCGCCAGAGTGTACAAATCGTTGGCCATCGCCCAAAACGCCAGGGGGAAAAGCGCCAATTGCAAGTCGGTGAGGATGGCCAGCGCCGGAAATTGGACCTCATCGGCCAGATCAACCGCAAACATCGCGAAGACGATGGCATACAGCCCGGCGAAACCCAGCAACATGCGGCTCATTAATGGGACGCGCTTCATCCGATCAACGATTGTGGCATAACCGCCCGCCACCAGCATAGTAATCGGGAACGTGACCAGCCATAAAATCAGGATTTGTGGCGTTCCAACATTGGAGATGAACCCTGCCGTAGCAACAACATCCGCCAATTCGAATACCAATGAATTGGTCGATAGCAGAATGATAAGCGGTAGGATGAGCCGCCATTCTTCCGGTTTAACATTCAGGAACCGTCTTTGAGTGGTCATAGCCGGGCTGCCTCTTTTATATGCGTGGGGCTAAAGCTGAAGAATGTCACCATTATACTTGCAAAAGTTCGATCCGGATTGGCGGAAAGTATCTGCAAAACTGTACTATTTTTTGTCGTACCGTGCAAACGATATGGGTTTATGGTTATATTCTGCTTGAAGGCGCGGCCACTGTCGCCGTATCCTTAGCTGCTGGAATAAGCCACTTGACCCGCTTGGCGCGCGTCCCTACAATAAGCATGATAAATGTTAGAAAAATTCGGTAGATGACGATAGGTAAACCCATGAAATATCACATCCAAACCCTGGGATGCCAGATGAACACGGCGGATTCGCAACGCCTAGCCAGTGAGCTCGAACGGCTGGGGCATTCGGCGGCGACCTCGCCGGACGAGGCCGATATTCATGTCATCAATACCTGTGTGGTGCGTCAATCTGCCGAGGACAAAGCCTGGGGGCGTCTGCAACAACTCCGCCGCCAGAAAGAAGAAAATCCCGGGTTAGTCATCAGCCTGATGGGCTGTTTGGTCGGGGTGCAAGACCCCTTGCGCTTGCGCCAAAAAGCACCCTTTGTGGATGTCTTTCTGCCCCCCAGCGAAACCGAACCGCTGACGGCCTTTTTGGCCGACCGCAACATTCAGGCGGATGACCTGACCCGCCAAGCCGCCGACCGGGCCAAAATGGAAGCCCGCATGGATGACCTGACTACGGGCTATGATACGGCGATCATCTTGCCAGAGCACGAACGCGGCGAACTTGTCAGCGCCCATATTCCGGTGGTGTTTGGCTGCTCGCACGCTTGCACGTTCTGTATTATCCCTTTCCGCCGTGGTATCGAACGCTCGCGCCCGGTGGGCGAAATCGTGCGCGAAGTGCGCGCCCTGGCCCGGCAAGGCGTCAAAGAGGTTACGCTGCTGGGGCAAATTGTAGACCGCTACGGCAAAGACATCCCCGATGGGCCGAATCTGGCAGATTTGCTGCGGGTGGTGCATGCTGTAGCCGAAGAAGAAGACCTGTACCGCGTGCGCTTTTTGACCAGCCACCCCAATTACTTCACGACCGATATTATGGATGCCGTGGCGGAATTGCCGCGCCTGATGCCGCATTTCGAAGTCCCCATCCAGGCGGGTAATGACGAGGTCTTGAAAAACATGAAACGCGGCTACACCCAGGCTGAGTATCGCGAACTCGTCGCCACGATTCGCGAGCGCGTGCCCGGTGCCGCCATCCATACCGACATTATTGTGGGTTTCCCAGGCGAAACCGAAGCCCAATTCATGGAAACCTACGACGTACTAGCCGACCTGAAGCTAGATAAAGCCCATCTGGCGATGTATTCGCCGCGCCCTGGCACGGTCAGCGCGCGCCGCATGGAAGATGATGTCCCAGGGGAAGAAAAGAAACGCCGCCACCAAGCCTTGGAGGACTTACAAGCCCAGGTGATGGCCGAAATCAACGGGCGCTACCTTGGTCAGACGGTAGAAGTCTTGGTGGAAGATCATGTGAAGGGCAAATGGCGTGGGCGCATTCCCCATAACAAAATTGTCTTCTTCGAAGATGATACGCACAACTGGAAAGGGCAACTGGCCGAGGCCGAAATCACCTGGACGGGGCCGTATAGCATGCAGGCGCGTTTACCCCAAGCCGACCAAGCAACACCGGATAATGACGTTATTCCGCTGAGTGCGCGGTAGTCTCGGCGTTGTCGTCTTGCATGGCCTGGTAAATGCCCACGATCAGCACGATTAACCCCAAATTGACCATGGCGGGCTGGTAGGGCGTTACGTCTTGCCAGGCGCGTTTTGCCAGGCCGCTCAGGCGCTCGCGCAAGGATGGTTTTTCGGGTGTTTGGGCTGGGGTATCTGAGTCGCTCATAGTGGGTTACCTCGCTTGCGATAGTTCCTTTCAGTGTACAGGTTAAATCGTATATTTGCTACGCGGGCCTGACTTACATAAGATGTGTGTCATAGTATTCAGTCAGCTTTACGAGGCATATCCTGATGCATCTGGTTGATCACCTTACATCGTCTTACATCCCATGTGGGGATGTTCGTTTACATGTGATGCAAGCCGGGCCGGCGGAGGGCCCCCCCGCGATTCTGTTGCATGGTTTTCCAGAATTTTGGTATGGGTGGCGGCACCAGATTCTGCCCTTGGCCGAGGCGGGTTTTCGGGTCATCATCCCCGACCAACGCGGGTATAACGAAAGCGATAAACCGCCGGATACTTCGGCCTATATGCTGGATCACCTGGCGCGGGATATCGTGGTCCTGATGGACAGCCTCGGCCATGCGCGTGTGCATCTGGCCGGGCACGACTGGGGCGCGGCGGTCGCGTGGGAAATCGCGGAAACATACCCCGAACGGCTCCATAGCCTGACGATTTTGAATGTACCGCATACGCGCGTGATGGACCGGGCCATGCAGCGCGCGAACCTGCGTCAGATGCGCAAAAGTTGGTATATCGCGACTTTTCAAATCCCAGGTTTGGCCGAGCGTTGGTTGCCATGCAAAGATTACCAAGCGTTGGAGCAGCTATTTCTAAAGCGTTCAATGCCGGGGGCCTTCACCGCCGAGGATTTTGTCCAATATCGCGTGGCCTGGGGCCAACCGAACGCCATCCCGAGCATGGTAGCTTGGTATCGCGCGGCAGCGCAGAGCCTAGGCGAACGTGCCAAACGACCCTGGCCACAGATCACCGTACCGACGCGCATCTTGTGGGGCGCGCAGGATGCCTTCGTTGATGCCCGATTGGCCGAGCAAAGCGCGGCTTTGTGCAACCACGCGACGCTGAAGCTGTTCCCGGAGAATGGGCATTTTGTGCAGCACGAACAACCCGAGGCAGTGGCCAGCGAGTTAATTGACTGGATGACACAGCATCTATAAAACGACAGGTCGCCAGCGCGGCGCGGGCTTGTTAAACTAGAGAGCGAAGTCAAATAGAAGCTTTAGGAGAATATCGGAATGCCATCTTTAGGCGCCTTTACCTTTGTTTTACACAGCCATTTACCCTACGCGCGCCAGGCCGGACGCTGGCCCCATGGCGAAGAATGGATTCATGAAGCGGCCAGCGAGACTTACATCCCGCTGCTGAACGCGCTATATGACCTGCGTGACGAGGGCGTAAAATATCAACTGACCATCGGCATCACACCGGTTTTGACGGAACAACTAGCCGATGCGGATGTGCTCAAAAATTTTGATGAATTCCTGGATGATAAAATCGCGCGCGCCAAGCAGGACGTCTTGCGCTTTCGGGG
>DAOTVD010000301.1:0-4002 GCA_034437075.1 Anaerolineae bacterium
AGACGCAAGCAGAAAATTCAGTTGGTTCAGCGCTTCCCAATCGGGTTTATGCGTCATCTCGTGTGTCTCGTATTATGGCGTTGAGGGCTGGATAGTGCCCAGCTGTTTCACAGACGCATAATGACGCACCTCATGCAGCGCTTTGTCATACAGGGTCAACAATTCTTCATCTGTTGCTTTGCTACGGCGCAAGGTTTGTAAGGCGCACGCCTTACAACCCCGCATCGCGCGGTAACTATCAGTCTCGCACTCTAAACAGCCGTTCAAGCGGATCATCATCAGCATAAAAGCCAGAACTTCTTCATGCGATTGCGGCAGCGTTTCCAATCGTTCGATCAGGCTATGCCACGCTGGCCCGCGCGCCTCTTTAAGCTGGCTAACAACATAATGCGGAAACATAATTTCATTAGATGTATACATCGAGCGCCCCAACTAAACTAATAGCTTCGCCTTAGCATAGGTGTTCTATATATTGCATGATAGCATACCTCGGCGGTCTAGTCAGTTATAGTCTGGTTTGTATCGTCAAAACCGGGCGTAGGCGTATAATACAAGCATGCGTATATTTTTCGTCTGTTTGCTCATTAGCATAGTGCTGGTGGCCTGCAACGCTGCCGAATCCAATGAACCTTTGGTTTTGGTGGCTACGCCGGATGCTCCTGACGCGGGTTTTGAAACCTATGAACATCCCACCCGGGTTTTTAGCTTGCGTATTCCGCCCGATTGGATTCCCGCCGAATTGCCGCATCCTTCCGGCGTGCGGGTTCAGTTCACGACGCTAGAAGCTGGCGAGCGTGTCGCGCGGGTGAATGTGGTGGTCGTTAATACGGGCGTCCCGTTAACCACCGAAGCCTTTATCGACACGGTCAATGCTTACCAACCGCCGTCGGATGTTGCCGTGATTCCCTGGCGCCCAGTGGCCGAGCGTGCCGCCATGCGCGATGGCAGCGTTCGCCTGGCCGGAATCCGCGATTACCCGAACCTAGGGCCGCGCGCGCTGAATGTCTTCTTGCAAGGCGACGGCAGCTATTTTTCTGCCTTGGAAGTAGACGTTACCGATGCTTCGCCTGATCTTTTGGCCATGTTGCAGGTAATCACGAATACCTTTGTGGTGAATACGCAAGCCCCCTTGAATGTGGGGCAAGTCGCGCCGGTGGGTAGCACCCAGGCCAGCGGCGTCATCACGTTCGAAAATTATTTCCACTGGAATGATGCTAATGGTGGCTTCAATATCACCGGGCAGGCCCTCAATACCGCCGATATTGCTTTAGAGGGGATTCGCCTGACCGCTTATCTTTACGACCAGAACGACAATCTACTCGCCGAGCGCGCCGACGTGCTGCCCTATGATGTCCTGACTGCCAGAGGGGCTGCGCCCTTTCGCATTCGCTTCGACACTGGGCGACCCTCGACAGCGGTACGCTATGAACTGCACGCCGCTGCGCGCCGTGCTTCGCAGCTTGAAGCCAACTTTCTAGGCCGCGATCAATTCTTGGTGGGCGAAGACGAAGCCTTCTATAACAATGATGGCGATCTGACCATACAGGGACTGGTGCAAAATAACGCAGGGGGTCTGGCGCAAGATGTCGAAGTTATCGTCGCGGTATATGATGAAAATGGGCATATTGTGGGCACAGAGGGCAGTTTTATCCCCCAAGAACAGCTATTGCCGGGCGAGGCCGTGCCGTTTGAAATCACGTTGTTTGATTTAGGCGGTAATGCTGTGCGCTATACGCTCATCGCGCAGGGGCGCGCGCCATAAAAACAGCGCCCTACTCGGCGGGAGTAGGGCGCCTGCGGAATTAGTGCGCGCCGCGCACTAATTCGCGCATGATGATATTGCGCTGAATCTGGCTGGTGCCCTCATAAATCTGGTAGACCTTCACATCCCGCATTAGCTTTTCGACCGGGTATTCTTTCATGAAGCCGTACCCGCCAAAGACTTGCACCGCATCGACGGTAGCTTGCATGGCGTTGTCGGCGGCGAAGGCTTTGGCCATAGACACTAGGCGTGTTTTATCCGGCGCATCAGCATCCACCGCGCGCGCGGCATGGTGCACAAGTTGGCGCGCGGCTTCCATATTGGTCGCCATCTGGGCGATCATATGCCCCACGGCCTGATGTTGCCAAATGGGCTGGCCCATGCTGGTGCGTTCTTGGGCATAGCGCACGGCCTCATCCACGGCGCGTTGCCCCACGCCCACAGCGCCCGCTGCCACTGGCGCGCGGCTTTTGTCAAAGACCATCATGGCCAGGTAAAAGCCTTTGCCTTCGCCCATCAAGACCCGGTCGGCAGGCACTTCCACGTTTTCGAAAATGACCTCGGCAGTATCCGAGGCACGCTGGCCGAGTTTGTCGAAATGCGTGCTGGTGCTAACGCCTGGTTGGTCGCGCTCTACAACAAAACACGTGACGCCCCGATGCCCAGCTTCGGGGTCAGTCACCGCGAAAACGGTATAAAAATTGGCGACTGTTGCGTTGGAAATAAAGGTTTTGGTGCCATTCAAAATATATTTGTCGCCTTGTTTGACCGCCCGCGTCCGCATCGCGGCGACATCCGAGCCCGCCGCTGGTTCGGTGACGCAATAAGCCGCTAATTCCCCGTTTTCGACCATCCGCTCGCCCAGCCAATAGCGCTTTTGGTCGTCCGTGCCGCCCAGGCTGATGGGCAACGAAGCCAGATTGTTGATGCTCAGCGCCGTGCTAATGCCCGAGCATCCCCAGGCTAATTCTTCGCCCACCAACGTTTCTTCAAAGACGCTGGCACCCGCGCCGCCATAGGCTTCGGGAATGTTGAGGATGGTTAAGCCGAGTTCGCCGGCTTTCTTGAAGATGGGCCACGGAAATTCGTTGGCCTGGTCGTAGTGTTCCGCGTGCGGAGCAATCTCTTTGCGGGCGAAATCGCGCGCCATGTCGCGCAACATCGTCTGTTCGGCGGTTAAGGTCAATGCAGAAGAAGGAACAGTTGCAACCATGTCATTATGCCTTTTTATTAATTAAATCTTCATTTGATTGATATATCAGCAGTGTAGCAAATTTTGGGGTGGCCAGGCAAGCTAGCCAACCGCTAAGCCAGCAATCGAGCGAGGTGCGTTACAATAGAATGATGACAGATGCCCGGAGGATGGCCCCATGGAATTTGAAACGCTGTTTGTCATTTTAACCATTTTGCAAGAATACATTTTGCAGTTAGCAAGCATTTTAGAAAACTCACAAACGATCTTGCTGTTGGTCGGTTTGCCGCTTCTGCTCGCGGGGTGGCGGTTCTATTGGATCATTTATACGTTGCCGGGCTGGGTGCTGGGTGGGATGGCGGGGTATACCATCGGTATGGTAGGGGATGATGCTTTCGTAGGCTTTATTCTAGGCGGAGTAGGGCTGCTAGCTGGCTGGTTTATCTTTGGGCTGGCCCACGGTATTTTGGTGTGGGGTAGCGGTTTTTTGCTTGCGTTGTCCGCCTTTGCGAGCCTGGACTTAGAGGCGACAGGATTTATCGTATTTCTCGCATTTATTGGGAGCATCTTGTTCGTTATCGTTTACAATTTGCTGAAACCGATTGTCGCAGCGCTGATTGGTGCCGTGATGCTCAGTGGCATCATGGGCTATGGCTCGGAGCTTATCCCTGTGGTGGCGGCGGTTGGTTTCTTCATTCAATATTCGCAGGCCCAACGCCAAGGTTACAACATATTTACGCTCAAAAAGAAACCCCGACGCCAAGACGACACAGCCCCGGAGCCCACGCCACGCCGCACCCGGTCCCAGCCTGGTGCTATGCAATACGAAGAATTCGAAGCGTTTACGATAGATGATTTTGACCCCAACGCCGAAATGCCGACCGTAGAACGCAAATGGCGCTAGCTCATTCGGGCGTATGGTGTTCGCTCAGCCAGGCGACAACCTGTTCGACATACGCCTCGGGATGCTGCTCAAAAGCACCCCGATGGCCGCAGCCCGGCACTTGCCATATTTTGTTCGACACGGGGGGTAAATCGGCGGCCAGGC
>DAOTVD010000302.1:0-4678 GCA_034437075.1 Anaerolineae bacterium
CAGCCCCAAATTACCAGCGCGATAGCCCCACACAGGCCCGAAGCGCAAGCCGTCGCCTTCCCATTGCGTGGCCAAAGAGCCATCCCCCAACACCGTGCGGATGATAGTTGGCGTGGCATAGACCACCGTGCTGCCGTCCGGGGAATATTGCACCGTGGTCAGGTTGCCATTCAGCGTATCGACCGTTTCGGCGGTGTTGCCGCGCACGCGCACCAGGCGATTCCCCGCGCCATAAAAGGCCGTTGTACCATCGCGCGACCACGTGGGCAGCGTGGTCTGGTCGTCCGCGCCGCCGACAGCCGCGCCGCCAGGGGTCACGACCCCGCCCCCGATGCCGACATACAGCCCATTGAGGGCGCGCGTGATGTTCGAGCCGCTCCCTAGGTCGCGCGCGCCGCTACCATCCGCGTTGATGGCGCGGACAGTGCCGCCGCTGCGGAAGATGATGCTTTGCGGATAGTAAAATCCGCCCGCTTGGGGCGCGCTATTGGCCAAGTTTGGCGCTAAGAGGCCCGTAGCACCGCCCTCGGCAGTAGTACCGCTCGTGCTAGGATTATTCCCTGCTGTGTTGTCGGTCGTGTTACCGCCGCCACCGGGCCACACGGGCGCCGGATCAAATTGCAAGGGGGTGGGTGGTAGGGTGGGGCGGATGGTCGGCGCGGGGACAGACGTTTGGGTGGGGCGCGCGGTGGCGGTTTCGGCGTCGCTAATCTGCTGGATGTCGCCAGGGGTGGGCGTTGCGTCGTTCGTGGCGCTCAGCGTGCAGGCTAAACTGGCCATCAACAGGGCGACGACCACCCAGGCCCCCGGATGAAAAGCTTGTATTGAACGGCCCATGCCACAGGTTTCCTATGCTGCTCATGTCAGTTTATCGACAGTATAGCATAGGGGAGCCTAGACTTGTTTCTCGAAGCGATAGCCCACGCCGAGTTCATTCACCAGATATTGCGGTTCTTTGGGGTTGGGTTCTAGCTTGCGGCGCAAATGCCAGATATACACGCGCAGGTAATCAATATCGTCGATGTATTCATAGCCCCATACATCTTCTAGCAATTCGCGATAGGCCACCACACGCGGGGCGCTCTCAATGAGCTTGACCAGCAGGTTAAACTCGGTGGGCGAGAGCTTAATCGGGTCGCCATCCAGCAAGATACGCCGTTCATCCGTGTTGACGGTCAGATACCCATCGCTATAAATGACCCCGCTGCGCGTGTAGACGGGTTCGGCGGCGGCGCGGCGCAAGTTCGCGCGTACCCGCGCGATGAGCACATCTTTATGGTAAGGCTTCACGATATAATCATCCGCCCCGGCTTCTAACCCCTGCACGACATCTTCGGGCTCGCTTTGGGCCGTCAGCATAATGATGGGCACCTCGCTCACTTCGCGGATGCGGCGGCATACGTCGTAACCGTTCATTTTCGGGTCATTCAACCAGATGTCCAGGATAATGAGGTCGGGGCGCTGTTCGTAGAGTTGACGAAGGGCTTCTTGGCCGTTTTTAGCGGGGAGTGGCGAAAAGCCCGCGCCTTGCAAGCCCAGGCTCACCATATTGAGCATATCCACATCATCATCGACCACGAGTACGGTTTGTCCGGACATAAGCTTAATCCTCTATACATTCATAAGTCTGCATCACCATGACACAAGCAACCTCAAGGGGCTAGCAATATCCCTATTGTAGGAGCTTCAGCCATAAGTTGCCATTGTTTGTCCATGTTGCGTCAATTTTTTGTCCGGTCTGTTGCCAATTTGCCGGACTGTCGTCATCCGTCTGGATTTTCAGGATTATAACGTGTCAGATGAACAGCCCCAAAGATAGATGCCGGGCCGATCTAGGGCAATCGCATCAAAAATTTTGGGGTTACAATGGCTCACAAGAGGTTAAATTACGCTCAACCCGTAGGGAGCAGGCCCGCCTGACCCGCCACAAATGGATTATCGGGCGAGGCAGGCTTCGCCCCTACAGTGATTAAGGCTTTTCCAGAAAAATAATTACCCCTCCCCAGCCCCTCCCCGAATTCAGGGAGGGGCTATTATGCGCACGAGTAAGTTCTCCCCCCGAATTCGGGGGGAGCTAGAGGGGGGTAAAATCAAGCCGGTATCCTTTTCGACAAAAGCAAGCGGCATAGTTAAATACTTGGAAAAGCCTAACCCGCTGTGAAGTCTGTCCAAAGTCCCAAAATCTCTGTCAAGGCCCAATTTGATGCGTCAGCCCTGGGCTAGGGCGCTCAAACATTGCCGTTTCGTAGCGGTTGTAGGTACAATAAGCAACAAAGGGAACACAAGCCAACGAGCAGGTAGCCGTGTGACAAACGATTCCCCCGAAAAACAGCTTATCCAAGCAGGCCGCAAAACGAGGGATGCCCTGCGTGTCTTGCGCGACATTGTGCGCCAGCAACGCAAGCAGGACATTTATGACCGTACTTTCGCGCAACTCGATTCGGCGGTGGAAGAAGCCACCGATGGGCTGATCGAGATTTCGAATATTTTCGAGATTGTGTTGCGCCAACCACACAGCGCGGACACCAGCCACGATGTGGCCAATCTGCATGAATTGCAACGCTCTTTGGCTGATATGAAAGCCGAACGCGAAGAACTCATCGGCGATTTGCAAAGTGCCAAAGAGCAACTCCAAAAATATGCGGATGACCTGCAAAAGCTCTATTCTAAGGAACGCGAAAAACGCGCCGAACTCGCCCAAGCGTATGAGCGCTTACAGCAGGCCGACCGCCTGAAATCGGACTTTTTGAGCACGGTGAACCACGAATTGACCAGCCCGCTGGTGCCCATCGACCTGATTATCCAGGTGGTGCAGAAAGAAACCAACAACGACGAACAAAACGCGAGCCTCCAAGAGGCCCGCAACCACCTAGGGCGCTACAAGCGTCAGTTGGATGGCCTGGTGAAATATGCTTCTCTGGTCAGTCAGTCCCACCTGATGATGCCCCGGCCTCTGATGGTGGCCAATCTGCTGACGGATACGCTAGACCCGCTGCACCGCCTGAGCAAAAGCCGCAATATCCAGATGAGCATGGAGGTTACGCCGCCGGATTTAACGCTGGTGGCGGACGAAGACCTAATGACAGGCGTGGTGTATCAACTGGCCGACAACGCCATCAAATTCAACCAGCCGGGCGGCACGGTCAACATTACTGCGGTGCCCCAAGATGAGGGCGTCGTCTTTCGCTTTGAGGATGATGGCGCGGGCATCCCGGATGAGGTCATGCGGCGTTTTGGCGAGGACTTTAACCAGATTGTGGACGCGGTCAAGCGCGGGGTCGAAGGCTTGGGCCTGGGGTTGGCCCTGGCGAAATACGTTGCCGAAACCCATCAGGGGCATCTCGCGGCCCAGCCCGCCACGCCCAAGGGCACCATCGTCGAACTCTGGATCCCGCATCAGGCCCCGACTGAACCATGATGAACAAAGCGCATGTCTTGGTGGTGGATGATAACCCCGAAATCCGAGGGCTGATCGTAGCGACGCTGGGCACGAACTTCTATGAATTGGGCCAAGCCGCCACCGGCCAACAAGCCCTGGATTACCTGGCGACGCACGATTTACCCCATTTGGTGAGCTTGGACCTAGCCATGCCGGGCATGAGTGGCCTGGATGTGCTCGATATGCTGAAAAACGACCCCGAAATGCACCAGATTGAAGTAATTGTGCTCTCGGCGAATGCCGACCAGATCACCACCGACAACGCGCTGGGGCAAGGCGCGCGCGCGGTCTTGACCAAACCCTTCAGCCCATTAGAACTATTGCAGACCGTTGAGAGTATCCTGGGCTAGCGTCCGGCTTGTACAATACACAACACACGCATCGACAACATGCTAACGAACGATGGAGAGATAATTTCTTATGCGACGCTTGATGATGTTCAGCACTTTGTTGCTGGTGGTGCTGCTGATGGCAGTGCCCGGCCTGGCGGCCCAGGATGACGCGGGCCAAACCCAAAGCCCAGCGGAAATCTGCGCGGCCAACACCCCCGCCCCCGAACCCGAAACCGTCACGTTTGAGGCCGCCGAAGATGTCCTGGAAGACGGCGTTGATTATAGTGCCGTGTTCTGCACCAGCGCGGGCGCGGTGTATGTCGATTTGTTCGAAGAACAAACCCCCATCACGGTCAATAACTTCGTCTTTTTGGCCCAGCAGAATTATTACAACAATACGCGCTTTCATCGCGTCATCGACGCCTTTATGGCCCAGGGCGGCGACCCCACCAATACGGGGACGGGCGGCCCAGGTTACCAGTTCGAAGATGAATTCGTGGATGACCTGCGCTTCGATGAGCCCGGCCTGCTGGCCATGGCCAACGCTGGCCCTGGCACCAACGGCAGCCAATTCTTCATCACGACCTCCGAGCCGGAGCACCTGAACGACGCGCATACCATCTTTGGGGAAGTGCTCAGCGGTTACGAGAATGTGCAACAGATTGCCATCCGCGACCCACAAAGCTCGTTCTTCCCCGGTACGTCGCTGAATACTGTGGTCATCATCACCGACCCCGCCAGCGTGGATGCCGAAGCCACAGACGTGCCCGCCGCCACAGTTGACGAAGCCCAAGCCTTGTGGGATACCTTGTCAGAGACCGTGCCCGCCGCGCTAGAAGACTTCGGCCCCGGCTTTTCGGCCCTGTTCGCTTATGACCAGGACGCCAGCGGCGTATTCAACACCTAG
>DAOTVD010000303.1:0-7832 GCA_034437075.1 Anaerolineae bacterium
CATGAGCCTAGCCTATTACGACGCGCTGTTCTCCGGCGAACTGGGTTTCGAGCTTGTGGGCGAATGGTCGTCTTTCCCGCGCATCGGCCCCTTCGAATGGCGCGACCAGGTGCTGCCCACGGACGACTTGCCCAGTTGGTTGAATGAATTCGAAGCTGAAGAAGCCTTTCATGTATACGACCATCCGACCGTGTTCGTCTTCCGCAAAACGGAGAATTACGACCCCGAACGCACCCAAGCCATTCTGGATACCACTATCCGGCAATATCAAGAGGTCTTCGGCGGCTTCGGCAG
Organism: Anaerolineae bacterium; assembly: GCA_034437075.1. Taxonomy (GTDB): domain Bacteria; phylum Chloroflexota; class Anaerolineae; order Aggregatilineales; family J027; genus DAOTVD01. Next base: position 295 of record DAOTVD010000303.1, read on the forward strand.
CAACGCGCTACCCGTCAACCGGAATGTGATCCAAGCACCGGAGGTCAGCGCCGCGCCGACTGCCCTGATGATGCCCGAAGACGTGGCCGAAGAACAAGCCACAAGCACTTGGTCCGATTTATTCGACACTGATGCGCCCTTTAATCAGAATCACGCGCTGGCCGTCCTGCTATGGTGGGGCTTTATGATCTTTCTGGGCTGGGTCGGGTTTCCCTTCTTGTTTTCGGCCTTCGCCGCTTTGCCGGATCGCGGTTATGGCGTGTCGAAGCTCGTCGGGCTGATCTTGGTGGCCTGGCTAGCCTGGGTGCTAGGTTCCTTGCGCATCCCGGCCTGGACGCGCGACGGAATCGCGGCGTCGCTGCTGACCATCGGTGTGCTGAGCATCTATTTTGGCTACCGACGCCGGGCGGATTTACGAGCCTGGCTACGCGAGAACCGCCGCTATGTGCTGGCCATTGAAGCCCTGACCGGATTCTTGTTCCTGGCCTTTTTGTATGTGCGCCTGCTCAACCCCGACTTATGGCATAACCTGTTTGGCGGCGAAAAACCCATGGACTTCGCCTATTTCAATGCCATCTTGCGCAGCCGAGTCTTCCCGCCGCTCGATCCCTGGTTCGCGGGGGGGTATATCAACTACTACTACTGGGGCTGGGTGCTGGTAGGCGCACCCGTCAAACTGCTGGGGATCGTCCCTGCCCTGGCCTATAACCTCATCATTCCTACGCTATTCGCCATGACAGGCATTGGTGCTTTTAGCGTGGCCTATAACTTGGTGGCCCGCACCGAACACACGACCGCGCCACGTGCTAACCCATGGACCGCGGGCTTAGCCGCGTTACTACTGGTGACGGTGGTCGGCAACCTGGATACCGCGCGCTTGTTCGTCACCGAAGTGGCCCGCGTGGGCGGCTTTCCCGGCTACGAAGCCTACGACCTGACGGTCGAACGCCGCACGGAATTGGTCAACGCCTTTCGTGACGCCAATGGCCGCTTGCCCGAAGGCGAAGAACTACAAGATATTCTCGACATCGCGCAAAACCCGCCCCCCACAGCAGAATTCCAGTATCAGGTGGCGCAATGGGCCGACCTGGCCGGCAATTTCGTCACGGGGCTGGATGCCATCCTGAACGATGGCGCGCAATTGCAAATGCCTACCCATCGTTGGTATTGGGCGCCCACGCGCATCATTGCCGAATTGCCCGATGGGCGCGGGCATAATGCCATTAACGAAATGCCCTATTTCACATTTCTATATGGCGATTTACACGCCCACATGATCTCCATGCCGATTATGCTGCTGGTGATGCTGTGGATTGTGGCAGAAATTCGCGGCGCGGGGCATGGCTTGCGGCGCTGGCCCGGCGCAGGCTTCGCCTTATTCTTGGGCGGCCTGAGCGTAGGCTTGTTGCGCGCAACCAACACCTGGGACTTCCCGACCTTTTTGATCCTGGGTGTGGCGGGGCTGGGCTACGCGACCTGGGCAGCCCAAAACCAGCGCCGCGTGGATGATGCGCTGCCCCAACCCCCTGTTTTCGAGCGCCTACGCGGCTTTCTGGACCTACAAGGCGTACAACGCTTATGGCCGCTGCTGTTCCTGATGCCCATAGGCGCCTTGGCCCATGCTGTCTACTTCGTGGCCCAAGATGCCGCCTACGAAGCCGACCTAGAAGCGGGGCTGATCCCCATCGCGTGCCAGAACATCACCAGCGAGGCGCCGTTTGTGCCCGGTTGCGAGCCCTTTCTGAAGCCCACCTATAATCTGATCGACGCGGGTATCTGGTCATTGGCTGGCTTAGGGGGCGCGTTGATGCTCTACGTCGTGGCCTTGGTATTGCTGGGCGCGCGCTTCGACCGCCAGGCCACGCTCGACGGCCTGCTGCGCCTGGGCGGGTTCGTCGGCTTCGCGCTGATTACCGTGTGGCCCTTCACGGCTTGGTATGCGGGCGAAGCGGGGCTAGAACCCTGGCGCCTCGACCGGACGCCACTGTGGGTCTACCTGGATATTCACGGGCTGTTTTTGTTCATCCTGTTTAGCGCGTTGCTGTGGCAAAGTGTGCGCGTCCTGAAGCGTTTCCGCGTGGCCGACCTGCGCGGTCTGGGCGTTCCGGCGCTGATTGTATTGCTGGCGGTGCCGCTCAGCCTGGTCGCGGGCTTAGTGGTGGGCCTCACCAGCGTGCCGATGATGACCGTCGCACTGCCGATGCTCATCTGGGTTAGCGCTTTGTTTCTGATACCCGGCACCAGCCATATCGAGCGCGGCGTATATGCCATGGTCGCCTTGGCTTTGGGCATCACCATGGGCGTCGAACTCGTGGTGGTGGATGTGGACATCGGGCGCCAGAATATGGTGTTCAAGTTCTATATGCAGGCTTGGTTATTGTTCGGCGTGGCGGGGGGCGTGGCGCTGGCCTGGTTGTTGCACGTTGCCTGGCGCTGGAATCCGCTGGTGCAGGTGGTGTGGTCGTTCGGCTTCGTGCTACTGTTGACCATCGCGTTAATGTACCCGATTATGGCCACCCAAGCGCGTTGGCAAGATCGCTTCAACGCGGAGGCCACCGGCGTGACCCTGGACGGCCTGGCCTATATGCAACAGGCCGTCTATGGCGACAATAGCATCTGGTTCAACACCATTGGCGACTACCGCATGATTAACTGGCTGAACGAAAATATCGCGGGTACGCCCACGATTATCGAAGCCCAGGCGGTTGAATATCGCTGGGGGGCACGCATCGCCAACAATACCGGGCTACCGACGGTCATCGGCTGGAATTGGCACCAACGCCAACAGCGCAGCGTGCTCGACTTAAACCAGGTTGTCTGGACACGCTCGAACAACGTCAGTGCCTTCTATACCGCGCCAGACATCGAAACCGCCTGGAACCTGATTGAGTTCTACGACATCGAATATATCATCGTGGGCGTTTACGAACGGGTGGTGTATGACGACCTGCGCCAAGACCCGATCTCTGGCAACTTAACCGAGCAGGGCCTGAGTGCCGGGTTGGCGAAGTTCGAGCGCATGGCCGAACTCGGCCTGCTGGATGTCGTCTACGAGGCCCGCACGTGTGTCGCGCAAACGCCCATCCCACCCGAAGACTGCGACCCGCAGAACCTAGTGACCGACCGTATTTACCGGGTCGTGCCCGGCGCGGATTATCGCGTGGAGGCTGCCCAGCGTTAAAGCAATAGCATAGCGAATTCGTCCTAGGCGCAGAACTATCTTTTGCAGGGCGTGAACGGGCGCGGTATCTTTGAGAGATGACACGTTAGAAAACGAAAGTGGGCACCCTATGACCGCACCCGTAAAACTCACCAGCCTGGCCAGTGCGGCAGGTTGCGCTGCCAAGCTGGGGCCTGGCGACCTGTCCGAGATCGTCTTTCCGCTGGGCGATTTGTTCAGCCCTGCCGACCACCCCGCGCTACTCGTGGGGCTGAGCACCCCCGACGATGCCGGAGTCATGAAACTCAATGACCAGCAAGCCATCATCATGACCACGGATTTCTTCCCGCCTGTGGTGGATGATCCGTATTGGTTTGGGGCCATCGCCGCCGCCAACGCCATGAGCGATGTTTACGCCATGGGTGGCCAAGTGCTGATGGCGCTGAATATCGTGGCTTTTCCCGCAGACCAACCGCCCACGATATTGCGCGACATCCTGCGCGGTGGCGCCGAAAAAGTCGCTGAGTCTGGCGGGGTGCTCGTTGGGGGGCACACCATCATGGATGATGAGCCCAAATACGGCTTGGCCGTCATCGGCACGGTACACCCGGATAAAATCATCCCCAAAGGCGGCGCCCAACCCGGCGATAGCCTGGTGCTGACCAAACCCCTGGGCGTAGGCATCATTAACACGGCGTTGAAAAACGGTATGGCCAACCCCGACTACGTGCAAGCCGCCATGGAAAACATGGCCACGCTGAATAAAACCGCCGCCGAAGCGGCTCAGCGGCATGGCGTGCATGGGATGTCCGATATTACGGGCTATAGCCTGCTGGGCCATGCCTACGAAATGGTGCGCAACACCCCGCACAATATCATCATCGAATATGATCGCTTGCATTGGGTGCCAGGTGTGGACGAATACGCCGCAATGGGTATCTTCCCTGGTGGCACAGGGCGCAATCGTGCGTACTATCAGCAATTTGTGCGCTTGCCAGATGCCCTGGCCGAAGATGAGAGCATCCTGGGCCGTTTGTACGACCCCCAAACCTCGGGCGGTCTGCTGATGGCCGTGCCCGACCCCGAGCCACTGCTGGCCGACCTGGCAGCGGCAGGTGCCGATGCGCGCCTGGTGGGCAAGGTCGAAACCGGCGATGGCCTAGTAGCCGTGGTCTGAGCCATGAAGGATGAACGCCCTATGCCCAACGAACGCCATTTTGGCCTTGTTTCTCAGTTAGAAGTTGCGTTTCATCATGAAACGCATATCGCAGAATTTACAGGGTTCCAGGACGCGGCTGAAGAACGTACTTTTTACATGCTGCTAGACCGCCGCGCCACGCATTTGCTCTGGTATCGCCTAACAAGCGCCCTCTTTCCCGAAGAAGCGCCCACCCTGACCGCCGTTGCGGGCACTGCCCCCCTGCAAGCCGTCGATGGCCATCCCGTGATCACGAGTATCCGCTTGCGCCACGAGAATAATTTATTTTTCATCACAGGCGAAACGTTCAACGGCACCTGGCATCTGCATCTGGGGGGGGCCGATGCCGAACGGGTGTGGGCCTCGTTGGATGTCTTGCTGCATCCGCTGGGCTGGCAAGGGCGCGAATCATCCGCCAATGATTAAGCTCGGGTCGTGCTTTATCGCCCACTGAAAGTATGCTAAACTCCCTGAAAACAGGAACGAGGATAAACAACATATGCCCATCCATGTTGAAGTAGTTTCACGCGAACGAAAGTTATTCGAAGAAAAAGAAGCCGATATGGTGCTGGTGCCCGGCGTAGAAGGCCAAATGGGCATTCTGCCCAACCACAGCCCCCTGATTAGCTTGCTAAGCATGGGCGAATTGGTCATCCGCAAAGGCAATGCAGAGGAGCACTTCGCGGTATTCGGCGGTGTGGTGGAAGTCCGCCCCGATAAGGTGATGGTCTTGGCCGAAGAAGCAGACTTCGCCGATGAGATTATGATCCAGGAAATGGAAGAAGCGCGCGCCCGCGCAGCCAAAATGCTGGAAGAGGGCGCCCCGCCGGATCGCGAGAAGTTCTACGCCCAAGAGTTAAAACGCGCGGAATTGGCGCTAAACATCGCCCGGCGCAACCAAGGCGGCGGCGGCAGCATGCGCATCCGCGTGCTAGGTCAGGACGATGAAAGCTAATCGGTGGCTAGGCCGCCATGCGCGGCCTGCGTCGGTTTAGAATAGGCTGAGTTGGCGCGGGGTATCGGGGTCGGGCGGATCGGTGAGCGCGGGTGCCGGGCGTAAACCCTGCTCGGCACACCATGTCGCTGGTGGCCCCGCCCAACCAAAAACAGCCAGGTCGATATGCTCTTTAGCATCAAAAATCACTTCTTCGCGTTTCAAACGGTTAATTTGTTGCAGGGCTGCGCGGCTACCTTCTGGTAGGCTAATGCTTCCCCGCCCATTGACGACCCGCCACCAGGGAATCAGGCCCGAGTCCGCCGCTGAGACTTTATTCATGGCCTGGCCCACCCAGCGCGGCGCCAGGCGCTTGTAATCATCTTCGGGCACACCTTCTGGGGGTGGGATCATCGCGGCGATTTGGCCGTAGGTTGTCACGCGGCCCAGCGGCACCTCCCGCACGATGAGCCACACCCGGCGGTTAAAGGCTTCGGGGTCTGGCAGGTTAATAGTCTTGCCCATGGCGTTCAACACGCTCCACCCGCCAGATCAGCCGTTCTTTGGTCGCATCACTATTCGAATTCGGGAAAAATGTATAGGGCTCGCCCGTCAGATGCAAGCGAAACGTGCGCGCCCAGCCCTGGCCAGTCAGCGAGACTTCGACATGTGCGGCCTGCGTCTCAAGATGCGGATTGACCAAACTGACGCTGCCACGTTGGCCCGCCGCGCGCAATTCGTCGTAGCCCCATTTTTCGGCGACTTGCAGCGGCGGCGGATAGGCCGCATTACCGCGATAATTACCCGAGAGGATGTCCCCGGCTTGTATCGCCGCCACCAGATCGGGCACGTCATCTGCCGTCAGCAGGCCGTACCATTGGCTGCCGGGCTGCACGGCCAGCGTCCCCGCGAAGCGATGCCCGCCCATATGCGAGACCTCCCACACGGCCATATCGGGCGGCGCGACCGCTAGCAACGCGCGCAGCACGTCGCCGCCGAACATCGCGCAACAGACATCCCGCTTGCCATGGCCACAGATCATCAGCGTATGGCGCGCCTCCACGCGAACGCCTTGCGGTAAGGCCTCGCCACCTAGCGCTGCCGTCACCCATGTTTCGTAATCCGCCGGATCAACCCCGTCAAAGCGCAAACCATGCGGAAAAAGCCAAAGCGTCCCGGCTTCCTCGGCGGGGCCAGCCTTCAACGTCAGGATGGCCTGGCCTTTCAGCGGCGTGATAACCTGCGAGAGCAGCGCCGGCGGGCCGTCTATATCGCTCACCTCGGCGGCCCATTCCCGTTTGGGCCAACTCAGCACAAAATGGCAGGCATGGCGCACCGCCGTTCCGATGAGCGGCTCGCCCGATTGCCGCGCGCGGACGGTGCATAAGGCCGGATCGCTAGAAAGCGTCATGGTGGTTTCCTCTCGTATCGTATAGTGCCAATAATGCCAGCCTCGCCAGCCGGGTGCAAGCCCAGAGCAACCGCACCAGAAATTTTTGGCGCTCAAAGGCTCTAAAAAGGGTCAAGCTGCGGTCAAGCCCCGATTGGGTGCCCTTGCCCTGAGTACAAGCCCCTGGCACAACTTTGTTCCGCATAGCGGGTTACAATACAAAGCGCGGACGTATGCTATAATGCTGAGCGCCACGCGAGAAAAACCACCCAAGGAATGTAAATCATGATGCAAAATCGTCGTGTTGTCATCACCGGACGTGGACTGGTGGCCCCCCTGGGCGAAGGCGTCGCGACCAACTGGTCGGCGTTGCGGGCGGGCACCTCCGGCATTCGCTTACAGCCCGATTGGCGCGCCGCCGAGCTAGGCGTGCATATCGCCGGGGATGTGCCCGGCTTTGACCCAGTCGCGCATTTTGGCAAACGCGAAGCGCGCCGCACCGACCGGGTCACCCAGTTGGCCTGGGCCGCCACCGCAGAAGCCCTGCAAGACGCCGACCTAGACATTACAGACGCAAATCGAGAGCGCATCGGTGTGTTGATTGGCACCGGGTTGGGCGGCATCAAACATCTGCTAGAGAATTACAACCAGTTCATCCAACGCGGGCCACACGGTGTCAGCCCCCTGACTGTCCCCCGGATGCTGCCCGACAGCGCCGCTGGGCATGTGAGCGTCGTGTATAACCTGCAAGGCCCGAATATGAGTCTCTCCAGCGCTTGCGCCACGGGCAGCAACGCCATCGGCGAAGCCACAAGCTGGATTCAACGCGGTTGGTGCGATGCCGTGCTGGCCGGGG
>DAOTVD010000304.1:0-11754 GCA_034437075.1 Anaerolineae bacterium
AGGGGTGGATATTGATTTTCGGTTACAAACAATTATGAAAAGCCGATACGCGAATGTGCCTGTCATAAATGCGGACATTCTCCAATTGCCGTTTAAAACGGCTTCTACCCAATGTGTGATTTCAATTTACAACTTAGAGCATCTCAGAAACCTGGACGATAGCTTGTTGGAAATCTCCCGTGTCTTGGCTTCCGACGGCGAACTACTTGTCGGTTTACCACTCGAAGGAGGGGCATTGTATGGTGTAGGGCGTAGCTTAACTACCAAACGGTATATGGAGCGTACGTACGGTGTCGATTATGACAAGATCGTTCACTGGGAACATTGGAGTACGTATGATGAAGTTCTTGCGGCCATCGCACGCTTTTTTCACATCGTAGAGAGAACGTTTTTCCCGTTTGCGTTTTTGCCTAACAAGCACCTGAATGCCATCAGCTGTATTCGCGCCCGAAAGCGCTCGGTAACTTAGCCCCGCCTACGTGCCCTGCGATTGGTCTTTGGCTCCCAGACCGCTCATGAAAGTACAACACCCGTCTGCAAATCGAGCATCTCAGACAAAGGGATTGGAACTCGCCATTCTCATTAGTCTGATCCTGGCTGGTGTTAGTTTGCAAAGTTGGGAATCCGCCACTGCCGCAACAGGTTTCATTGGCGACACCAGCATGGTATATGCTCATGTCGCGACGCATTCCACGCTTTATCAGGGCGACATGATCTCTATTTATATGCCGCCTGCGCTCTACGGCTCCATCATCAATTGGGCTAACGCATTGGCCTATCGCTACCTGGATATTGTTCCAGAGGCGAGCCATCTTTGGTTGAACATCCTGCAAAATATGCTCATCGGGTTGGGCAGCTTCGCGCTAGTGACCCGCGCCACGCGCTTACCGTATGTCGGCTTGCTGGGCATGCTCTTTGTTTATGCGGCCTTGCCCTGGGGCTGGAACCTCGCCAATTACGAGGCAAAATTCCCTGAGCTATATCCGGCCAATTTTGCGTTGGCTATCGCGTTGTTGGCCCTGATGGCACTCTTGGCCGGGCGGCGGTGGCCCATGCTCGGCTTACTCTGGTTGGCCGGTTTGGCGCATCCGGGGATGGGGCTGTATGCGTGTGCTTTTGCGGGAATGTTCTGGCTATGGACGGCCTGGCAAACGGGCGAGCGCGCCGCCCTGGTTAACACTGCGCTGGTGTGTGGGGTTGTTGGTTTAATTGTGGCACCTTCGCTGATTGTTTCCGCCCAAGCGCAGGGCAATATTCCCGATGAAATCGCACGGCAAGCCACCCTCGATAATGGCCATTTCAATCCCTTTACCGTATCCCTACAAGATTGGACACGCTTGCATATCATCCTTAAGTGGACGCTTTTGGGGATGATCGCCATCACAAGCCCTATCCCCCTACACGTGGCCTATCGGCGGTTGTGGTGGGGCGCATTGCTGGTGACAGTCGGCTTATTTGTCGTGCATTATATCGCCATCCAAACGGAACAACTGACCCTCATTCGCGTCGGTGGCCACCGCGCGACGGCTCTGTTCGCGGTACTCACGGTGCCGGGGATTCTAGCATATTTCTACGGATTTTTCGTTCAGCGGCAATGGGTGGGGATGGGCTTCGCATTGCTGACCGTACTCTTGGCTGTCAGTGAACGATACGGTCTTTCCTGGTTGTTGATCCTCGGTTTTATTCTGGTTGAACTGAGCCGGGGGCAGTTTTTAGGGTTGCGTATTCGCTTGACGCCTCAATTGGCCCGAGTTCTGACGCTTGTGGGGGCGCTCGTGCTGATGGCGAGTTATAGCGCGATCCTGGCGGATACCTTGCCAGATGTCACCATCACAATTGCCGAGCCTGTAATCTGGTTTACGGTGCCGGGCTTAGCGCTGGCGGTGGGCTATGGGCTCCTGCGGCGTTTTCCGGCCATTTGGCGCGTGGCCGCCGTGGCAATTCTGATACCCATCGCGTGGTATGCGGTGCAGCAAACCGTCAATACGTCGGATACGCCCGAGTTCCGCGCCTTATATGCTGCTCAGCGCTGGGCCAACCAACACACCGCGCCGGATGCGACCTTCGCCGGTAACTTGACGCGCTGGCGCGTCTTCGCCCAACGGCCCTATCTTTACATGAATCCGGATAATATCTATTACGTCTACTTTATGGACGAGCGCCTGCTAAACCATCAAATCGATTTGCTAGGCTGGTATGGCCTCTCGTTTGATGAACGTGGGCGTTATTTTGAAGATAATCTATTCGGCCAACTCTCTGCCCAAGAATGGGTGGCTCTGCGGGAAGCACAGGGCATTGATTACGTCATCATGCACCGCACCGAAGATCGTTATGAATGGAACGGGACCCTGCATTTTCAGATCGCCTACGAAAATGACACCTACATCATTTACGATTTGCACAGTCCCTACAATGCGCTAATCAACGATATTGACCAACAAGCCGCCCAAGCATGGTCAGACCGAACGACGATATCACGTGAGTCTGATGGCTATTTCTTTGATGCCGAAGGCGGGTTTAACAGTTTGCGTCCGCTGATCTTGCTGGATTACAGGCCCACCTTACAGCGTGATTATCGGGCGTTGCTGCGCTATGCCGCCGAGGAAGATCGTTATAATACCGCGCTTTGGAACACACCGACGCCTGCGCCCTATTTGCGCCGTATGGGTATTCGCTATGTGTATGTGGATGATCGCTGGTGGGCGACTACATCAGAAACCGCGCGCGGGGCGTTTGCGCAAGCCGACCAATTCCGCGAGGTGTTGCGGTATGAGGCAAATGGGCAGTTCCGAAGTGTGTATGAGATCGTAGCCGAACCTGCACCATTTCATCTACGGTATACCAACTTACCCACCGAGTTGACCGTGCAGGCGCTTCACGAGACTGCCTGGCATACGGCTATTGCGCCAGACGCGCGTATTTTGCTGCCTGCTGATAACTATGCCACCGCCATTGCTGATGCGGTACCACAGATTACCGAGTTGTCTACTGTTCAAGCCGATCCCATGACGTTGAACCTCTGGCGCGAAACCCGCGATGCGGACGCCTTATCTCGGCTGGGGTTTGATTATGTGTTGGTTGATGATATCTGGTGGCAATTTCTATCCCCAGATGAGCAACAGACGCTACAAGCATCAATGTCACTGGTACGAGAATGGTCGGTCGGTACCGAAACTCCGTTCTTTCGTCTTTATGCGCGGGCATCTGCTGATTAACTCTCGCTGCTTGTACACTGCTGCTTCTTCAGTAGCAGGATAATAACTGCGCAAGTTGGTATAGGGTGTACAAAAGCGGGGGATAATTCAAACAGGTAGGTAAAGTGTCGAAATAGCGATTGAAAGGGGTTGATGAACCGAAAAGATATCGGAAAAAGAGCGTATTATCGAGACTGAGACAGGGAAAACAGCCCTCAATTTGGCAAAACTTACTCAAAAAAAGCGGAAGTCTTCGGATTGTTCAACGCTCGCATCCATCAAATACTGCACGGCAAGCGGAAATAGCCTATGATTTCATGTATTCTTTAGCGTCTGGGCCCACATTAAATATCAAATCTAACACTGTAACCTCATGAACAAAAGGCGGAAATAGCTGATTGTATTCAGGATACCCCTGGTAATCCATGTAACTCACTGAAATCCCTGCATTGATAAAGAGTTCTTCATCAAGATATGACTTCGCAGACGGACCAGAGAGGTAATCGCTTGCACCTGCTTGTTGGCATAATGACAAAAGACGCTCTGTTTTGCCGTCCACAATATCATAATCCATAGACCATGTAATCTTGGTTTCAAACTGTAATAAATCCATAATCACCTCAATAAAATGACGATTAATGTTGCTTAGCTTTTCTTCATTGGCTAAGGTATCGTAAGCAGATTTGATTGAGGGGGCATAGGTATCGAAAAAGGGTGTCCGTGCATAGTTATGCAAAAATGATTTCCAATGTTCATCTGCCCAATGAGAATTTGCCACAGTAGTATCTTTGAGGAGTTGAGAAAAGTTGCCACTTTTGTTAACCGGTATAGTTAGCCAGCGAATTCCATTCGGGGTTTTTATTTTGTTACGGTTTCGCCAATCTCGACGAGTAAATTGTACGTCATCAAAGAGAATAAATTCATCAACAAGATTGATGAGATCGATAAATCCTTTCCATGGAATGTAACTAGACTGCACTATGGCAACTCTCTTGTTCATTGGTTGCTATTTCCACTTTTTCCTTTAGGGCAATTGCATATGAGCGAAAAGAGGACCGGTTGCTTTTGTCGAAAAAGATACATTCTTGATTTTACCCCCCTCTCGCTTCCCCCGAATTCGGGGGGGAGCGGACTTACTCGTGCGCATAATACCCCCTCCCTGAATTCGGGGAGGGGTACTTGCTAAAGGTTTTATGCTCAGCATAGCCATATGTAATTGCCCTACTTTTTCCGTTTATTCGGCTTTACTATAGCTCTATATACGCTATCATTTTGTGTGCATTCGTCAAGTAAAATAGCATGATCAACGATTATAAGTTATCCATCATCACAACAATGTATTATTCTGCTCCATACGTGGAAGTGTTTTATTCTCGAATGCGCAATAGTGCATTAGCTCTTACCGACGATATCGAATTTGTTTTTGTAAATGATGGGTCACCCGATGACTCTTTGGAGATTGTCCTAAAACTTCGAGAAAATGATCCTTCTATAAAGGTTATTGATCTATCTCGCAATTTTGGTCAGCATAAAGCCATCATGACAGGCCTAGATCATACAACAGGTGATTATGTCTTTTTGCTTGACTGCGACTTAGAAATTGCCCCAGAAAGTCTACAAGATTTCTTTGAAAGTCTACATCGGGATGAAGCCATTGATGTGGTGTATGGCGTGCAAGAAACTCGAAAAGACCCTTGGCTTAATCAATTCTTAAGTCAAATATATTATAGAGTTTTCAATTTCTTTTCTGGCATACCCATCCCGGCAAACCTGCTTGTCGCGCGTTTAATGTCCCGAAGATATGTTGATGCGCTGTTACAGCACAGAGAGCAAGTCATGATCATTGCAGGATTATGGGCCAATACAGGCTTTAAACAAGTACCTTTCACTATAAAGAAAAGCTATAAAGGTAGCTCAACATATAACTTTCGGCGCAAAATCAGCATGATGGTTAATTCTATCGTCGTTTTCAGTAATAAACCGCTCATCTATATTTCTATACTTGGCTTTCTGATGACCCTAGGGGCATTGATTTATGTCATTTGGTTGCTATTTAGCACGATTTTTTTAGGTTATGGTATTGAAGGATGGAATTCACTGATTGTATCCATCTGGTTGGTTGGTGGCATTAACATTTTTGTTTTAGGTATTATAGCGCTCTATCTTGCAGTAATTTTTTCTGAAACCAAAGATCGGCCATACACCATTATTAGAGAAATATATGACTGATTCCATCAATAAAGACGCGATTCAGCAAGCGGTTGCCGAATACTACACTGATAAACTCAAACTACATGGTACTAGCCATGCCGGGGTTGATTGGAACTCAACCGAGTCTCAGTATTTAAGATTTCGCCAGTTATTGCGCCTGCATGATGACGGAGCCACCTCCCCGTTTTCTGTGTTGGACTATGGTTGCGGCTATGGTGAACTTGTTGCTTATCTTCAGCAATACCATACATCCTTTGTGTATTGTGGGTATGATATTGCCCCAGATATGATAGTAGCGGCCCAAAAAAAATACCCCGATAGTGGCCTGTTTACCAGTACACTAGACGCTATCCACCCGATGGACTATGTTATGGCCAGTGGTATATTTAATGTGCGCCTTTCCACATCGAACGAGGAGTGGTGGCAATACATAATAGATACCTTGGCGCAGATGTGGGGCCTTGCCAGCAAAGGCATGGCGTTTAACTGCCTTACAAGCTATTCTGATAAACCTTTTATGCGTGATTATCTATACTATACCGACCCAATGAAAATTTTTGACTATTGCAAACGACATATCGCCCCCCAAGTGGCGGTATTACACGACTACGGATTATATGAATTTACTATACTAGTTAGAAGGGGTATTGAATGAAGCCCGTCGTCATTTTTGGGCTGGGCAGTTATGCCCAGGTGGCCAAAGTTTATTTAGAGGCCGATAGTCCACACCAAGTTACTGCTTTTACGGCGCATGGTGAATACATCCAAAGTGATTCGCTGTGGGGTGCCCCTGTCATCCCCTTTGAGGAGATATTAGAGACGCATAGCCCCGATGATTATCAGATGTTGGTCGCTATGGGGGCCGCCGAGATGAACCAACGCCGTGCCAATATTTATCAGACCTGTAAATCAATGGGGTATGAATTCATTAGCTACGTGAACTCTAAAGCTATTCAATGGGGCGAGGTTCAAGTTGGCGAAAATAGCTTCATTTTTGAGGCCAATGTATTACAGCCATTTGTCTCCATCGGGAATAACACTGTATTGTGGAGTGGCAACCACATCGGGCATCATAGCACCATTGGAAATCATGTGTTTATCGCCAGCCATGCCGTGATTTCCGGCCATTGTAAAATCGACGATAATTGTTTCGTGGGTGTCAACGCCACTTTTGTGGATGGTATCACCATTGCGCCATATACGCTGGTTGGGGCCGGCGCGTTTATCACCAAGAATACCGAATCCGAAGGGGCCTACATCGGCCAGCGTGCCGAAAAAGCCAAGCGCAAAAGCAAAGAGTTCAAACTTTAATGGTATGGGAAAAACAAGGTAATCTGTTTTCACAGACGAACTATGCTGTAGTGCCCAATATCTTCCTTTTATCTGATGGCACACACCGCATCATTTTTTGTGATCGCGACGAGCAGAACCGCTCCATTCCTCTTTCGGTTGATCTGGTTCAAGTGAGTGAGGTTACCCATTTTGAGGATAAACCATTGTTAAGCCTAGGAGATTGGGGCAAGTTTGACGCACATGGTATTATGCCAACCTGGTTACAACGGGTAAATGAAGCGCTTTACCTCTTCTACATTGGATGGAATCGTGCTGTGGATGTCCCTTTTAGAAATGCAATTGGGTTGGCTATCAGCAATGATAACGGGAATACATTTTATAAATATGCAGATGGTCCTATTTTAGATCGTAGTGTACATGATCCCTGTTTTGTAGCAAGTTGCTGTACCTTAATTGAACCGAATGGTTTATGGCGCATGTGGTATCTATCCTGCATTGAATGGCATGTCGATAATGGGCAATTGCAACATGTCTACCATATCAAATATGCCGAATCGGATGATGGTATCCACTGGCGGCGTGATGGACGTGTGTGCATTGACTTCAAAGATGAAACAGAATATGCCATATCGCGTCCGTGTGTGATAAAAGATGATGATTGTTATCGCATGTGGTATTCCTACCGAGGCGAGAGCTATCGCATCGGCTATGCGGAATCCGAAGATGGCCTGCACTGGACACGCAAAGATGACGAAGTTGGTATTGATGTGTCGCCTGCAGGTTGGGACTCAGAAATGATCGAGTATCCCTATGTCTTTGACCACGATGACCAACGCTATCTGCTATATAATGGCAACGGATATGGTCGTACAGGAATTGGACTAGCGAAATGGCATGGATAAAACGACCAAAAAGCGTATGGTAACTGGTTTACTTTTTGTAGCATTAACCATTGTCTTCACCGTTTACGGACAACTCGTCTTAAAATGGCAAATTTCGGACGCTGGTGAGTTGCCAGATGGGATTGTTGAGAAAGTTATCTTTCTCGGAAAGCAATACTTTCGCCCTTGGATTATCTCTGGTTTAATCGCGGCATTTCTGGCATCGGGCGCGTGGATGGCTGCGATGACCCAATTAGAGCTTAGCTTCGCCTACCCGTTCATGAGCCTCGCTTTTGTGGCCGTAATGCTACTCTCTGTTGCCCTCTTTAATGAAACACTCGCATGGAACAAAGTGCTGGGGACATTCATCATCATTATAGGTTTAATAGTTATTGTCAGATGAAAAAGTACCGAATTCCCTTTAATCGTCCAACTATGGCTGGAAATGAAATCACCTATGTTCATGAAGCAATTCAAGAGAATTGGAATCTCTCGGGTGATGGCCCATTTTCTGCTCGTGTCCATCGGTTCTTGGAAGATACACTGGGCGTAAAGCGGGCTTTTTTGACACCTTCTTGCACGGATGCCCTTGAAATGACGGCTCTATTGCTCAATTTAAAACCCGGCGATGAAGTCATTGTGCCGGCGTTTACATTTGTTTCGACAGCCAATGCGTTCATGCTATACGGAGCCAAACCCGTATTTTGTGATATTCGCTCGGATACGCTGAATATTGACGAGCAGCAACTAGAGAAACATATCACGGCAAAAACCAAGGCGATAGTTGTTGTACATTATGCGGGTATTGCTTGCGAAATGGATACAATTCTTGCCATTGCTAAAGCCCACAAGCTTGTTGTCATCGAGGATAATGCTCATGGGTTATTTGGTGCCTATAAGGGACAACAACTGGGCACTTTAGGGGATATGGCGACGCTAAGCTTCCATGAAACAAAAAACTTTCAGTGCGGTGAAGGTGGCGCGTTACTTATCAATAACGAAGGTTATATTGAGCGTGCCGAAATCATTCGTGATAAAGGCACAAACCGAAAAGCATTCTTTAAGGGTTTGGTAGATAAATACACTTGGGTTGATATAGGGTCTAGCTTTCTGATGTCCGATCTTAGTGCGGCATTCTTATTGGCTCAGTTAGAGCAAAAAACCAACATTCAAACACAGCGGAAAATATTATGGGAACGATACTTGCAGGGTTTTTCCGAGTGGGCGTCTCAATATCACGTGCAAATCCCCAACGTGCCTAAGACTTCTCATCCTGCATACCACTTATTCTATGTGATCTTGACCTTGCCCGAACATCAACAAATGCTCATCAATTTTCTGAAGAAAAAAGATATTTACGCTGTTTTTCACTATCAACCGCTTCACCTTTCGCCGATGGGTAAACAACTCGGTGGGAAAGTTGGTGATTGCCCCAGGACCGAATATGTTGCACCGCGCTTGGTTCGGTTGCCTTTGCACACTGGTTTGCGTTTGGATGATGTGCAAGAAGTCATAGAAGCTGTAACCGCTTTTTTCAATCAATAAACACTTGTACACAAATGGATACTCTATATGAAGCCGTCAGTATACTTCAATAAATATATTGATAGCATGGCACTCACACTTCTTATCTTGGGTGTTCATGGTGTAATGCTGTTAAACGATGGAATTTATTGGGACGATTGGCTCATGTATGGTGCCAAGCGCAAGGTGACTGGGATAGCCTTTTTAACTATTTTGATCCGACATTCAGAGGGGGTAGCACCGCAGAATAACGTGGTCGCTGATTTTTAGGCCAAAAACTGCCAAACTTAGCCAATTTTGAACTAACCTGAACTCTTTTGACCGTTTTCAAGCTGCGAAAACCGTCAGACATGGTGCGATTCGAGACGAGCACGCTATCATGTAAAGCTACCACCTCTTTTTTTTCCATGTGTTATCATGAAATTGTGACAGTTGTCACTACTGATTGATCTCCAGAAAGACTACACTATATTCAAATTCTTGAATGTAACCAGGTGAGATGGTGAACAGCTACAACGACACAGCCAGCAAGCTCAAGGTGATGGGCCACCCGGTGCGTTTACAGATTCTGGATATGTTGCGACGCGGCGAAACCTGCGTCTGTCATATCGAGCAGGCATTGGACAAACGCCAGGCGTATATCTCGCAGCAGTTGATGACGTTGCGTGATGCCGGTCTGGTCGATTCACGCAAAGATGGTTTGCAGGTGTACTATCGTCTGATCGATGACCAGATGAATGATCTGCTCGATTTACTGGTTGGATCACTGACCCAAAATGGATTGGATGTGCTGGACGGATGTAACTGTCCGAGCTGCTCAACTGTACTGATCACCATGATCGAATAAACAGGAGAAAGACCCCATGTTAGAAGTCAAAGTCCTCGGCTCCGGCTGCGCGAACTGCCAGAAGCTCGAACGCGAAACCCGTGCTGCACTGGACGGTGCTAGCGTTGCCTATCAACTGACGAAGGTCACCGATTTTGCCGACATCGCCGCCTACGGTGTGCTGCGTACACCCGCACTGGTGATGAATGAAACGGTGCTGTCCAGCGGCAAAATTCCTAAACAGGATCAAATCGTCACCTGGGCACGCGAGTACGAAACTGCATAAAGACGATAACGTCAGGTTCTGTATGCTGACAGAGGTTTTTATTCGTTCATTCACATTCAGTTTTTTGAATATAGGTCGAGATATGTCGCTACATACACGTTATCTGCCCCGGATCAACACCGATCGTCGTGCATTTGCGCTGGTTGGTGGGCTGGCTGTGATCTGGCTGATCCTCTACAACAATCTGCAACCGATCGCCGACTGGATCACCTACACGGTGTTGAACTTCAGTCATGAAAGCCGCCTGGGTGAAGCGCTCAACTTCTTTATCTACGATGTTCCCAAAATTCTACTGCTGTTAGCCGGTATGATCTTTCTGATTACGCTGGTGCAGACCTTTATCGACACCAACAAAGTCCGTGCCGTTGTTGAAAAACGCGGTGAGGGCGTTGGCAATGTGATGGCATCGCTCTTTGGCGCGATTACGCCCTTCTGCTCCTGCTCGTCCGTGCCGCTATTTATTGGTTTCGTGCAGGCCGGTATCCCCCTGGGCATCACCTTTTCCTTCCTGATTACCTCTCCGATTATGAACGAGGTCGCGTTTGTACTGCTGCTGGGGCTGTTCGGCTGGGAAGTGGCGCTGCTGTATCTGGTGTCGGGCATTACGATTGGTGTCGTGTCCGGACTGATCCTGGGTCGCATGAAGCTGGAAAATCATGTGGAAGAATTTGTCTACGCGATCAAAGCCAAAAGCCAGCAACCCGATCATGCTATCGAGGATAAGCTGACCTGGCAGGAACGCTTCCAGCAGGCTGCTGAAAGTACCCGTGAGATTGTCAGTAAGGTGTGGCTGTTCGTCATGGTTGGCATTGGAATTGGCGCGTTTATTCACGGCTTTGTACCTGAAGATGCGCTCTCCAATGTGATGGGAGCCGGGGCCTGGTGGTCGGTACCCGTCGCCGTGCTGCTGGGCATTCCCCTGTACGCGAACGCCGCAGGCATTATCCCGATTGTGAATGCGTTGCTGGGGAAAGGTGCGGCAATGGGGACGGTGTTGGCGTTTATGATGTCGGTCGTCGCCCTCAGTTTGCCTGAGCTGATCATCCTGAGAAAAGTCCTGAAACCACGCCTGATTGCGATTTTTGTGGGTGTGGTGGCGCTGAGTATCATGATTACCGGCTACCTGTTCAATCTGGTTATCTGAAATAACACGCTCCTGGATAGAAGCACTCAGCGGTAACACTGCCGACATACGCAGCTTTACTGATACCATCAAGGCGTTTCTCGCGCAATTCGGCAATGTTCTGGCACAAAGGGCCCGAAGGTGGCCTTGATATTGAAGTAGGGCGCTTTGAAGATCAAACCGATGCTTATGTCTATCGCGATGGACTGGTCGAGTTTCTGGAAGATCGCGACATGGCTTTCTCTGGCCCTGAAGCGAAAAAAAAACCTGCGCTATCTGGAAGCTTTAGCAGAAGACAATGGCCTAGAACCTGTCGCGCTGGATATGCAACAAGCAGCCATCGATACGACTGCTGTGCGCGTTACCGAGAATGTAGATGTGGCACCATTGACCATCGAGGCAAATTAGATGCCCAC
>DAOTVD010000305.1:0-15263 GCA_034437075.1 Anaerolineae bacterium
GTTCAGCATCAAAGAGAATATCGAGGCGGCGGCCCTGGACCGTGCCCGCCCCTTGCTAAATGCCATGGTCGCGCTGCCCAACATCAGCGAGATGGAATGGACGGCGGCGGGCCACGAAACCGCGCTGGCGCGGCGCCTGGTGCTCTTTGCAGAAGATATTAAAGACCTCGAGCGCCTGCGCACGCGCATCGCGCGGTATGTGCACAAGACGCTGCACCTCAGCGGCGTAGGCGCTCCGCTACCGCCCGACATAGACGCGCTGCTGGCGCAAGCCTTCGGCGCCCCCGCGCGCCTGGCCCAGCGCCCGCGCGCGGCCCGCCGCATCCCGTTCGAGAATCTGGGCGCCACGATTGACCAAATAGAGGCCGAACATCAGAATCTCTCCGCCGAGCAACAAGAGCTTAGCCGCCTAGATACCTGGGGCCATCCCTATTTGCTGCGCGGCGTGGCGGGCAGTGGCAAGAGCATCGTCATGGCCTACCAAGTGGCTCGGCTCGTGCTGCGCCAGATGCGCCACCACCAGCAATTGACCCTCTTTCCCGATGAGCGCTACCCCATGCCCAAAATCGCGGTCGTGTGCCTGAATCGGACGCTGGTGCCGCTGCTGCGCGAGTATGTCAGCGCGGCATACCGCGCCATCGCGGGCGAAGACCTGCCCGCCGAGCCGTTGACCATCACCCACCTGAATGGCCTGGTGTATGACCTAGCCGAAGCGCATGACCATTTTCATTATGTGCCCATGAAACGCGCGCGGGATGCGGGGGAGCGCGCCCGCGAATTCTTGGCCCAACTCGACACCATGACCGAGGCCGAACTAGACGAACTGCGCTTCGACGCGATCTTCATAGACGAAGGGCAAGATGTCCATCCCGATGCGCTGACACTGCTGCATACGCTTGTGCGACCGCATCCTAAGACCAAAGAGCGCACCCTGAGCATTTATTACGACGACGCGCAAAATATTTATGGCCATACCCGGCCCACCTGGCGCGCCTTCGGGCTGAACGTGGAAGGCGGGCGCGCGAGCTTCATGCGCGAATGCTACCGCAATACGCGCGAAATCTTGGAACTCGGCCTGAATGTGTTGCTCGGCACCGCCGCCGATGAGAAAACGCGGGTCGCTACGCGCCGCTTCGCGGATATTTACACGCTGAAGGAAAAAGAATTGGTGGATGAAACGCCGGACGGTTGGCGCGTGTATTTTGCCTCGGCGCGTGGTGAGGCGCCCCTGGTGGATGTCTTCCCGAATCGGCCCGCGCAAATTACCTTTGCCGCTGAAACCCTTCTGATGCTGATCGAAGATGAACAGGTACGCCCCGAGGATATTCTGGTGTTGGCGCCCACCGCGCGCCCGTTCGATCATCTGGAAACGGCCTTGGGCGAGATGGCCGCCGCGCCGCTCAATATCCAGGCGGTGGGGGGGCGCAAGCGCGCCACGCTGGATGATCCGCTGTTGATGCCGGGGCAATTGACGCTCAGCACCGTCTACGCCGCCAAAGGCTACGACGCACCCGTCGCGTTGTTGTTGGATACCGACCAACTCGCGCGGGATGTCGTCGGGCGGGCGATGTTCTACGTGGCCGCCACACGCGCCAAACGCTATTTGTGGGTGATGGGCGTCAAAACGCCGGACTCACTGCTCAGCGAAGCGCAGACCATCCAGAAGCGGCTGTTTCCAGAATGAAATTAGGCTTTTCCAGAAAAATAATTACTCCTCCCCATCCTCCTCCCCGAATTCAGGGAGGGGCTATTATGCGCACGAGTAAGTTCTCCCCCTGAATTCGGGGGGAGCTAGAGGGGGGTAAGGCTTTTCCAGAAAAATAATTACCCCTCCCAATCCCCCTCCCCGAATTCAGGGAGGGGCCATTATGCGCACGAGTAAGTTCTCCCCCTGAATTCGGGGGGAGCTAGAGGGGGGTAAAATCAAGACGGTATCCTTTTCGACAAAAGCAAGCGGCATAGTTAAATACTTGGAAAAGCCTTATGCTGCGACTGCCCGAATAAAACTCATTCATCGCTCGCCGCACTCAGCTTAGCGCCTTACGCGCCAGGTTGGCGAAACTCGGCATAGGCTTCGGCGCACCAGGGCAACATATCCGCGAATATAGTGTACATCGCCTGCGCATATTGGCGGATTTCCCACTGGGCATCCTCGGCCATGCGCAGGCCCAAGAAGTGCATCAGATTCCGCGCGTCGAACTTGGCCACCCCCGTGCTATATAACCCGAACGCGGGCAAAAACAAGCGCGCCATTTCCCGCGCGACGCCCTGCGCTAGCGCGTCTTCGTACAGCGCATACCCCGCTGCGATATGCTCGCGCAACTGCGCGCTGAGGGCGTCGCCGGCTGCGGGGGGCAGGGCGTCCGCGCTGCTCTGTTTGTTGGTGGTGGACTGTGTGCGCCATTCCGCCGGAATATAGAAGGCTTCGTCCTGGGCCTGGGTATAGCGGTAAGATTGCAAGTTAAAATTGCCCGTGCGATGCCGCAACAATTGCCGCCAGACAATCTCTGGGGCATGCAACCGAAAGCGCAATTCGACCATCTCGAAGGGGCCATCGTGGCGATGTTGCATCAGGTAAAAAAGCAGCTTTTTATCGCGCGCGTCGCCTTTGCTGTCGCCTAGGTAGGAGGTGCGCGCCGCGTTGACAATCGCCAGGTCATCGCCCATCATATCTTGTAATTCGACCCAACCCTGATCAAGAACTGGGATGCGTTCGCCGCGCCAATCTTTCGGCATGTCAATAATCCTCTGCGTTTATGTCCGTGCCTAGTGTACGGCAGGGCGGGGCGGTGGGCAACTTCTTGCTCTACCCTCAGATCATCTCTCGTCGTGGGGCGCGCGGCGGCGTATAATGCCTGCTGGTTATTTCGTCACTTATGGACATATGCACTCATGCATGAAGGAAGCGTCATGCGCCCTAACCTAGCGGGTGCTGCGGGGGTCGTCCTGTTTTTTGGGGCGCTAGCTGCGTTGGATGTCAACGCCCTGTTGGCCCACCTGACCAGCCATGTCCCCCATGGTAGCACCACCGACTATTATCATTTTCAGTGGAGTTACTGGTGGATTCGGCAGGCCCTGACGGAAGGCTTACCCGTATACACCACCCAGACCATCCTGTATCCCCTGGGCGAGATTGACCTGGGGTTACATACCCTAGCGCCATTCTGGTTTCCGGCCTGGGCCGGGCTAGAGCCCCTCGTCGGGCCCATCGCCGCCATGAATCTCATCATCTGGCTGGGGGTGTCGTTGATGGGGGTGCTCAGCTATGCATGGCTGCGGGATTATGCCGTGCCGCGTGCGCTGGCCATGACGGGCGCCGCGTTTTTGATGGTCTTGCCCTGGCTGGGGCGCGCCGCCGAGCTTTCGCACATGAATCTGCTGGGCTTCTTTTTCTATCCGCTGACCCTGCTGGTGTGGCGGCGGGTGGTGCGTAGCGCGGCGATAGGCTGGGCCGTGGTGCTGGGGATCATCTTCTGGTTGATGTGGCTGACGGATACGATGTGGCTGGTATTCGTGCCCATTCTATTAGCGCCCTACGGTCTGCTGACCCTGGTCACTGCGCCCGATAACCGCGCACGCGCGCGCTTGGCCGGGCTGGGTCTGCTGGCGACGGGGCTATTTTTGGCGCTCAGTTGGTTTATCGCGCCCATGCAACCCGTGCTGGGCTTCGAGCGCAGCACCATCTCGTCTGCCGATCTGGAAGCCGCCGAACGCTGGTCGGTTTCGCTGGGGGTGTATTTGCTGCAACCAGAAGTCGCCGAGCCGGGGCGCAGCTTGGGCCGGGCGCTGATGCTCATGCTCGGCCTGACGCTGGCCGCGACGCCCTGGTTGCGCGAGGCCGCGCGCGAACGCTGGTTCTGGCTGGCCATCGGCCTCTTTCCCCTGGTGTTGTCTGTCGGGCCATATATCGAACTGGACGGCACGCGAGTGGCCGCGCCGTACATTCTATTGCACGAGGCGTTTGGCGGGTTGTTTCGCACCCCAGAGCGCTTTATGCCGGCCTTTGTGGTATGCGCGGTCATATTCTTGGCGCTCAGTTGGGCGCCAAGGGTGGCGCGCTGGCCACGCGCCGCGCGGGTCTGGTTGGCGGCGGGCCTGCTCGTGATCGTCATTGGCGATTTGCGCGTCTTTCGCCCCCTGGAAAGCGCCCCCCCCGCGCCGGATTATGACTTCTACGACATGATGCGCGAGGATGGGCTAGATTACGTCTATGTGCAAATCCCCGTGGGCATGAGTTCCGGCTGGACGGAAGTCGGACGCTCGCCGCATAACCAATTCCGCATTCTGGATCATGAAAAGCGCATCGTCAGCGGGCATGTTTCGCGCATTGCGGATTTCGCGCACTACTACTACGCGAACGAGGCCGTTTGGGGCTGGTTCACGGGCAACCATGCCTACCGGGATACCATCCCAGACGTGTTGGCGGGATATGTGGATGATTACCCCATCGGCTATTTATCCGTGCATCAAAGCCAACTCGAACCAGCGGAGGGCGCGCGCTATCTGGGGTATCTCAATGGCATGGATTTTCTATGTCCGGCCACGGTCGAAGGCGATGCGGTGTTGTATCGCACCCGCGCGCACCCTGGCGAATGCCCCCCCCGGCGTTATGATCCGGTAACGCCGGATACCTGGCGCGTGGATTTCGGCCTACCGGGGGATGAATTTTTCATCGGGCCGGGCTTTTATGGCGCGGAGATCATCGGCGGGCCGGCGGCGCGCTGGCTCGGCGCGCAGGCGCTCGGCTATGCGGACATCTTCTTTCGGTTGCCCGACGACGGCGCTTATGACCTGCAACTGCACGCCCTGCCGCCCTTTGATGAACCCGTGTCCGTGGCGGTGTTTGCCGATGATACGCCCTTGGGCGAGCTAGAGATACGCCCTGGCGGCTACGCAACCTACACCCTGCATATCCCCGCCGCCGCCCGCGCGAGCGATACGCGGCTGCGCCTGGCTTATGATGGGGCTATCAGCCCGATGCAAGCGGGCCGTTCGGGGGATGAACGGCCCCTCGCGTTCGCCCTGGACTGGATGCGACTAGAGCGCCGTTAATCCGTGGCGGAGGCCGCCGGGGCGGGGCGTCCGGCGGGGGCGTCTGCCGAGGGCATCAGGTCTTCTAGGCGGGCGCTGCGCAAACGCAAGCTATTCGTCACCACGCTGACGCTGCTGAAAGCCATGGCCAACGCCGCCAAAATAGGATGCAGTTCGCGCAGTATCGGCGGGCCGAAGGCCAGCGCGGCGAAAAGCCCCATCGCTACCGGGATGAGCAAGGTGTTATACCCAAAGGCCCAGAACAGATTCTGCCAGATGGTACGCATGGTCGCGCCGGAGAGGCGAATCGCTTTCGGCACGCCGTTCAGGTCGCCGCTCATTAGCGTGACGTCAGCCGTCTCGATGGCCACATCCGTGCCCGTGCCAATCGCCAGCCCGACATCCGCCTGAGCCAGCGCGGGCGCGTCGTTGATGCCATCCCCCACCATCCCCACGCGATGCCCTTCGGCTTGTAGCGTGCGGACTTGCTCGGCTTTATCTTCGGGCCGGACTTCCGCAAAGACGCGATCAATGCCCGCTTCCGCCGCGATGGCCTGCGCCGTGGCCTGGTTATCCCCCGTCATCATGATGACCTGCAAACCCGCCGCATGCAGGGCCGCGACCGCCGCGCGGCTAGTCGGCTTGATGGTATCCGCCACGCCGATAACGCCTATCGCTTGACCATCCAGCGCGACCCACAGCGCCGTTTTGGCCGATTCTTGCAACCGGGTTGCGACATCCGCCAGGCCATTCAGCGCGATGTCATGGTCGCGCAGGTGGGGCAGATTGCCCAGCAGCACGCGCCGCCCTTCCACCGTGGCGATGATCCCCCGCCCGGTGACCGCTTCGAAATCGCTGGGCGCGCTCACTTGAGCGCCGCGTTCTAGGGCCGCATTCACGACCGCCTCGCCTAGCGGATGCTCGCTGCCACGTTCGGCAATCGCGGCCAGGCGTAGCAGTTCGCCCGCGTCACCATCCCAGTCCGGTGCTGTTTCGACATCCGTCACCACTGGCTTGCCCTGGGTGAGTGTGCCGGTTTTATCCAGCACGATTGCCGTCAGGTTGTTGGCGCGTTGCAGCGCGTCGGAATTTTTGAACAGTATGCCATGATGCGCGCCCTTGCCGATGCCGACCATGACCGCCGTCGGGGTGGCCAGGCCCATGGCGCAGGGGCACGCGATGACCAAAACAGCAATCGTGCGCACTAGCGCGGCGGTAAAGTCGCCCGTGGCGGCCAGCCATAAACCAAACGTCAGAATCGCGACGAGGATGACGATGGGCACGAAGACCGCAGCCACTTTATCCACCAAGCGCTGAATCGGCGCTTGGCTACCTTGCGCTTCCTCCACCAAGCGGATGATCTGCGCCAGGGCGGTTTCGCGCCCCACGCGCGTGGCTTCGAAGACCAAGCGCCCGTTTTTGTTCAGCGTCGCGCCCGTGACCGTATCGCCAGGGCGTTTTTCAACCGGGATCGGCTCGCCCGTGAGCATGCTTTCGTCCACGGTGCTACGCCCTTCGATCACCGACCCATCGGTGGGGATTTTCTCGCCGGGGCGCACGATGATTGTGTCACCTTGGCGCAAGTGCGCGATGGGCAAATCGACCTCTCCACCATCCCGCCGGACGCGCGCGGTCTTGGGTTGCAAGCCGATGAGCGCCTTAATGGCTTCGCTGGTTTTGCCTTTGGCGCGGGCTTCTAGCACCTTGCCGACCACGATTAGCGTGATGATGACCGCCGAAGTCTCGAAGTAAACATGATGCCCCAGTCCATGATAGCCCAGCGCAATCGGAATGCTGTAGAAATAGGCCGCCGAGGAGCCCAACGCGACCAGCACATCCATGTTAGCCGCGCCGTTGCGCAGCGATTTATACGCGCCGGTGTAGTAATCCCAGCCGACGTAAAATTGCACGGGGGTCGCCAAGGCCCAAAACAGGATATTTACCCACATGGCATCCGCCCAAGCGCCCAGCAGGCCGAAATCGCGGCTCATGCTCATGATGAACAGCGGCAGCGTGAACAGTACGCCCACCCATAAACGGTGCATCTGATGGCGCAATTCGGCGGCGCGCGCTTCGGCTTCGGCATCGCGCAGGCTATCGCCCTCATCCTCGGTTGCCACGACGCCATACCCGGCTTTTTCCACGGCGGCGACCATATCGCTTTGTTGGACGATGCCGGGCGTAAAGGTCACCAGGGCGCGCTCGGTGGCGTAATTCACCTCGGCGTCTAGCACGCCGTCGATTTTCTTCAGCGCGCGGCTTACGCTTTTCGAGCAATTGGCGCAATGCATGCCCGTGATGGGTAATTCTTGCGTGGCGGTGGGCACGTCGTAGCCCGCTTTGCGGATGCGCGCGATGATGTCCGCCTGCGAGACTTGCGCGGGATCGAAGCTGACATCCAGCTTTTCGCTAGCGTAGTTGACCGTCGCGCCCTCGATGCCGTCCAGCTTTTTGACGTTGCGTTCTACGGCCTTGACGCAATTCGCGCAGTGCATCCCGCTAACGGGGAGGGTGAGTTGTTTGGTGGGCATGGCGGTTTCCCCCTTTTAGTGTGTGCCTGTGTGCAATCCAAAATCCAAGGGGTTAAAACCCCTTGTTAAGTAGCAATCTATTCCGGCTATTTGTTAACGAGGGGCTTCAGCCCCTTGTTTCGGGCGAGGCCCGCCTCGCCCCTTGTGCGTTTTGGAAAACTTTTGCTTTCTTCGATTCTTTTCTGAAATATCAACAGCCCCTTGCGGCATTACGGATTCACGGGTTCTTGGGGCGGGTACTCGATTTCGACTAGCAAATCTTCGATCTGCTGCCAGGTGGCCGGGTCAGTCCATTCGATGATGGTTTGCTTGGTCACTTCGTCGGCCTTCACGTTGAGGACGCCGTCGATCTCGCCGACTTCGTTTTGGACGGTGTTGACGCAGTGCCCGCAGCTAATCGCGGGGATGAATACGGTTTTTTGCGGCATGGTGGCTTATCCTTGTTTCGTTATGCTGTATTATTGGCTGGCCCGAAAGACGTCCATCACTTCATTCAGCACGCGCTCGCGCTCGGTCGCGTCATCATGCTGGATGGCGGTGGTGACGCAGGTGCGCAAATGGCTATCCAAGATCATCTGGTTGGTTTTTTCTAGGGCAGCTTGCACGGCCTGCACTTGTTTGATCACATCAATACAATAGCGGTCGTCTTCCAGCATTTTGATAGTGCCTTGCAAGTGCCCGGCGGCACTCTTGAGGCGGTTTAGGGCTTGTTGGCGTGCGGTGTCGTCCATCGGATGCTCTCCTGTATCTTGACCCCTCCCCCCTGGGGGGTGGGGCTAGCTTCAGAATAACAGATCGGGTGCCGAGTTGCAAGGGCGGCTTTCAGATGCGCTAGCGGGAGGGCGCGCTATAATAGTGGCGCGTGTGCTTGAATTAGTTTTTTTGTCAGGAGCAATAAAAATGCGTCTTTATTTTCTGCGGCATGGTATGGCCCAAGAACGGCAACTTGGTCTTTCCGATGCGCAACGCGCGCTGGTGCCCGAAGGCATCCACAAAACGCAGCGTTTAGCCGCGCGGCTGGCCGATTATGGCGTGACCCCCGCCGCCATCTATAGCAGTCCGTTGGTGCGCGCCCATCAGACTGCCGCTATTGTGGCAACGCATCTAGAGATGGACATTCATATGGTGGATAGCCTGGCGCCGGGCTTCGATAGCCGCGCGCTGCAAGCCTTGGTAGACCAACACGCCGAAGATGATGATATTATGCTGGTGGGCCACGAGCCGGACTTCAGCAGCACGATTAGCTATCTCATCGGCGGGGGGAATATCAGCGTCAAAAAAGGGTCGCTAGCGCGCATCGACCTGAACAGTATTCACCCGCTGTATGGCTCGCTGGTGTGGTTGGTCAGCCCGCGTGTGATCTAATCATCCCAGCGGGGCGGCTCGCGGACACGCGGCGCTGGGTTCCAGGCGTACCCCGCCGCCGATTTCCAACAGCCAGACCAGCGTCAGAACCGTATCGGGCGCGGTCGCCAGGGCGATGAACGGTGCATCCGGCGCGGCTTCGACCACTCGCGCGGCTTCCGCCAGCGGCCAGGGCGTATCGGCCAATGCGCCGCCATAATCCAACAAGCCCGTGATGCGCACACAGTCGCCCGCGAGTAAATTCTCCGGCGCGGGGCGCATATCATCACGCGGGATGGGCACCGCGCGCCAACCCAGCGGAACCAGCAAGGCCGCATCCGACCCCACCGCCGCCGTGCCCGTCAGGTCATCCGCCAGATTCCCGGCCAGCAGCGGCGTTCGCGTGGGCAAATCCACGCGCGCGACCCGGCCCTGAATGGCGTCCAAGTCGGTGATGGCCGTTTCGGGGGCGAGCGCCGCGTCCCAGGTTTGGGCCTGCACGACCGCTCCCGCGCCATACAGCATCTCCGGCACAAAGATCGTGCCGCGCGGGATGGGCTCGCTCACGGTGTAAATGGTCACGGTCGCGGATTGTGCCCCGGCCAGATGGGCCGTCAACAAGATGAAACATCCTAACATCAGGCAAAACATGATCCGGCGCATAAGTCAGTCTCCTAACACGCCGAGGTCGGCGCCACTGGGCACGGGCAAGCGATCATCCGGGCGCGTGGTCAGGTAGGCCCAATTGACGCTCTCGCGGGTATACGCATCCTCTGCCGGGGGGGATGCCCCATGCAGGGCCAGTGTCGCGGGCGCGCCGGTGGTTAGATACGCGCTGAGGATGTCGCGCGCGGCGGGCGTCACCGAAAACGTGATGACCTCCGGCAGCACTTGCGCGATGCGCACATGTTGCAGCAAAACGCGCGTTTCGTCCTGTTGGGCATTGCCCGTGTCGCTGGTGGCCAGCACATCCACGCGATCCCCCGAGGCCAGCCCGGCGGGCGCTCGTAAGGCCGGGCCGCGTTCATACACGTACTCGACGTATTCACC
This sequence comes from Anaerolineae bacterium, assembly GCA_034437075.1. Taxonomy (GTDB): domain Bacteria; phylum Chloroflexota; class Anaerolineae; order Aggregatilineales; family J027; genus DAOTVD01. Next base: position 9,957 of record DAOTVD010000305.1, read on the forward strand.
GTAGGCTTGCACCGTCCGCGCGCCGGGGGGCGCGATGGGTGGCGGGGGCACGGCGGATGTCGTGTTGGGGTGCGGAAACAGAAAATGGCCCGCGATAGGCTGCTCACGCGGAATATCTGTGCGCGTGACCCACCCCGCCAGGCTATCGAAGTCTTGCAAGCTGCCCGCCGGGACGGCCTCGGCGGGGTAGAGGGCCAGCGTGAAGGCCGCCTCCGGCCCGCTGAGCATCTCGGGCGAAATGTACAGCCCGCGCGGCAGATCACGCGCGGCCACCACCACGGGCGCGACCGCTTGCGCGGTGCTATCTCGCGCCGGGGCGCCAAACCCGACGATCAACGCCAGTAGAATGAGCACAAAAACCAGTTTCATAAACGCTTTTTCTCTTTCGATCAGCCATGCTGCTTAGGCTTTTCCAGAAAATAATGACCCCTCCCCAGCCCCTCCCCGAATTCAGGGAGGGGCTATTCTCCCCCCGAATTCGGGGAGGGGCTAGAGGGGGGTAAAATCAAGACGGTATCCTTTTCGACAAAAGCAAGCGGCATAGTTAAATACTTGGAAAAGCCTTAATCGTTTGATGATACGCGGCGCGGCATCTGGTAAAATGCAAGCATTCGTAACCCCCGAAGGAGTTCGCTGCATGCCCAAAGACATCGACTACGACGAACTAGAAGCCATCTTAAACCAATATTTCAGCGACCAGCAACGCGAATGGATCGCGCGGCTTATGCATGACCACATCAGCGGCCTGGTCACGAACCTGGCCATGCAGATCGAAATCGTCAAAAAGATGATCGAGCGCGAGATGGACATGGACGCTATCGCAGAAGAAGTCGCCGCGCTAAAAGAGAATATCAGCACCACGTCGGCGCATATCGTCCAAATCGAAAAATCCATCAAACCCCGCCGCCCTGCCGACCCCGACGACCCCGACGCCTAACGCATCCTTATAACCAAGCAACCTTGCACGCTGCATACAACTTAGGGTATGGTGGGCAGGTTATTGACTGGTGAAAGACCACACTTCATGAGCTTAGAACACTTCAAAACCTATATCAAAGACATTCATAACCTGGGTAACGCGCTGGCCGTGTTGGAATGGGATCAAAAGACCTACATGCCCTCCGGCGGTGCCGAAGCCCGCGCCGAACAAATCGCGGCCCTGAGCAAAGTCATACATCAGATGACCACCGCCGACGAAATGGGCCGCTTGCTAGAAGCCGCCGAAGCCGAGGCCGCCGCTTTGCCCTACGAACACGACGACGCCGCGCTGGTGCGGGTACTGCGCCGTGAGTACGACCAACAAACCCGCATCCCCACTGACTTGGTCGTCGAATTCCGGCGCGCGACCTCCTTGGCCAACGCCGCCTGGGAGCAAGCCCGCGCGGCGGATGACTTCGCGAGCTTTTTCCCACACCTGGAAAAAATCTTCGAGCTCACCGGGCAACAAGCCGAACATCTCGGCTATGACGAGCATATTTACGACGCACTGCTTGACCAGTACGAGCCTGGCATGACCACCGCCGATGTGCGCCGCGTCTTCGACGCCTTGCGCGCCCAACTCGTGCCCCTGGTACAGCAGATTAGCGCGCAGCACGACCCCACCCGCGCGGACATCTTGCGCCGGGACTACGCGCCCCAGCAGCAAGCCGTCTTTGGCCAGATGGTCATCCAAAAGCTGGGCTACGACTTCACGCGCGGGCGGCAGGATGAAACCGCCCATCCGTTTTGCATCCCGTTTTCGCAAAATGATGTGCGCATTACCACGCGCTACGCGCCGAATTGGTTGCCCGCTGCCTTGTTCGGTTCCATTCACGAGACTGGCCACGCACTGTATGAACTCGGCGGCGCGCCGGGCCTAGAAGGAACACCCCTGGCCAGTGGCGCATCCCTGGCCTTGCACGAGAGCCAATCCCGCTTATGGGAAAATGTCGTGGGCCGTAGCCGGGGCTTTTGGGAACATTTTTACCCCGCCCTACAAGCTCATTTTCCGGCTGCGTTGGGTGATGTCGATCTGGCGGCGTTCTACCGCGCGGTGAATACGGTCGAGCCGTCGCTCATCCGCGTGGAGGCCGACGAAGTGACCTATAGCCTGCATGTGATGTTGCGCTTCGACATCGAAACCGCTGTGTATGACGGCAAGCTGGCCGTCAAAGACATCCCCGCCGCCTGGAATGCCAAAATGGAAGACTACCTGGGCATCACGCCGCCGGATGACAAAGACGGTTGCTTGCAAGATATTCACTGGTCGATAGGCATCATGGGCTATTTCCCCACTTACGCGCTGGGGAATCTGCTGGCGGTGCAGTTCTACGAGCGCGCCTTGCAAGACCACCCGAGCATCCCCGAGCAGATCGCGCGCGGCGAGTTCGGCACACTGCACACCTGGCTGCGCGAGCATATTTACGCGCATGGGGCCAAGTTCAAACCGGGCGAGATGATCGAACGCATCACGGGGGGGAGCATCCAAACCGAACCCTTTATGGCCTACCTGACCGACAAATACAGTACACTGTACGACTTGAACTAGAATCGCGATAAACGGAGCATAATATGTCTTTGGACGCACTGAAAACCCGCCTGCATCATTTGCATAATATGGTGCGCGTACGCCTGCTCATGGGCTGGGATCAACGCACGCAGATGCCCCCCGGCGGGGCCGAAGCGCGGGCCCAACAACTCGGTACCATGGCGATGATGATGCACCTCTGGCTGACCGACGACGAAACCGGGCGCCTGCTAGAAGCCGCCGAAGCCGAAGTCGGGGGCGAAGCGCCCGATAGCGATGATGCCGCCCTGGTACGCCGCGCGCGGCGCGAGTACGACAAAGCGCTGAAAATCCCCGCCGAGTTGCAAGCCGAGTTCACCCGCACGACCGCCCGCGCCGAACAAACCTGGATCAAAGCCCGCGCCGCCAGCGATTTTAGTATCTTTCAGCCCGCCCTAGAGCGCATCTTTGACCTGGCCCGCCAACGCGCCGAGCATTGGGGCTACGACGAGCACCTCTACGACGCGCTGCTCGATCAGTTCGAGCCCGGCATGAAGACATCCGAAGTGCGCGCCATTTTTGATCCGCTACGCGCGCAACTTGTGCCCATCGTAGATGCTATTCGTGGGCAAAGCGTAGATGCTGCTGTTTTGGCACAAGATTTTCCCTTTGAGGGGCAAATCGCGTTTAGCAAGCGCATCGCGGAGCAATTCGGCTTTGACTTCACACGCGGGCGGCACGACACCACGACCCATCCTTTTTGCACCATGTTCTCGCGGGATGACGTGCGCCTGACCACGCGCCACGCGCCGGACGACCTGGCCAGTACGCTGTTCGGGATGCTGCACGAAGCTGGGCATGCGCTGTATAACCAGGGCATCGCGCCCCAGCATGACGATAACATCCTGGGCTATGGCGCTTCGCTGGGCGTCCACGAGAGCCAATCGCGCTTATGGGAGAATGTCGTCGGGCGGAGCCGCGCGTTTTGGTCGTACTTTTACCCTCAGCTACAAAGCATGTTCCCCGGCTATTTTGATGGCGTGTCGCAAGATACCTTCTATCGGGCTATCAACAAAGCCGAGCCGTCGTTCATCCGCGTGCGCGCCGATGAGATCACCTATCCTTTGCATATTATGCTGCGTTTCGATCTGGAATTGGCCGTGTTTGATGGCGAGGTCGCGGTGCGCGATCTGCCCGACGCTTGGAATGCCAAAATGGAAGACTACCTGGGCATCATCCCGCCGAATGATAGCCAGGGCGTGTTGCAAGACATCCACTGGGCGGGCGGCACGATGGGGTATTTCCCGACTTATGCGCTGGGCAATCTGCTTTCGGTGCAGTTATACGACCTGGCCGTAGAGGCCCACCCCAACATCCCTGAAGACATCGCGCGCGGCGAATTTGGCGACCTGCTGGGCTGGATGCGCAAGCACATTCATAGCCAAGGGCGGAAGTATCTGCCCGGCGAACTCGTGCAGCGCGTGACCGGGGTCGGTTTTCAGACCGAGCCGTATCTGGATTATATCCGCGATAAATACAGCGATATTTACGACATCTAGGTTTGTGCAGAAAAAATGACCGCGCATCGAATTCGCGGGGAGTGCGTCACGGTACACGAACACGCACGGGTAAGATAACCCGCGCATCGGGGAGCGTTTCGGCGTCGGCCTGCGTGATGGCCAGACGCCGATTCTCGCCCGGCAGATACCACCCCAACCCGATGACGTAGTCGCCAGGGGGCAGGCCGTCCAGGCTTAGGCGCGCGGCATCGGGCACGACTTCATCCGCAACCCAGCGCGAGGTTGGGTATGCGCCAGCCTGGGGCATGGCGTCCTGCTGGGCAAGCACGCGCATCAGGTCATCCGCCGGGTAAAGATGCACAAAATAGCGATAATCGGCGCTGGGGGGCGTGCCCGCGCCCCAGGCGATGTCCATCTCGACTGCTTCGGCGGTCTGGCGCAGGGCATAGCCGCGCAGGCGCACGCCATCCTCAAACACGGCATCTAACGCGGTCAACGCGGCGGGGAGTTCGAACAGGCGCGTTTGTTCCAAGATTTGCACGGGGCCGAGGTCGAGCGCAGCGCCCAGGGGCGCATCATCGGCCAGAGCCTGAACGCGCAAGGTATAGGCACCGGGCGCAGCATCCGCCGGGATGCGCAAGCCATGCCGCGCGCGCATATCCGCCCCACACGCGCGCGCAGTGTCCCAAACTGCTGCCGAAGACCCCGGCGCGGGTAGCGTTTCGAGTTCGAACCCTTCACGAGAGTCGTCTTCTGGCGAGAAAATCCAGCGCAGGCGTAAATCATCCGGGGGCGGGGCTGTGGCGGCCCAGGCCAGCACCACGCCCAAGCGCGTCCCCTGGAGCGCCTCGCTAGCGACCCCGTCGTGATACCAGAACAGCGTATCCGTCAGCGCCTCCCCACGATGCAGCGCGTTGCAGTCCAGCGGCCTCGTGATCGGTTGCGTCACGCCCTCGATTTCGCCCGTGGCCAGGGTGGCGAGCGTGCCGGGGTCGTAAAGGCTGACCCGCGCGCGATACTCGCCGGGGGGTATCAGCCCTTGCAGTTCGAAGCGATAAGCATCCGGCACGACCGCGCGCGGCACCCATAGCCCGGTCGGATACAAGCCCGCGTTACCCGCCAAAGCGTTGAACTGCGCCCACTCGTGGCCGTCCTGGTCAATCAGGCGGATGTCTACGCCATAATGCAGCGGGATTTCCGCGCGTGGCACCCACCAGAGCGTAAGCTGTAACGTCCGGTTTTCGGCGGTGGAGGTCGTGCCATATAAATCCAGTTCGGCCAAGCGCAGCGGCTCGTTACCCG
>DAOTVD010000306.1:0-25184 GCA_034437075.1 Anaerolineae bacterium
GGCCGACGGGATAATTATTAAAATCTGCTAGCAACATCAGGCGGCGCCCGGCTTGCTGTTCGGAATAGGTGTAGTTGAACACGCGCCGAAAATGCGTGTATTCGCCGCCCCATTCGAGTTTGGGCAAGTCGTCGGCCCGCGCCAGGCGAAAATCAATCGTCTGGTTTAGCGACAGTTGCTTGAATATAGTGTCGGGCAAAAGCTCGCTCATCGTCTTCGTCTTTCACATCTCCATCCAGCCAAGCGGCGCGCAAGCGGGCCAGTAAAACACCCATGGACGGCCCCGGCTTCAGGCCCATTTCCCGCAAGGCGTAGCCATCTAGCGTAGGGCGCATATGGCGCCATTCACGCGCCAAACGGGCCAGGCGCGCTCGGGCGTTGGGGTCGGGGTAGCGCACCCAGGTCACTATCCAGGCGATTTCGCCCCAGGCTTCGTAGCGGAGCACAAATTCACTAACGGCCCCTTTGGTGATCGTCTCGCGCGCTGTGTAGGCTCGCCGCGCCGCCACCAATTGATCGGTATGCTGGCGCGCCAGCAATAAACGCGCGGCCACTTGCCGAATCGCGTCTTCATCCTGGTCGGCCACTATAAGCGCCAGCGCCGCCAGATTCCAATCCTCGAATGCCTCCAGCGGCCAGGGCGGGGTAGCTTTGAAGGCTTCCAGGGCGTGCAGAGCCTCAAAGGCATCGGAGGTGAGGTCTAGCGCGGGATGAATGGCGGGCAAAATGCCCAGCCCTTGCAAGCGTTGCAGGCTGGCCACGCGGTCTGGCTCGTTCAAGATAGCGTTTAACTCGTGGCGCAAGCGGTCGCCGCTTACGCGATCGAGCAGCGAAAGCGCCAAGGGGATACGGGCAGCAGTGCGCGCTTCGATCTCAAAATCGAAACGTTGTTCGAAGCGCACAGCACGCAACATTCGGGTGGGGTCGTCTACAAAACTCAGGCTATGCAATACGCGGATTAAGCCATGACGCAAGTCATGTTCGCCGTTGTAAAAATCCATCAACTGGCCCATGGGCTGCGGCGCCAGACGAATCGCCATGGCATTAATCGTGAAATCGCGGCGGTGCAAATCTAGCTTAATCGAGCCTCGGCGCACAGTCGGCAAGGCGCTCGGCGCTTCGTAGAACTCCGCGCGGGCGGTGGCAAAGTCGATCACCTCGGGGGCTTCGGGCTGTTGCGCTAGCCCTAATTCGCGATACGCTCCTGCGTCCAGCTTCCATGTGGCCGTGCCAAACTGTTTATGTTGGTGGATTTCGCCGCCATAGCGCGCCTGCAAATGCCGAGCCAGGCGGATGGCATCGCCTTCTACGACCAAATCCAGATCAAGATTGGGCCGTTCGAGCAAAATATCGCGCACGATGCCGCCCACCAGGAAAACGCCTTCGTGGAATAAATCGGCAGCTTCGCGCACTGCTTCCAGTATGCGCCATACATCGCCAGACAGCACCTTTTGCATCTGAGCCAACACGGCGGGTTGCGCGCCGCTTTCGTCGCTGGGGCGCCCCCAGTGTTTGATCAAATCCGTGCGCGTCACAATGCCGATGAGTTGGCCAGCGTCATCTATCACGGGCATCTGCCCCCAGCGCGTGGCCAGCATTAAATCCTTCAGTTCATCAATGGAATGGTCTGGGCGCACGAAATGCTGTTCGGCATCCATGACTTCGGCCACACTCAGCTTGTGCATGTTATGCAACATGGCTCGGTCAATCGCGCGGCGCGTTACCAGGCCCACGAGTTCCCCATCATGCAAGACGGGGTAGCCCTCGTGGCCAGACTCTAGCATCTGGGCCTGGGCATCCGCAACACTCGTCTGGGCGTCCACGGTTTGGATGACCCCGCGCGACATCAGCGCGCCCACCTGCGCGGCAGGGTGTAGCACCTGGGGCAAACGCGCGACCACCTGCGATAACACGTCATCGAGTTTGGCCGCGCGCACCAAGGCCGCCGCCGCGCGCGTATGGCCATTGCCGCCAAAATCGCGCATCAAGGCGCCGAGGTCTATTTCATCAATGCTCGCCCGCCCGATCATCTGTACGTTCTCGTGAACCTGAATAGCGATAATCAGCACATCGCAAGCGAAAATCGCGAGCAATTGCGACGCCACCAGGGCCAGTTCGCGCACATGGTCATGATGCACGATGCCAGAAACAATCACCTGATGCCCATGCACGCGATGCGTGGTGGCGGCTTGTTGTAATCCTTCGTAAAGCTGCGCCTGGGCCGGGGACATACTATGCTGCAAAAACTCGCGCAGGACGTCCAAATCGGCCCCAGCATCCAACAACCAGGCCGCCGCGCGCATATCACGCGGTGTGGTGCTTTTGAATGTCAGATTGCCGGTATCTTCGTAAATACCCAACAGAAACAGCGTCGCTTCGAGCGCATCGACGCCCCGCCCCCGTTCTAGCAGTTGCTCCACCAGTAGCGTCGTGTTCGCGCCGACTTCATCATTCTGAAATCGGTAATGCTCGGGCAGATCGCGCGCTAGGGCATGATGATCGATAATTTGCACGGGCGTGTCGGGCTGCATGCCACGCACCATATTAAAGGTTTGTGTATCCACCACATAGGCTTGCACGACATGCCCGCCCCGCCGTAAATCCTCCGCGCGGAGCATGGCCCACTCGCGCGCGTAGAGCATCAAAAACTGCGAGACATTGCGATTGATGCGCGCGGGCAGCACGGGCACTGCTGTTGGTTCCAGCTTATGCATGGCCCACAACGATGCAACCGCGTCGAAGTCCGCGTTTTCATGAGTCAGAATCACCCGTTGCGGATGGGTCATACCTGGCGCTTTCCGCGCAGCGTCCGCGCCGCGCTGAGGATAGGCTGCCCAACCAACCGCCGCCCCAGGCGCACCCCCGCGCCCATTAACCGCGCGCTCCGTTCGGGCGGGCGGGGTGGGATGATCTCGAACGGTGGCTTGCCCAGGTTGCGCAGCACATGATTAGCCGCCGCCATACCCGTAATTGTACAACGTTCCATCCAGAGGGCCGGGTTTTTATAGCCGACCCAATCGCCGCAGGCGTACAGATTCGGCCAGGGGGTGTCCACAAACAGGCTTTGCCCGCGTTTCGGGATCAAAAACTGGGTTTGGGTCGCGTTATTGCGGCGCACGGTCGCGTAAACGAAGTTGCCGCGCAATTCAGGAAAAGCCGTCTGGACTTCTTTCACCGCTTCCACGATGAGCAGTTCATCCGGCTTGCGCAGGACGTCATCCGTGACGTACAAATGCACCTCGATGGCACTGCCCCCGGTGGCCTCATGCCATGCGATGAAATCTTCCTGAATGCGGTGCAACCAGAAGAAGTTATCCACCATAAAATCACCCGTGAACATGCCCCCCGGCGCGCCCTCGCGCGGAGTGGTGCTATACCACATGCGGACGGTGGCATTACGCATCGCAGCCGGAAAGCGCATCTGCGCGGCTGCGGGGGCTGTATCGGGGCTGGTCGTCAGAATCGCTTGCGCGGCGGGCGGATCAACAGCCAGGATGACGTGCTGGGCTTCCAATGTGCGGATCGTGCCATGTTTGGTATCTTCGAAACGCACTAGCCAATAATCATCGCGCTGGGCGACGCTCTTGGCATGCGCCCCATAGAGAATATCGCCGTCGGCAGCGCGTACGCGCTCGACCATGGGGATGTTGATGCAGTCATGCGGATTGGTGGGCAGGTAGCGCAAATGCCACACGTCGCGGCGCAGCATGGTGAAAAAGCGCATCGCGGCAATGAAGGCTGTCAGCGTGATCTGCTCGGAGGGCGCGGCCAGCAGGCTATGCCCCAACCCGCGAAAGGTCGCGCGCAGGTTGGGCGTCCAGCCCCGAAAGAATTCCTCGATCATCAGACCATCTAGGTCGATTTCTTCTTCTATCGGGTCCAGCCCCGTCACCCACATCAGGCTGACCAGAAACCCGGGCAACGAAAGAAAATCCAGCCAGGTGATAGAGCGCATGAAGCTGGGCCGAAAGAGCAATTGTAGATAGTGCAAGGGCGCGGGGAACCAGGCTCGCCGCACGGCGTTTCCGGCTTCGACAATCGTGACATGCCGCCCCCAGCGATTGATCCATTCTTCCCCTGCCGAGGGACGCAACTCGACGGCCAAGAAACGCTCGAACATGGCCGTCATATTGTCGTAGCCGCCCCACAGCGCATGAATCCCATGCTGAGAATTAAACGACCAGGTCTGGCCAGCATACTCGAAAGTATCTGGCGCACCACCAGCCAAGCGCCCCCCCGGCCATTCGCTATCGGCTTCCAAAATGAGCACCGGAATATCACGCGCGGCCAGATGCACTGCCGTACTCAGCCCGGCCAAGCCACTGCCGATGATCACCACCGGAAAGAGATCATCACGGGACATGATGGCGACTCGCTCTAGTCGGCTGATTTGTCAGACGAGGTCGATTTTTCGGGCTCGGCTTGGTCAGGCTTTTCAGTTGGCGCAGCGCTATCGGGCTTTTTAGCATCTGCCGAGACAGCATCTGTGGCCTGGGTTTTGGCTTTAGCGGCATCGTCAGATACTTTGTTGGCCTCGCTTTCACGTTGTTCTTTGGCCCGGCGCAGCAATTCTTCGCGAAAGTCCTTGGGTGGGCGCAAGAGCGTCTCTTGCATTTCGGAGGGCAGCTTATCGCGCACTTCCGGCACACTGTCCGTCACCTCATGGGCGGCCTTCTGAATATCCTGTGGGATATTGCGCTCCATATGTTTGACGGCTTCGATAGCTTCGGCCAGTTGTTCCATACCGACGGGCTTCGGTACCACCATATCGGCACCGCTTTGCATGCGCCGTTCTTCTAAATCCAACGCGGAATAGGCCGAAACAAAAATAATGGGCAATTCGCGCGTATTCGGATGCGCGCGGAACATCTTACACAACTGAAAACCATCGAGCTTGGGCATCATAATATCCAGCAAAACCACGTCTGGTTGTTCTACCTGGGCCATCATGAGCGCGTCTAACGAATTGATCGTGGTGTAGGCTTCATACCCGCTCAATTCGACAATCATTTTCAGCAGTTTGAGCGTATCTTCTTCGTCGTCCACAATGAGAACACGCTCTTTTGTCATAGGTTTTACTCCCAAGCACTAATGAGCCAGAACACCGCCCGGTACTGGGCGGCTGCATTAAAAAAGGCCACGCCGCTATAAATCAACGCCGTAAAGCGATTGTCATTGCCGCGTGTAATCGCGAAAATCCCCGGTAAACTGATCACAAAGTAAATGGCATACAGGTAATAGACACTTCGTGTAATCTGTTCATCAGGATTATCGGGGTTTGCACCGCGCGGGCGCAACCCTTGCGCTGTCATGACCAATGCCACAAGCAAAATAAGCCCGGCCAACGCCGTGTTCATCCACAGCGTTCCCCAGAATTCGCCGCTGATGGGCACATTCCGCCCAGCGATGACTGCGGCATAGAAGCCGACGATCAACGAAAACATGATATAAGCACTGCTGAGCGCTTCGAAAATTGTTTCCATACTGGGCCAGTCGCTCTGTATGACACCGCAAATACACTTCTATTGTAACGCACCCTGCCCTATTCGCGGGCACAAAAAAAGCCGAATCGCGTCGGCTGTTGGAATACGGGCGGGGTATGTGGGCCTAACTGAGGTAATCGCGCAGATTATGGGCCAGGCGCGGGTGCCGCAAACGGCGCAACGCTTCTTTTTCCAGTTGGCGGATGCGCTCGCGGCTGAGGCCAAATTTATTGGCGATTTCTTCTAGGGTATGCGGCTCGCCACCGCCCAGGCCAAAGCGTAGGCGCAAGATATGACTCTGCCGGGGGGTGAGTTCGGCTAGAACATCTTCTATTGTTTCTTGTAATAAATGCTGGGTGGCCGAGTCCACCGGGCTGGGGGTATCTTGGTCTTCGATAAAATCGCCGAACTCGCTGTCGCCATCATCCCCCACAGGGCGTTCCAGCGCGATAGCATGCTGGCTGGCGTCCATCATGCCGCGAATACTCTCTGGCGGCAAGCCCATCTGGGCGGCGATTTCTTCGGGGGTGGGGCGCCGCCCGATTTCTTGCTCTAGCGCTTGGGCGGTGCGGTACATCTGGCGGATGCGTTCAGTCATATGTAGCGGAATGCGGATGGTGCGTGTTTTTTGGGCTAGCGCACGGGTAATCGCCTGGCGAATCCACCAGGTCGCATAGGTTGAAAAGCGGTTGCCGCGTTTATAATCATATTTATCGACGGCGCGCATGAGCCCAACGTTGCCTTCCTGAATGAGGTCGGGAAAGGGCAATCCCTGGCCCATATAGCGTTTGGCGATGCTCACCACTAGGCGGGTGTTGGCGCGGCCCAAATGCTCGCGTGCTTCTTGGCCATCTTTAATGAGTTCGTTCGTCACATTCAGGGTCGTTGGCGACATGCTGACGGCGGCAACTTCTAGCAACAAACAGGCTTCGCGGCCCAGTTCGATGCGTTTGGCGAGGCTCACTTCCTCTTGCGCAGTCAGGAGGGGTTCCTGCGCCATTTGTCGAAAATACAGCCCTACAGGGTCATCAGCCGAGACGGCATTGATGTCCCCTACAGTAGGATCATCTTCTGCTTCCGCCTCTAGCAGATCATCACTGTGTAACCCACGATGGGTATCGCGGCGCGGGTCGTCATCTTCGCCGGTGCGTAATTCGATACCCAAGTCTTCGAGCTCTTCTAGCAAGAGCTCAATAGATGCTGGGTCTTCTGCATCACCGTCCATCAATTCAATGACATCCTCATAGGTGACGTAACCGCGCTGATCTGCTCGACTCATTAATTCCTGAATCACGACGTTCTAGCCTCCTGTAGTCTGTTTGCACAACCGCAAAAAAGCAGCACATGCCCGTCGTCTATTACAGGCCATTATGTGCTGCTTGACTAATGCGATATATATTGAGCTCTAGCATGAAAATACTTGCGAACAACAAGCTGCGTCTCCGCTGCGTGGCCACAGGGTTGAATCATCTACCCCAGGCTCATCGTTTTCGCTGGTGGACGACGTAAGATATTAAGCCTCATCCTCTAGCATCATAGCATAATCTGTGCCCTATTGAAAGACTACGCCGCCATGATGATTGCACGCTGATTGGCCGTTGTGCGTTTGAATTAGGGCTATTTGGCTATAAAATTAGGGCCGAATAGCCAAAAAAGGTTTGCATGGTGGCCCAAGTTCGCATACAATCGCTTAGTTTAAGAAAATGTCTTAAACCTCAACCATAGGTTAAGCGATGGTAACCGACTCGTGAAAGGCAGAACCTCGTGACGGTACTAATGGAGGTCAAGAACCTCGTCGTCAAATTTCATACTAGCGAAGGCACCGTGCACGCCGTTAACGACATCAGCTATAAGCTGCACGAAGGCGAGACACTCGGTATTGTAGGTGAAAGTGGCAGTGGCAAAAGCGTCCACGCGCTGACCATCATGGGCTTGATTCCGTCTCCGCCCGGGCGGGTCGAAAATGGAGAAGTGATTTTCCGAGGACGAGACCTCTTGAAGCTGTCGCGCAGCCAGATGCGGTTGGTGAGAGGCGCCGAGTTGGCCATGATTTTTCAGGACCCGATGACATCCCTCAATCCGGTACTGACGATTGGCCGCCAGATCACCGAGGCCTTGAAATTGCACCTGGGCATGAACCAGGCCCAGGCCAATAATCGCGCGGTCGAATTGTTGGACATGGTCGGCATTCCTGACCCGCGCCGCCGCCTGAAAAGCTATCCGCACCAGTTTTCTGGCGGGCAACGCCAGCGCATCATGATCGCCATGGCGCTGTCGTGTAATCCGCAGGTGCTCATTGCGGACGAACCCACCACGGCCCTAGATGTGACCGTGCAAGCCGAGATCATCGACCTGGTGAAGCGCCTGAGCGCCGAAATGGGCATGGCGATGATCTGGATTACGCATGACTTAGGCGTCGTAGCCGGTATTGCGGATACAATTCAGGTGATGTACGCCGGGCGCATCATGGAACGCGGGCCGATTGATGTGGTCTTTAAGGATGTGCGCAACGCCTATACCTTGGGCTTGTTGACCTCCATCCCGCGTTTGGATCAACGCGGAGGCGGGCGTTTGCAGCAGATCGAAGGCGCGCCGCCCGACATGCGGCAAGAATTCAACGGAGACCCTTTCGTGCCGCGTAATCCTTACGCCACCGAACGTTGCTGGAAGGAAATGCCACCCTTGCGCCCAGCGCCAGATAGCCACCCAGACCATTTAGTGGCCGCGTGGTATGATTTGCGCGAAGAATTGAAGAAAGAACAGGCCGATGCGCCCGCCTCGCAGAGCGCGAGTATCGCCACAGAGACTACGGAACAACAAGCAGGCTAACATGAGCACTCACGAACCTACATCCGCCTCCTCTGGGGCACCCATTGTGCAAGTCCGAAACCTGAAAAAGTATTTCCCCATCACCTCGGGCTTCATCATCCGTCGTACGGTGGATTATGTCAAAGCGGTTAACGACATCAGCTTTGATATATACCCCGGCGAAACGCTGGGCCTAGTCGGCGAATCCGGCTCGGGCAAAAGCACCACCGGGCGCACGCTCTTACAGCTTTATAAACCCACGGGCGGCAGCGTCATCTTTAAGGACAAAGACCTGACAGAGATATCCAACCAGGAAATGCGCGCGGTGCGGCGCGATATGCAGATGATCTTCCAGGACCCGTATGCCTCGCTGAACCCGCGCATGAGCGTGGGGCGCATTGTTGGCGAGCCATTGATCGTGCATAACATCGGCACGAAAGAAGAACGCCAAGAAAAGATCGCGTCATTGCTCGAACGGGTGGGCCTGAACCCCTATTTCATCAACCGCTATCCGCACGAGTTCTCTGGCGGGCAACGTCAACGCATTGGCGTCGCGCGTGCGCTAGCGCTCGACCCCGAGTTCATCGTCTGTGACGAACCGATCTCAGCCTTGGATGTGTCTATTCAGGCGCAGGTGGTGAATCTGCTGAAAGATTTGCAAGAAGACCTGGGGCTGACCTATCTGTTCATCGCGCACGACCTGAGCATGATCCGCTATCTGTGCAACCGGGTCGCGGTGATGTACCAGGGCAAAATTGTTGAGATGGGCCCCACGGATGCCGTTTATGACAACGCTCAGCATCCGTATACGAAATTGCTGCTTTCGGCAGTGCCGATCCCAGACCCGACCATTGAACGGCAACGCCGCCGCATGGATCGTCCCGAAGATTTGCGCGCGTATGTCGAGCGCGAAACCGTCTTTGAGGAAATTGCACCCGGCCATTTTGTGGCCCAAGTTGTGTAAACGAAGCTAGCACAGTCTATGACAGCCGACGCACACGCCAAACCAGTTGATCTGAAACAAGGGGGGGCGCCTGCGCAGCGAAGTACACCGTTACAAGACTCCGTGCGCTTGTTTCGGCGGAATCGCGCGGCTGTTTTCGGCTTGGTCGTTATCCTGCTGTTTATCTTCGTCGCGCTAACCGCGCAATTGTGGACGGCGGTCGGCGTGATTGATAGCCGCAGTGGGTTCGAGACCTTCCATGTCATCAACCCGCCGGGCTTAGATCGTGTGGATGATTTCGCCGACCCCGGCACCTGTGCGCGCGAGGGCTTGCGCCAAACCGAACCATGGTGCGCGCTCTTGCCCGCCGAAACGCAAGCCCAATATCCGAATCAGTGTAGCGTCAACATCACCCCCCCCGACCAACAATGGTGTTTTGTGCTGGGCTCGGACCGCACCGGGCAAGACTACCTGACTCAGGCGGTTTACGGCGCGCAAGTTTCCATCTCAGTCGCGTTTTTGGGCACTAGCGTCAGCCTGATTATCGGCCTGCTGTACGGGCTTGTCTCTGGCTATTATGGCGGCTCGATTGATAATTTGATGATGCGCTTTGTAGACTTTTTGCTGGGCTTGCCTGGCCTGGTAATTATCATCTTGATGTCGGTGTTCTTTCGCGAAGTGCAGCGCGAATACCAGGATGCCTCGGGGCTATTAGGGGTTGTTATCGACCTGAATGCCTCGTTGGGGGGGCTGCTGTTTTTGTTCATCGCGATTGGATTGCTCAGTTGGGTAGGTATGGCCCGCCTCACACGCGGTCAGGTGCTCGCCTATCGCGAAAAAGAATTTGTAGAGGCCGCGCGCGCGGTAGGCGCCAGCGATAACCGCATCATTTTTGTGCATTTGCTGCCCAATATCATCGGCCCCTTGTTGGTGGCCGAATCGCTCGCCATTCCCGGTTATATTTTTACCGAAGCCTTTTTGAGCTTCATCGGGCTGGGTGTACAGCCTGGTACACCGAGTTGGGGCGCCATGATTAGCAGCGTGCGCGACCTGGGCGGCTTCAATGCCAACCAGCATATCTGGGTGGTGCCGGGGATCGCGCTAGTAATGATTACGCTGGCCTTCAACTTTTTGGGCGATGGCCTGCGCGATGCGCTCGACCCCCGTTTGCGCGGGAAATAGGGCCTGCGGAGGACAATGACTTATGCCACGCCGCGTTACACTCGTGCTCAGCTTATTGCTTCTGGCTTCGCTGGCCTGCTATTCAGATAGCCCGCTGTGGCCTTACGAATTGACCCCCGCGCCCGCTACCAGTACGCCTTTGCCCTTTCCGGATGAAGCCGACCTAACATTGAACATCGGCGACCGCGCCTATACGCCCACGACCTTGCGCATGACCACCTTACCCGAACCACTGCGCCCGGACTTAAGCAATAAATCGCCGCAATCGTGCACGCAGGATAGCGTGGTGGAAGTGCTATATAGCGGCATTACACCCACGAATGAGATTTATCATCTGGTGGATTGTGGCGGTGTGGTGGGTTGGACGTTACAAGGCAATCTCATTGGCCCAGTGGCCATCGAAGTCGGCGACCGCGCCCTGACGACCGCCGCCGGGGCTGACGAGAGCGGCAATTTCAAGATCGAAGCGAGCGACCCGCCCTACCGCGAAGATGACCCTTTCCGCCAGCGCTTCGATTGCCGCGTGGGGGATACGGTGGAAGTCCTCGCGCTGACGGGGCTGGCTTCGGGCGAATTATATTATCGCGTGCAATGCCCCAACCCCTTCAACCCCGTGCAGCCGAATGTGGGCTGGGCCGCCGCCGAAACGTTGTTCGGCCCGGTGCGCTTTCAGAACGGCGAGCGCGGGCTTGTCACCCTGGACGTTGATGCTTTGCCGCTGACCGAAACCCCGGCAGGCGATGCCACAATAGCCACTTGCCAACCCGATGAACAGGTCTTGATTACCGATACACCAGCCGAACGCATTGAAGACACGCTCTACTATGAAATCACCTGCGAAGATGGCACGGGCTGGGCCAGCCAGGAATTTATGGTTGGGCCGCTGCCGTTTGTGTTCGGCGAACGGGTGATGATCACGGTGCCCGGCGTGCGCAATAGCGCCGAAACTGCCGGAGAGCTCGCCCCGCCTGACGCCGCTGACGCGACCCAGCCCGTCCTGGCCGAATCCCCCACGCCGCTACCCCCCGCCGCCCCGCCAGAAGTTATCCTAACCAACCAACCTGGCCCGCCCCTGCCCGCTGCGCAAGTTGGCACCTGCGCGGATGCGAGCGTGACGACCATCCAAGATTTCGCGGGCGTAGAGGGCGAACTCTATGCGGAAATCACCTGCCAGGACGCCACAGGCTGGGTGCCGACCGATGTCCTCTTTGGGCCGGTGGAATACATGCTAGATGAAACTGTGCAGCTTGGCCAAAATGCCGTGATCGGCTTCAGCCAGCGGGGGTTATTCCTTTCGCGCAATATCTTTGACATCGAAGGCCCCTCCGGCGGTAGCAACGTGATCGCGGGCGCGTGCGCGTTTGACCTGGCGACCCCCAGCGCAGAACCAGCCAATGCCGAATTGCTTGATATTGGCTACTACCGGAGTGCCACGGGCGAGGTCGTTGGGGTGTTTTACCGCGCCCAATGCGAGAATGCCGATGGCGAAACCATCCAAGGTTGGATCAATCAAGATCGTATCGGGGTGAATTAACGATGTGGAAATACATTATCCGACGTTTGTTATTGACCATCCCCATTTTGTTTGCCATCGTGGCCGTGACGTTTGGCTTTTCGCATGCTTTGCCCGGCGGCCCCTTCGATGCCAGCGGCGAGCGCGAAATGCCCGCCCACATCCGCGCCCAGCTAGAGCAACAATTCAACCTGGATAAACCCGTGTTTTTTAATTTGCCCAACGACGGACGCGGCAGCGAAACCGCCTGGGGCGAGACACTCACCGTTAAGGGCCACTCGGACACAGGCTACGAGACAACTACCTTACCCGAAATCCCGAACGCGGGGATTAGCTTGTTTGGCGAATACGAACTGTTGGAAGATGATGCCAATACGTGTTTGGGGCAGCAACAAGCACCGGGTTGGGCGCTTATCTCACGCCGAGAGGTGTGCGTCGTTACCGGGGGGAATATCAGCCAGATTTTCACGGAAGTCCAGACCAATTGGTATATCGACATCATCGATGCGCAATTTTGGATTTACCTGGGAAATGTGCTGCGCTTGGACTTCGGCCCTTCGCTGAATGTGGCCAACATCGACCAGAACAAACAGGTTATCGATGAATTTCGCGAGCGCATCCCGGTATCAATGCAATTGGGCGTGTTTTCGGCGTTGCTGGCCTTCATCCTGGGGATTCCGCTGGGGATGCTGGCTGCCATTTATCACAATACCTATGTCGATTACGGCGCGATGTTCGCTGCTATTGTGGGGCAATCCATCCCGGCGATTGTATTGGCCCCAGTGTTGATTCTGATTTTTGCCGTGCGCCTAGAATGGGTGCCCGTTGTGGATACCCAGATATGGCGGCAAGATTTTCGTCTGGAATGGGAGTTTTTGCAGGATTATATCGCGGCCCTGGCTCTGCCCGTCTTGACGATTGGCACGGGGGCCAGCGCGGGTATCGCGCGCCTGACCCGGGCGACGTTGTTGGAAGTGCTCAACGAAGATTATATCCGCACGGCACGCGCCAAAGGCATGCGCGAGCGGATTGTGCTTTATCTGCACGCGCTGAAAAACGCCCTGATTCCAGTCGTAACGGGCTTTGGCGGCCTGTTGGCGGGGCTCGTGACCGGGAGCTTTGTTGTGGAACTCATTTTTTCGATCCCTGGCATGGGGTCAACGTTCATTGATGCCGTCGAAGCGCGCGACTATACGACTATTATGGGCGTGACCATTTTCTATTCCACGATTTTAATCGTCGGCAACATCCTAGTCGATATTATCTACACCTGGCTAGACCCACGCATTCGCTTCGATTAATGGGCGAGTGCTGGCCCCGATTTGTGAATTCTGGCGGAAGATATACAATAGAAAACGATATTTTAGCCTTGAAGGTACGGCGCTCATGGCAGCATCTTTTGGTAGATTAGAAATCTATTGGCCGGAAGGCCCCACCGAAAGTTTCGTGCTGACGAAATCGGTGTTTGCTTTGGGGCGGTCGACGGGTAACGATCTTGTCATCGACCGGCATGGTGTGTCACGTTACCATGCCAAACTCTCCATCATAGATGGGCAAGCCGTTCTGGAAGACCTCGAATCAGTCAACGGCACTTATGTCGACAGCCTGCGATTGCCTGGCAGCGAACCGCGCACCCTGCGCGGGGGCGAAGAAATCCAGATCGCGGACGTGCGCATGATCTATCAACCGCCCGAGCCAGCGGGCGAAACGCTGGGCACCGAATTGGACGATACGGCCATCTTCCAAACCAATGAAGGGCTGTCCGTACACATCAACAATCCCGAGATCATTATCATACCGGGGGCCCATGCGCAGTCTGTCGTGCTAATTACCAATACCTCCGACGCTATGCGCGACTATACCGTTAGTGTAGAGGGTGTGCCCAAGGAATGGGTTCGGCTCGAACGCACCACGGTTCAACTCAATCCTAACGAGCAAACGAAAGTCTTCGCCAGTTTTAAGCCCTTGCGTCGTAGTGAGACCAAACCCGGCACCTACCCCGTCACATACACCGTGTCGCCCGAGGATGATCCTGAAGCTGGCGTAGTTGTGCACGGTGAAATTGTGCTGGGGTCGTACAGTGGCTATGGCGTCATGATGGGCACACCGCGCGTAGAGAATAACGAAGCCTTTCGCCTATTTGTGCATAACCAGGGCAACGACGCTCTGACGGTGGCTTTCAAAGGGGTCGATCCGCAAAATAAGCTCAACTTTGCGATTGACCCGCCCCGCCTGACTCTAGCGGCAGGCGAACGGCGTTCGGTCTATGGCAAAATACGCCCGCGCGGCGGTTCTCTGGTGGGAAGCACGCGCGAGTATCGCTACGACATCGTTACCGTAGCCGAGGATCAATCGCGCTTTCAAGCAGCCGTCACCGGAACATACGTCGCGCAGCCCATGCTACCCAGTTGGGCCGCTACAGTCGCCATTCCGCTGGTGGCGATCCTCGCGATTGCCTTGGTGGCGCTGGGGGTGATGGCCTTGGGCGATGATGACCCCGACCCCAGCCCCGCGCCAGAAATTTCGGCTTTTGTAGTCGCGCCTTCGGGTGCCGATGCGTACACTGAAGGCCAACCCGTCACTGTGAACTGGCAAGCCCAGCATACGGACACTGTCTACCTGCGCTACCGCCGTGCAGAAGCGGCGCCGATCATGTTGACGGACGGATTACCCGCTGAGGTAGGAACCGGGACGATCATCTTGCCCACTAGCGGCAATCTGATGATCGAGATTGCCACCGCGCCCGACGCAGAGGCCAGCCAGATGCAGGCCGTCGCTGTCGAGCCCCCTAGCCTGGCCTTTGAGGTTTCGCCACAAGCGCCATTGCAAAACGTGGCCCAAACCTTACAAATCGACTGGGCCACACCACCTGAGATGGCTAATTACACACTACGCCTGACCATTACACGCGGCGACGATACGCAAGAATACATGCCCGGCCCCAATGACGCGCCCTATGTCGTAGAGTCGTTTATGCCGATGGAGGCCCCCGTGTTTGTCGAACTCACCGTGATCGGCAATGATAACCTCGAAAGCAGCCAGCCCCAAACATTAGAACCACAACCGGCGCGCTGTACGACCAATACGACCGATAGCGTCCGTTTTTACCAAGGCCCGGGTGAAAGTTACGTGCAGACGGCAGAAGTGAACGCTAGTGCTATCGATCAGGAACAAGTTATCGTCCAATATCGTGACCCAAGCGCGAATTGGCTGCATGTCATCTATGACGACAATGTTCAAGGCTGGGTAAACCAGGCTATTTTCAGCTGCGCTGGGTTTGCAGTGGCCGATTTACGCGCCGCCCCCGCTAACCTGATTCCCCCAACCGTAACACCCCAACCACCGACCCCAACTCCAATCCCGCAGACGGCCACACCTCAGCCCCCAACCCCTACCCCCCCGCCTGCTGCGACTGCAACTCCCCTTGACATTCGCCAGGATGAACCAGCCATTCAGCCAACCAGCGCAGTGCGGTCGGGCGGGGGGCCAACGAACCCAGCACCAGGGACTGCACCCCGGAATCCATAGCCGATGAAACGCTATGTTATTTTAGGCGGGGTGGTGGCGCTTATCGCAGGGCTGCTGGCGCCCCTGCGGGCCCAAGAACCCACGTCCGAAGCCGGCTTCCTGGCGCAGGGCTTGCGCGCACCCTTCACTCAGTCACTATCTGAGCAGCCCGATATACCGCTGTATACGTTTGACCTACGCCTCAATGCGGACTTTGACCAGGCGACGCTCAGCGGCCCGGTCCGTATTCGGTATACCAACACGACCCCCGATGCGCTAGGCGAGATTGTGCTGCGCCTGTACGCCAATTTACCGACCTTTGGCGGGGATGCCGCTATGACGAACGGGCACATCAACGGCGCGGCGCTGGAACCCTCCCTAGATGAAACGCGCACCGTAGCCGGGTTTCCGCTGCCGCAGCCGCTGCTGCCCGGCGAGACGCTCACGATAGCCTTTAATTATCGTCTGACGATTCAGCAAGGCCGCGAGCGGCTCTATAATCAACTCAGCTATCTGGATACCGAATTGGCCATGGCGAGCGCGCTACCGTTGCTGTCGGTTTACGAACCGGGCCGGGGCTGGTGGCGCGGCAGCCAACATGTGCAGGGTGACGCCGTGTATAGCGCTATCGCCAATTTTGATGTCTCTCTCACTGTTCCCGATTATCTGACCGTCATTGCCTCCGGCACATTAACCGAAGAAACGCGCTTTACGGACGACAGCGGCGAATGGGTGCGCTTGCGCTATGCCGCGCCGCTCATGCGTGACTTCGCCATGATGGCCAGCGCCTTCTATGAACGTGTAACAGATACCGTAAATGGCATTGAAGTAGACGTTTATTATCTGCCAGGGCAAGCGGCGGGCGCAGCAGATGCGTTGCGCTGGACGCTCGACTCGTTACGGATATTTTCCGAGCGCTTCGGCCCGTATCCGTATACCGAATTGGATGTCGTGGAAACCTACACCGCCGCGAGTGGCATCGAATACCCGGGGCTTATCGTACTCGCGCAGAGCATCTGGCGCCCCGGCAGCAGGTGGTTCGAGTGGGTGACTGTACACGAAATCGCGCATCAATGGTGGTACGCGCTGGTCGGCAATAACCAGGTCGAATTTCCGTGGCTAGATGAAGCCCTAACGGAGTGGTCCGTCGCGCTATATGCCGAAGACGCTTATGGAACGTATGCGGAGTATATCGACATCTTCCGCCAGGAATACCAGCAATGGGAGCAAGAACGCGGTATTTCGGTGATCGGCCAACCCGCGCCAGCGTATAGCACAGCGGCGTATTCGCCCGTGGTGTATCGCAAAGGCGCTATATTTTTTCATCGCCTGCGCGAGCAACTGGGTGATGCGGCCTTTTTTGCGGCTCTGCGCGCCTATTTCACGAACTATCAATACGACATCGCGACGCCCTTTGATCTGCAAAGCATTCTGGAAGCGCAGCACGGCGCCGAACTCGACGCCCTATTCTTCGAGTGGGTCGGCTATTCGAATTAGGCCGCCAAGCAGATCAATCTCCGCCCGGCGGCCCATCGCGTTATTACAAGGGCGGGCAGGCGGTCAGGGGCGTGACGGCGTTAGCCCGCAACCAACCCCGCACCAGTGAGTCCCCGCTTTGCACTTCCACCCGATACCACAATTGACCATCAGCATCACTGATGCGCTGTTCTAGGACGATCATCGGCGTGCCGAGTTCCAGCAACGAAACACTTTCGGCGCCTAGCGCGGCGCGTTCGCGGATGCTGACCTGAAACGCAGCTTCGACTTCGCATAAGAACAATGGCGTTGGCGAGGGAGTGAAGGTCATGGTCGGCGTAAATGTCGCGGTAGGTGTTGGGGTCAAGGAAGGTGTGTGGGTGGCGGTGGGCGTTAGGGTAACTGTCGGCGTGATGGTCGGCGTAGCGGTGTGGGGCGGTGTGGCAGAGGGCGTCAGCGTCGCCGTCGGGGTCAGGGTCAGCGTCGGGGTCAGGGTGGCGGTAGGCGTCGGCGTCGCCGTTGGGAAGAACTCCGCCTGCCAGGTGTCGCGCGTCAGGAACACGCCCAACAAGATAAGCGCGATGAAGCCGCCTACAAAGCCCAGGCGCATCAGCAAACGCCCGCGTTTGATCTTACGCACTTCGTCTTCTAGCCGTAATAACTCTGTGCGGCGGCCCAGGATGCGAAAAGGCTCTTCTTTGCTGACGGCAATCCAACGTTCGGCGGTCACCACGTCGCCCCGGTCGATGGCTTCTTCGATATGCCCCAACTGCGCGGCCAGCAAATCTGCCACCGCCGCGCGATAACGCGCATCCGAGGCATAATCGCGTAAACCCGCCAGGAGCGTTCGCGCTTGGGCCAGTTCGCTTTCGGTATTTTGGGCCGCTAGCGCGCTGGCGCGTTCGATAATCTCGCGCGCGTCATCCGTGGCCCCGAAGAGCGTTTCCGCGCGTTGTAGGGTGTTGTTCAGGGCCGGGTCGGTGGGGTCAAGCCCGGCAGCGGTGGTCAATAAACTGCGTGCCTCTTGGGCGAGCTTGCTTTTTTCTTCCAGAGATGAGGCCGTTTCGGCGCGTGTCATCAAGTTCCCGGCCTGGGAGAGCAACTGGGCTTTAACGCCCTCAATCCGGTTGTTGACCTCTGCGACAAGTTGGCTGAGGCGCTCGCTGCCAGGCAAGGTTTGGCGAATGCTCGCCAGGTTATTGAGCAAGCGCGAGAGTGCATCGGCGCGTTCGAGCAACGAACCGCTGAGCATGTTAATCTGCACGGTCGCCTGGTCGTATTGTTCTTTCACGCGCTGGACGAGTTCGAGCCG
This sequence comes from Anaerolineae bacterium, assembly GCA_034437075.1. Lineage (GTDB taxonomy): Bacteria > Chloroflexota > Anaerolineae > Aggregatilineales > J027 > DAOTVD01. The sequence goes on from DAOTVD010000306.1 coordinate 18,225, forward strand.
TTCTTCGCCAATGGGGTCGTTGGGCACCACGCGCAACGCGCCTTCATATTTGCGCAAAGCGCCTTCCCAGTCATCCCCAGCCAGCAGGCGGTCGCCCTCGTTGAGCATTTCGCGCGCTAGGGCCAAATCCTGAATATCGAGCAAGGCTTGCTCTACGTCGCTCCATTGCGGGATGCCCGCCCGCGCGGCCAGGTCGCGCGCTTCGCGGTAGAGGGTCTGCGCTTCGTCATAATTGCCTGCGCGCACCAACGAATTGGCGCGATTGTAAGCCACCCGTGCATCAAAGGGGATGCGATGGTCGGGCACAACCCCGCGCACGAGGTTATCCTCGGCCTTTTGGCGGTAATCCTGGGCTTGGGCGTTGCCGGGGTCTTGGGCCAGCACGCGATCCGCCGCTTCGACAGCGCGCTGATAATCGCCCGCGTAATACGCCTGGGAAACGTCGGCCAGAATATCACCATCGGCGGGCATGGGGGGCAAATCGGCCTGTGCATCCAGCCGCGTGAATTGGGGTGATGGCTCGGCGGCGTCGGGATCGGGCGGCGGGGGCATGGCTGCGGACGGCTCCGAGGGTGGAGGGGCCGAAAGATCAAGATCGAGCCCATAACGCTCGACCAGGCCGCTGACTTTGGTCGCGTGTTGCTGGCTGCGCGCGGCAGTATCCCGCAAGAGCGCATGAATCGCGGCATTCTCCGGTTCAATATCCAGCGCATCGGCCAAAATATCAATGGCTTCGTCAATGTCGGTATCATCTGTGGCGACGTCAATGCGAATGCGGGCGCGGCGCAGCAAGGCGCGTACTTCCGCGTTCGCTTCGTCCGGGGCTGCACCGCCGCGCCGCGCGAGGGTCGCGAATAGGGCGCGCGCCTCATCTTCATAGGGCGTATTTTTGGCCTGGGCCAACATCTGGCGGGCCTCGGTTTCCAGCGCGCTCAGGTCGGCAGCGGTGGCGCTATCGCTCAATGTTTCGACTCGCTCGCGCAGGTCGTCTAGCGCCTGCTTCAAATCATCCATGTTTTTCATCCTTGTTTGTGTGCATCATGTGTCGGTGGTGTATGCCCTAGGGAATCACCCGATGGTTGAGAAAGTCGCCGATTTCGGCCAGCAAGCGCCGTAATTCGGCCTCCATATCCTCGTTGATATGATCCAGGGCCGCCGCTGTCAGGAAGTATTCGCGGGCTTCGCGGGCGGCCTGGTGGCTCTGGCGCAAGCGTTCCAAGCCCTGGCGCGTTTGTTCGCGCGCGCGCGCCACCGCCTCGGAGGGCATCTGGCCAGGGAAATTCCACCCAAACCGGACGGCGATACGCTGCACTTCCGCCAGAAAGGCTGTCGCAGTGTAGATTTCCTTACGCGCGCCTTGCTCCAACAGATGCACAATGCCTCTACCCAGCGTCGGCGCGTTGGAGAAATCTAGCTGATTGATATTTTCATAACGTGCTTCGACCTCCGCCCGAGAACCCGGCTGCGGGCGCAACGAGCCTTTCTGCGGGGCAGACCCCGTAAACACTGGGTATAAAATGCCCACGCACAGGTTATGTAAATCGTTAATCTTGTTCTGTTCGGCGGGCTGCCCCGCGATGCCCACCCGCTTCGAGCTATTCCAGTCGATGACGCGCAAGGTCGCACCATCCCAATAGACATGTTCTAGCTTATGATCCATATAGACGATGTCGCGCTCGTGGGCCGTGTAGAGCAACTGGCCGAACTGCAAAGCCAAATTAAGGCCCTCCTCGGTGGGCAAGCGCCGCCCTTCGCCGCCCTGGCGCATCACATACAGCAGATTATCGGCGCGCGGCAAGGGTTCTAGGCTCAGATAGGGCCGCCATCCGGCCTCGATGCGCGGATAGAACGCGGCGCGAAACGCGCCCAAGTCGGTACCACAACTGTCGATGGCGCCTTCGCTAGGGTATACCGCATCACTTTCGATATAACCACAATCATACATGTCCATGACCCCCGGCAAATCGGCCAGGGCCAGCAACAAATTCGCCTCGTTGATAAACGCCTCGGCTTCCCATTGGGGCACGCCGTCCGGGCTGAGATGCTCGGCGCGCATGATCTTAAACGCCACAGGACGATCAGCACGTTGGTCGTAAGCATCATATACGCGCGCGTAATGCCCCAGGGCAAAGGTGTCGATGGTATTGGCTAGCTCGTAAACGTCATTTAGATTCGTCACGGTTGGCTACTTTCTGGTTTACGGATCATTCGCGTTAAAAGGCGTCAATTCTAAATTCAAGTCCGCTACGGTCACGAACATGCCGCCCCCCGCGTTGTATAACACCAACGACACCGGTTCGTCCAGAGGAAACAAAGCCGGGGACTCGCCCAAACGTTGCCCGTTAATGAAAAACACGGCGGTGCCATCCGGGTTGCGCTGCACAGAGAGGGTGACCTCCACGGGGGCCATAGGCAATTGCGACACCCCGCGAAACGTACCGTTTTCATTAATCCCCAGGCTGACGATATTTTCGCTGCGCAGTTGCACCTGCGCGCTGTAGCGTTGGCGGCGTTCATTTTGCAAACCCAGGCCAAAATAGACCCCGCCCCCCACCAGGCGTTCTTCGGCAAAGCCCCGCAAGACCATCTCGGCGCTGGCTTCGCGCAATCGAATGGCCGCATCGGGGTTAACTTCTTCCAAAAATTCGGGCGGAAATGTAACCGCAATCGGCGCGGCACCCGCGTCGGCAATACTCGCGCCCAATTGCCAGGCCCCGCCCGCCCCTGGGCTGAAGAACAACGGGTCCCAGGCATAATCCTCCGGCTGAATGAGGCCCAACGTTTGCAGCAGATCAATATCGTTGCGCACATCCGGCGGCAAGTTCGGGTCGGGCGTATCGGTCGGGGCTAAGGTAGGCGTAGGGCTGGGCTGGGGTGTGTTCGTCACGAAGGTGATTTCCGGCGTAGGCGTCAGGCTGGGCGCGACCGTCGGCACGATCTCATCCGTGGGCGTGATGGTCGGTGTCGGGCTGGGGAATGGCGTATCTGTGGCGGGGCGGGGCGTGGAGGTGCGCGTAGGCGGGATCGGCGTAGGCGTGCGCGTTGGCACCGCCGTGGGGGGTAGAATGCCTTGCGCGGTGGCCGTCCCGGTGGCCTCCTCCGGTGCTAGGACGGCTAACGCGCGGGTCGGTGGTGCGCCAAGCGGTGCTTCGTCATCTTGCGCATTCATCCATTGAAAGGCGGCGAAAGCCACAAACCCCAACAAAAACACCATCGCGCCGCCAATCACGATATTCCACAGCCGCCCCCCGCTTTTGGTCTGCGGCTCATGATAACTCTGCGGGCGGCGGGGCTGGATTTCGGCGTCTTCATCCTCAAACAGCCCTGGTGGCAGTTCAGCAGCGCGCGCCTGTATTTCGGGGTCGGGTGCGACATCGGCATCATCCATATAAACTGGCGCTTCAACCGTAGTATCTTCTTCTAGCGTGATCTGCACATCTTCCGAGACGTCTTCGGGCAGGGCGCGGGCGGCTTCTTGCCAGCGCAAAAACAGCTTATAGGCCGGGTGCTTGTCGATAAACAAAGCCGCGAAGTTATTATCGAACTCGGCGAGCTTTTCGCGCTTGGTTAACTGGCTATTCGAGTGCGTGCGCAGCATCTGACGGTATAATTCCACCCATAAACGCGGTGTGCGGGCATAATCGGCATCGAGCGTCGCCTCGGTGATGCTGGCGATTTGTTCTAGCGCGCGCAATACTTGCGGATCGTTTTGCTGGCTGCCCGCCATGGCCGCGCGTTCCACCACCTGGCGCCGCTCGACGAGTTCCTCGGCGCGCGCGTGATACCCGGCGATTAGCGCTTTCAGTGGCTCTAAATCCATCCCGGCCTGAGATTCGGCGCCCTCGGCGCGTTGCTGGGCCTCATGGATGCGGTCGCGGGCTTCGCGAAATTCACCATCCGACCATTTCACCAGCGCTTCATCCAGCAAGACTAGCACGCGGTTTGCATCTTTTAGCCATTGATCGGCCAGGGGCGCGTTCAGGGCCGCGCGCGCGGCGTGCAAGTCGCGGATGTCGTGCACATCCCGCAAGGCGGCCTCGGCTGTGATGATGAGCCGGCGGCGCACCAATTCGCCATCAAAGGCCGTGAATACCGGATGTGTGCGGTAGCGCTCGTTAATTTTCAGCGCGGCGACATGCCAAAAATCCGCCGAGTCCAGATCACCGGCTTGGATGTCCAACACACCACGCAGGACATAATGCACAAATAAAGCACGCGGCGCGGCGGAACTGCTATCGCGCAGCGGTTCGATAATGCCTTTGCGCATACTCTTAAGATAGGTTTCTTCGCTGGGCATTTGCTCGCTAAAGCGGTTGTAACGCGCGCGTTCATCCGCCAGCAATATATCCAGCGCGGCGCGTTCGGTGGCATCGGTCAGGGTCGTGTTTTCGACATTGCCACCCGTCAGCCAATCTCCGGTTACGCGCGCCAAGCGCCCCAGACGTTGCGCCGCGAAGCGGTCAGCGTCATCCCCCCCGAGCGACTCGGCGCGGCGCGCGCCATCCGCCGCCCGGCCCATCTGGCCCTCGTCCCAGGCGGCGTAGGCTTCTAGCAGCGCTTCGCTCAAGGCGGCATTGGCTGAAAAGCGCTCGGGATGTGCGGCCCGTTCGATAAGCTCGGCGGTGCGCATGCACCAGGCCGCCACGGCGGCGTTGTAAGGTTGTACCGCCCCCGCGATTTCCTGCAAATGGGCGATGCTCTGCGTGCGACGCCCTAAAATAAGCGCGCCTTTGATGGCGTGCCAGGCATCCGCCGAGGCGTCTAGGTCGCTCAAGATATTATGCAGCGCAGGATTGTTCAAATCTTCGGCCAGGGGGCGCAAGCGGTCGGCGCTCTGGCGCAACCAATCGGGAATATCGGTGCCGTCAGTATTGGGCTGAAAGCGGCTGAGTCCCTCAATCGCGGCGTTGACCTGGGCCGCTTTGCCTGCCAAGCGCTCGAAATGTGGGCTTGTGGGGTCGATAGCGCGCGCGTGCTGAAGGGCTGCCTCCGCGCTGCTGGGGTCGGTATACAGCGCGGCCCCAAAGGCGCGTAACTGATCCATGAGCGCGCGCGCAGCCTCGCTGGCCCGCCCGACCAACACCTCGACCGTTTCCGCCGGATACCCCAAGCCCCGGGCGGCGGCTTCCCACCCGCTTTGTGCGTCGGCCAGGTCGATAGCAAAATCACCATAGCGCGCCAAAACACTCGCGAGACGCTCATCCGCCAGCGGGGCATCGAGGGCTTGCCAGAGCGCCTCCACCTGAGCAGCACTTGCGACGCCTTCCGCACGTAAACGGGCTACGGGCGGGCGCAGCAAGACCAATTGCGGATACAAGCTGCCGAGCCGCTCGGCTAGCAGGGTCATGTCCTCGGTGTATTCGGGCTCATGTTGCGCCAGCGAGAGCAACAAGCGCCCCGCCGCCAGCACACGATTGCTCAGTACGTCGTCAATCACGCCATGAAAGTCTTGCGGAATGGTCGCGCGCCCCGCCTGGTTGAACTGTTCGGCAGCCATCACCAAAAAACGCAGTGCATCTACAATCGCCGGGTCAGCGCTAGGGATCAAGTCATCGATTAAATGGATGGCGCGCTCCCAATTTCCGGCTTCGAAATAAATGCGCGCGGCGTCGAAATCGGCCTGAACTTGAATATATTGCAACTGCAAGCGAATCTGGCGGATGAGATCGCGCGCGGGGGGATAAGCCGGGTCTTGGGCCACGGCTGGCGCCAGGCGCGCTTCCAGGTCGCGCAAATGTTGCTGGCTGGCGTCCGGCGAAAGCGCCGCCGCGACATCCTGCACGCTGCGCTCGCGCTCTTGGGCCAACGGCGCGCGATAGGCATCTAGGGCTTTGCGCACCGCGCGCAGATTCGCGTAACGCTGCGCTTTAATATTGGGGTGGGTCGCACGTTGGATGATCTGTGCGATGGGTGCGGGCACGTCCGCGTTAAAATGCACGTTGTAATCCCCGGCTGGCGTGGTTTCGCTGTGTAAGCGCGCGCCGCCCTGGTACAGAAAATAGAGCAATTCGCCCATCTGGTAGACATCACTGGCGATGGTCACGTTTGGGTTTTGCTTGGCGTCATCCTTCAGCACCGCGTTACCCCAGTCGATAACCTTTAGTTGATAGGCGTCACGGTTCCAAAAGAGGTGCTTGGCGTCAATATCATTGTAAACCACGTGCTGGTCGTGGGCGTGGATGAGCAAATCTAGCAACGTATCCACGATATGCAGCAGTTCAAGTTCGGGGGGACGTTGCTGGCGTGCGGCCAGGTCTAACACCAGGTCTTCAATGATGATCCCGCTGGCGCGTTCTAGGACGATATACCCGTAGGAACTACCCCCCGCGCGAAAGGTGCCGCTATCCAGCAGCGCGGCCAGCGCAGGATGCCCTGCTAGCCGTTCTAGGGCTTTTTTTTCCGCCTGGATGCTCACTTCTTGGGCAGCACGCAGGGGCGGTGCGTCCTGGGGGGCGGGGCGCTTGATGACCACAGGGCGGTCGTTATGCCCGGTATCGACGGCCCGCAGGGTTTCGCCAGAACGGCCACGCGGGTAAATATGGTCGTAGCGATAGCGATTATCAAACAGCGATTGACTCGCCATGCAGGTCTCCTACTTCCAGTCCATCATACCAGGCGAGCCAGCACATCACGCAGCGCGGGGTCTGGCTCGGCGTTGAAGGCCCCGCGAATGTTCGGATGCAGAATCGCGCGTTGGTCTTGGCTCAGGATTTCCTCAATCACCAAGGCCACGCTAAAGCGCACTTGCGAATGCGGGTCGTGTTGTAAAATCGACATCAGGCGATACGTTGCGCGGCGCAAGGCATGCAGGGTTTGCTGCTCGGCACGGTTCAACGGACGCCATAGCCCCGGTTGCAGGCACACGGCTTGCAAATGCACCAACCGTCGCGCGCTCGGCACGCCCGCCGCAGGCCCCAAGGTTATAGCCGCTGGCCATCCCAAATACACCAGTAGCCCTGG
>DAOTVD010000307.1:0-4598 GCA_034437075.1 Anaerolineae bacterium
GTTCTGGAAGTTCGACCGCCTGGCCCGCAATCACGATCATGTCGTCATGATCAAGATGTTGCTGCGTCATGAATACGGCCTCAAGTTGTACTGTGTCGAGGGCTTCAGCGAAGATCAAGACGACTCCCCCTACTCGGCCATGATGGAGCAATTGCTAGCTGTGATCTCGGCCTTCTACTCGAAAAACCTCAGCAGCGAGACCAAGCGCGGCAAGAAGCAGCGCGCCATGAATGGCGAATTCAATGGCAGCAGCGCCCCACTAGGCTACGATCTAGTCACCAAAAGCCAGGCCACTGAGGAACGCCCACACGGGCTATATATCAATGAACCAGTAGCTGAGATCATCCGCCAGGCATTTACCATGTATGCGTCGGGTGAATACAGCGATCTGACCGTCGCTGAATGGTTGAATCAACAGCCCCTCATCCAAGCAATCCGCGAAGGCCAGCGCCCAGTCGGCAAGGAGACGATACGCGACTTGTTGCAAAACCAGGTCTATACCGGACGTGTGCCCTATGCCGAAACGATCTACAGTGGCAGCATGGGCGAAGGCAAACGCTCGAACCGCAAGCGTAAAACTTGGTACGAGGGCAAGCACGAGGCCATCATCACCGATGATTTATTCGAGGCCGCGCAAGACGCCCGCAAACACTTGACCAAAGTCCGCCGCCCGCCCCAAGTCAGCCGGACGTATATCCTACAAGATTTGGTCTATTGTGCGCGCTGTACCGCCGAAAAACCGACTGATCTAATCGATGTCAACTACGGCAAGATGCGTCCCGGCTTCAATCGCTCACGCGAAGATAGTTGGTATCGTTGTCTAGCCCGGGATCGTGGCTACCAAAAATGCGGTCAGGGCTATGTGCAAACCAGCATCATCGAAGAACAGGTCGCGCATGAACTCGCCAACTTGACCATCCCCGAGGGCTTCAAGCAGCGTGTTGAGGAAGCCATCCGCAGCCGTTCAGAGAACCAAGACGCCCTACAACGCATGGAGAAAATCACCGAAATCGTTGAGCGTATCGACTTTAGTTGGGAGAACGGTTTTCTCACCCCAGAAGAATATATCGAGAAGCGCAAAAAGCTACAGCGCGAGATCGAAGCCCTGCGCCCCATCGACTATGATGAGTTGATCGAGGCCGCCGACCTGGTCGAGAACTTCCAATTGTATTGGGATCAATGTGCTGATGAGGACAACCCGGACGAAGCGCGCCGCCAGTTAGTCGCCAAAATTGTGGATCGCGTTTTCGTCTACGATGACCAAGTTATTGGTATCGCCCTACATGGAAATTTCGGCGTGGTGATTGATGATGGCGTACTTGCGCCGGATGAGGTCATTGAGGGTATTGAGCGGGAAATAAAAAATGGTGCAAACTTGTCTCAAGCTTGCACCCAGAGCGGGAGCGACGGGATTTGAACCCGCGATCTCCACCTTGACAGGGTGGCATGTTAACCGCTACACCACGCCCCCTTAAAGCGTGAGGAGAATATTACCCCTGTTGTGCCCAAAATGCAAGGGTATTTCGGCAACAAACCTTTAAGTAGGTATGTTATAGTGGTTCGTCGTCCAATCACTTGAGAACCCTCATGCCTAACACCTTATCCCCCTTAACTTATGCCGAAATCGACCTGAATGCTTATGCACACAATTTGCGTAACCTTCGTGCGTATCTAACGCCCGACGTGGCTATGATGGCGATAGTGAAAGCGAATGCCTATGGTCATGGTGCCGTGCCCATCGCACGAAGGGCTATCCAGGTTGGAGCCAGCCATCTGGGGGTGGCTAGAGTGAGCGAAGGTGTCGAATTGCGCCAGGCAGGCATCGGGGCCCCGATTATTGTTCTGTATTACAGCGCTCCTGAAGAATTGCCCTTGGCCGCCGATCATGATCTAACGCCCACGCTCAATAGCCAACAAGCCCTGGAAACCTGGTCGCAACAAGCGGCGCGTTTAGGTAAAACGCTGTCCTTTCATGTGATGATAGACACCGGCATGGGGACGTTTGGCCAGTTGGTCGATGAAACCCTACCTTTCGTAAGTTCGATACAACAGTATCCGAACATTCGTCTTGAAGGACTATTCACCCATTTTGCCACAGCCGACGAGGCCGACGCTGCGTTTACCCAAAAACAAATTCAGCAGTTTCACGACATCCTCATGCAGCTATCCCAAACAGGTATCGAAGTGCCCTTACGCCATGCAGCCAATAGCGCAGGTGTCCTTCATCATCAACAAGCATATTTGAACATGGTGCGACCTGGTTTGGTGAGCTATGGACTAATCCCCAATGAAGCATTAGACCTGCCATTTGTGCCCCAGCCTGTAATGGCTATCAAGAGTCGCTTAGCTCGAGTTCGCGCGCTGCCAGCAGGCAGTAGTGTGGGCTATGGGCGCACATTTATCACCCACAAACCAACTCCCATCGGCTTGGTGCCAATTGGCTACGGAGACGGTTATCATCGCCTGATTTCGAACCGAGGATATGTCCTGGTGGATGGACAAAAAGCACCCATCGTCGGACGGGTGAGTATGGATCAAATCACAGTTGATCTTTCCAATGCACCCCAGGCGACCGAAAATGCCGAGGTCGTGATACTCGGCCAGCAAGGGCAACAGCGCATCACGGCAGAAGACATCGCGCGTTGGGCCGAAACAATTAACTACGAAGTCACGACAAGCATTTTGCCGCGCGTGCCGCGTGTTTACATTGGGGTAGAAGACTAAAAAAGGGCGCATCATACGCCCTTCTGCCAAGCCAACCGAACTACGCAAGTTCGCGCAAGCGTTCTTCCACCACCGCGCGGCTCGCTTGCAATTCCGCGAGTTTGTCGCGCGTGGCTTGCACCACCTCCGGCGCTGCTTTGGTCAGGAAATTTTCATTCGCTAATTGCTTTTCCTTACCTGCGATCTGCTTTTGAAGGTTTTCCAGCTCCTTATTCAGGCGATTCCGTTCTGCTTCAAAGTCGATCATATCCGCCAAGGGTAGATACAACGTCGCGTCAGCAGCGACGGCTGTTGCGCATTGGGGCGGGGCAGTCTCACCAAACGTAATCTGTTCGATATTGCACAGCCGCGCAAAAATGTAGTCGTATTCACGTAGCGCCTCAGCATAGCTACCGCCTTCAGCATAGGCAGTGATGCGCTGACCAGGGTCTACGTTATACTCGCTGCGGATTTGGCGCACTTCGCCCACCAGGCCCAAGAGCGTCTGCATGGTGGCTTCCGCGTTGGCGTCGTGCATGTCTGGGCTGGCGGGCCACTCTGCAATGCACAACGACTTGCCCTCGTGGGGCAAATGTAGCCAAATCTCTTCTGTGATGAATGGCATATAGGGATGCAACAACCGCAGCGCCACATCCAAGCTATATTGCAGCACGTTCAGCGTATCCGCTTTGGCGCTCTCGTCATCGCCATAGAGCGCGTGCTTGCTGATTTCCACGTAGAAGGGTGCAAATTCATCCCACAGGAATTCAAGAATCTGGCGGCCTGCTTCGGCATATTGATAACTCGCGAAAAGTCGATCTACGGTTTCGACCAAGCCGGTTAAACGGCTGAGAATCCAACGGCTTGGTAAATCCAAATGATCAACGACTGGGCGCGACGGCGCGGGTTGATCTTCGGGCAGGCTACCCTGAATGAAGCGCGCGATTTGCCAGACCTTATTGCCAAAGTTGCGGCTATACTCAATGCGCGACTCGGCCAGATTCATATCATTGCCCGGTGTGGAGCCTGTCAAAAGCGTAAAACGTAGCGCGTCTGCGCTATATTGCTCCACCAATTCTACCGGGTCCATCACATTCCCCAGCGTTTTAGACATCTTGCGCCCGGTTTCATCGCGCACCAAGCCATGCAGATAGACCGTCTCGAACGGTGCTTCGTCCGTGAACCATAAGCCCATCATAATCATGCGCGCCACCCAGAAGAACAGAATATCGTACCCAGTTTCCATCATTGTCGTGGGGTAAAACTGGCGCAGGTCGGCGGTATCTTCGGGCCAGCCCAAGGTGCTAAACGGCCACAATCCGCTGCTAAACCAGGTATCAAGCACGTCGGGGTCTTGCGTCCATTGCCCACTATCATCGGGCGGCCCGTCGCGCAGCACGCGCACCTCGCCCGTCTCGGCATGATACCAGGCCGGGATGCGATGCCCCCACCACAATTGGCGACTGATGCACCAGTCCTGAATATTTTCCATCCAATGGAAGTAGACTTTTTCGAAGCGCTCCGGCACGATGGTTATGCGCCCATCCCGGACTGCGGTCATAGCCTTATCCGCCAGCGGTTGGATTTTCACAAACCATTGTTCGCTAATCATCGGCTCGATGACTTCGCCGCCCCGTTGGCTAATCGGCACAGTCATTTCATGCGGCTTGACCTCGATGGTTAGCCCTGCGGCTTCCATATCGGCCCATAGTTTTTCGCGACACTCGAAGCGATCCAGCCCCGCATATGGCCCGGCTAAGTCGTTCATGGTAGCGTCTTTATTCATGACACTGATAATGTCCAGGTTATGTCGTTGGCTGACGTCGTAGTCGTTGAAGTCGTGGCCGGGGGTAATCTTCAGCGCGCCTGTACCAAATGCCAGATCGACATAAGCG
>DAOTVD010000308.1:0-4641 GCA_034437075.1 Anaerolineae bacterium
GGTGCAAACGGCCAACGGTTGGGCGGCGGTAATATTCGAGCCAAATGGCGACCCGCTCAATTTGTATATCCAAGGAGAGACGTTCGAGCAGCGCATTCAATTATCAATCTGACCAACAATGAAGGGAAAATCATGTCGAAAAAAATTATCACCTTTGGGGAAATTATGCTGCGCTTGTCGCCGCCGGGCTTTCAACGCTTCGGCCAGGCGCGCAGCTTCGATGTCATCTACGGCGGCGGTGAATCTAACGTCGCGGTCTCGCTGGCCAATTACGGCTTAGATGTCGATTTTGTCACGCGCTTGCCGGATAACGACATCGGCGACGCGGCATTGATGTACTTGCGCCAATACGGCGTGGGCGTGGACAAAATCATTCGCGGCGGCGAGCGCCTGGGCATTTATTTCTTGGAACTGGGCGCGATGCAACGTGGTAGCAAGGTCGTCTATGACCGCGCTCATTCGGCTCTCTCGACCATTGAGCCGGGCATGATCGAATGGCGCGCGGTTTTCGCCGATGCGGACTGGTTCCACTGGACAGGCATCACGCCCGCCATCAGTGAGGGCACCGCCGCCGCCACGCTTGAAGCGCTGAAGATCGCCAAAGAGATGGGCTTGACCGTTTCAACCGACCTCAACTATCGAAAGAAGCTCTGGAAATGGGGCAAAACCCCCGCCGAAGTCATGCCCGAATTGGTGAGCTATTGCGATGTGGCCATCGGCAACGAAGAAGACGCCGAAAAGGTCTTCGGCATCCACGCGCCCGATACAGACGTGATCGGCGGCAAGGTGGAGGCCGAGAAGTACCAGCATGTGGCCGAAGAACTCAATAAGCAATTTGAAAATCTCAAAACTATTGCCATCACGCTACGCGGCAGCCTCTCGGCCAGCCATAACACCTGGTCGGCGGCGCTGTGGAAAGATGGCGCGTTCTACACAGGCCGCCAATATGACGTCACGCATATGGTAGACCGCGTCGGCGGCGGCGATTCGTTTATGGGCGGGCTGATTTACGGCCTGCGCACATTTGAAAATGACCCCCAACAAGCGTTAGAATTTGCCATCGCGGCCAGTTGCCTGAAGCATTCTATCTTCGGCGATTTCAATCTGGTCACGGTGGACGAAGTCACCAAACTGATGAGCGGCGACGCCTCCGGGCGCGTCTCGCGATAGGGAGCAAGATGGCCTTTCATACTCGTTTGCATGTTTACAACACGGTTTTAGAAGCCGGGCTGATGCCGCTGTTTTTCAATCCCGACATCGACACCAGCCGCAACGTGATCGACGCTTTGCGCGCGGGCGGCGCGCCTGCGGTGGAGTTCACCAACCGGGGCGATTTCGCCATTGAGGTGTTTTCCGCGCTGCGCAAGCATTACGGCAAAGATTTGATTCTAGGTGTGGGCTCGGTCTTCGACGCGCCGACCGCCGCGCTGTATATCGCCCACGGCGCGGATTTCATCGTCGGGCCGACGCTCAACCCCGACGTGGCGCGGCTGTGTAACAGGCACAAAATCGCCTATATGCCCGGCTGCGGCACGCTGAGCGAGATCAGCCAGGCGGAGGAACTCGGCGCGGAGATCGTCAAGATTTTCCCGGCGCCGGCGGTGGGCGGGCCGGGCTTCGTGAAAGCCATCCTCGGCCCCAGCCCCTGGACGCGGATTATGCCCACGGGCGGCGTCAGCGCGGAGGAGGACAACCTGCGCGCCTGGTTCGCGGCGGGCGTGGCCTGTGTGGGCATGGGCTCTAAGCTGGTGGCTAAAGACGACATCGCCGCCGGAAATTTCGCCGCCATCACGCAGCAGACCGAGCAAGTGCTCGCATGGATCAAGGGCTTTCGCGATGGCTAATACATTTGATATTTCCGATCGGGTGATCGTCATCACAGGCGGGGCGGGGGTGCTGGGCTCCGCCCTGGCGCGTGGCTTGGCCGCAGGCGGCGCGAAAATCGCCGTACTGGACTTGAACGAAGATGCTGCAAAAGCGACCGCCACCGAATTGCCCGCCGCGCTCGGCCTGCGCTGCGATGTGCTCGACCGGGCGAGCATTCAGGCAGCGGCTGAAGCAATTTTGGCGCGCTACGGTCGTGTCGATTCTCTTATCAATGGTGCGGGAGGTAACCACCCCAGCGCGACCGTCACGCCGGAGCAAGCCTTCTTTGACCTGCCCGCCGAGGCCGCGCAATTCGTCTTTAACCTTAACTTTTTGGGGAGCTTCCTGCCCGCGCAGGTTTTCGGGGCGCAGATGGCCGCGCAAGGCCACGGTAGCATCCTGAACATTTCATCCATGACCGCGTTGCGCCCCTTGACGCGCGTGGTGGCCTATGGCGCGGCCAAGGCGGCAATCAACAATTTTACGGCCTGGCTGGCGGTGCATCTGGCGAGCGAATATGACCCGCGCTTGCGCGTGAATGCCATCGCGCCGGGCTTTTTCATCACCGAACAGAATCGCTATCTGCTGACCGACGCCGAAACCGGAGGCTTGAGCCCGCGCGGCCAGCAAGTGGTTGACCACACGCCCATGGGCCGCTTCGGCGAGCCGGACGACTTGCTCGGCACGGTACAATGGTTGCTCTCGGACGCGGCGCGCTTCGTCACCGGGGTTGTCGTCCCGATTGATGGCGGTTTTAGCGCCTATAGCGGAGTGTAAACCATGTATCTTGCCTTTCGGTGGTATGCCGACAAAGACCCCATTCCATTGTCCTATATTCGCCAGATTCCCGGCATGCGTAGCGTGGTCACGGCGCTGTATAACGTGCCACCGAGCCAACCTTGGCCCCAGGCCGACCTGCGCCGCCTGAAAGATCAGATCGAAGCCCACGACATGCGCTTGGATGTGGTCGAAAGCATCCCGGTGCATGATGACATCAAGCTGGGGCGGCCCAACCGCGACGAGCTTATCGCAGTTTACAAACAAAATCTGGCGACCGTCGGCAAGCTGGGCGTGAAGGTCGTGTGCTATAACTTCATGCCGCTGTTCGATTGGTTCCGCACAGAACTCGCGCTCGATCTGCCAGACGGCTCTAACACGATGGCCTATCGCCATGCCGAACTCGAAAAGATGGCCGATCCCTGGTCGCAGGATTTCCCAGCGTATTTTCCGTTGGAAGATAGCCCCGAAGCGCTCAAGGCGGCCTATCGTGAGCAAACCGAGGATGATCTATGGGACAATCTGGCCTACTTTCTGCGCGCGGTCATCCCGGCGGCAGAGGAAGCCGGGGTTAAACTGGCCATCCATCCCGACGACCCGCCCTGGTCGATCTTTGGCTTGCCGCGCATCGTGACGAATGAAGCCAACCTGGCGCGCTTGCTGGGCTTGGTCGAAAGCCCGGCGCATGGGCTGACGTTCTGCACAGGTTCGCTGGGCGCGAACCCTGAGAACGATCTGCCAGGGATGGTTCGCCGCTTTGGCGGGCGTATCCACTTCGGCCATTGTCGCAATCTGAAACGCACCGCCGCGCACGACTTCCACGAGAGCGACCACACCCGCGCGGGCGGCGATCTTGATCTGGTGGCGGTGTTGCGCGCCTATGCCGAGGTGGGTTACACGGGGCCAATCCGCCCCGACCACGGGCGTATGATCTGGGGCGAGGAGGGCCAACCGGGCTACGGGCTGTATGATCGCGCGCTGGGGGCCATGTATCTGCAAGGCGCATGGGATAGCCTAGCTGGGGGATAGGGGCTGGGTGAATAAGAAATATGCCGCCAGCCCTGATCTCTGCGGGTTGGCCCTGCTGTCGGTTTATTAGGTTAGGCCCAACCCGCTCAAAACGAGGATTCCCGCCAAGCTAAAGCCCCCCACGGCTACCGATGCACCCAAGCCCACGATAAACGGTTTTAGGCCCAAACCCTGTAATTGCCGGAAGGTGGTGCCCAGCCCGACGCCAGCCATGGCCACGGCCAGCGAAATCTCCGCCGCCTGCCGGATGACATCCACTAGCGCGTCCCAATCAGCCGCGCTAAAAACCCCATAGGCCGACCCGCTGCTATCTAGCGTGGCATCCCCAACCGAACGCACCACCGCCATCAGCAAAAAACCGAGGATGAATAGCGGGAACAACGACAGAGGATTGATTGATTTTCTTTCGCCGTGACTGTGGCGTTGCTGCCTGTGGTATTGATAGCTCATGAGGGGGATGACCACCGCAATCAAGACATTCCGCACCAATTTGGTGATGGTCGCCACATCCAACGTTTCAGCCGCGTTGTATTGATCGGCATAGATTAGCCCACTCCCCGCGACTTGGGCGGTCTCATGAATGGACGTGCCCAGGAATAAGCCCGCTTGTTGTAAATCGTCAGCAAAAATGCCATGCGCCAGAAACGGATAGAGAAACATCGCCAGCACCCCAAAGAGCGTAATATTGGCAATGGCGTAGGTCATTTCCTCATCTTTGGCTTCAATAGCGGGGCCAGTCGCCACAATGGCACTCGTGCCGCAAATGCTCGTCCCTACGGCGATGAGCGTCCCCATCCGGCCCGATAATCCCAGGCGATTGCTCAGCCAACGGGTGAAGACGATTGCCCCTGCGATACAAAACATGACCAACGGCACCCCGACTGCGCCCAAACGCAAGACATCCCCCAAGCTCAGGCGAATCCCTAGCAAGATAATGCCCAGGCGCAAGACCCACTTTAGCCCAAACTT